>JAPLJX010000118.1 GCA_026388375.1 Deltaproteobacteria bacterium
GCGTTCTCCCATTTGGAATACTCCTGTGGGGTAACCGCCAGCAATTCGGCCATGTCCTTACTCTTCTGACCAAGCTCTTTTCTGAGATATTTAATCTCCTGAGCCGTCAGCGGCAAGCGCTTGCAAATAACCAGGCTTCCGATCAAGAGGTGAAGTTCCTGTATATTGGGGATCTCCGGACCGCCTTCCATACACTTCGGGCACTTGTATTGGATGATTCCATGTAGATAGACGTTATCCAGCCCACTCTCCGTATAATGATAAGGCTCCCCTTTTATGACTTGCAGCTTCTCCCCGCACTCCCAACACGTTTTCATTTTACCCCTCCCATCACTGTGACGATTACGATCTTCAAATTGCTGATCGCAGTAACGACTGCACCGGGATGGCCTTCCAAATCTACACCATGAATATGGTAACGATAACCATAGCTTTTCTTACTAAATTCTGTCTTTTTTAACGCGCCATGTTTCAAGATATGCTTGACATCGGCCATATTGTAACCCCTCTCCCGCATCATTTCTCTGGCGTGTTCAGATGGGATGACAGAGCCGTGGTCGAATATTTCAAGAATAATTTTTTTGAGTTCTTCCTCTGAAAGTGCTTCCATTAGGCTTACCTGTTAGCACGCTCTTTAGGGTATTGCAATAGGAAAGTTAATCATAAATTACTTTTTCGATGATAGGCCCTTTATAAATGATAAAAATGTTAATTTAAAGTTAATTTTATAAAAATATTCGGGGGCTGAATGACCCCCCGCTGCCACCGATCGGATCGCACAGTCAAGCTCCTCCTGTCCAAGTATCGGCAATAATATGAGAAACTTTACACATTCCGGCAAAAAACAAACCGGGCAGCCCGAAAGCTCCTCGGTCGCTTCATTTGATGGCGCCGGACGGCCGTCAGTCTCTGTCTCTCAGCACGGCCGCCGCGGCGGGATCTTTCCGCCCGTTCTCAGATATGCCTCGATGGGTTTTTTGTTCTCCATCTACTGACTTCAGCATAGCGGGAACGCTAATGGGGCTCACCAACCCCATAGGCACTGGCCAAGTAGCGGCAGATCTCGATCGGTAAAGAGATGAAGCGGTTCCCCTTGGCCTCACCGACCGTGACCCCTTGGGGGATTTGGCATACTCCTCCAAGGATAAGCTTCGGACAGCCCTGGTTTTCTTCGCCGATCTCGGCCACGAGGCTGGGGCGAGGTCTCGGGAATTCAATATAGTGGATATCAATCTTTTCCCGGAGAGCAGGGTAAAATGAAAGCATACCTTCAACCTGGGCGCATCCGGGGCAGAAGTAAGCCTTTCCTTGATCAATAAAGTTTGGTTTAAGCAGGTAAAGTCTATCTTTCATGGCTATTTCTCCTTTTCGTTCGATATGCGGGCTGAGCATAAGAAGGTAAACGCCTACTCGGGCAAGTGAGCTTTGAAATGTCAGGAGGAGATAGGGATTCTTCTTTGATCTTTCAGCTCTCCAAAAGCCTCAGATATTCCTTCGTCGATTCGTAGCATACTCCGGCGATGAAGGTGATGAACGGCCCGTCGTCGCCCTTGTGGGTCTTGTTCAGGGTGTCGAGGTATTCGCGCCGAAGGACCGGGGGAATGATCGCCAAGGGATAACCGGCCTGCAGTAAGGCAAGATTCATCAGCAGCCGCGCCGCCCGCCCGTTGCCGTCGATGAACGGGTGAATCGTCACCAGCTCCTTATGGATGATTGCCGAAAAATTAACTGGGTGATGCGCCACCCGTTGATCCGGTATCCGCTCCACAAAGGCTTTCATCATTTCCGGTATTCTCTCCGGCGCCGGCGGAATGAAATCCGTCCCGGTGATGATAACCCGGCTCTTACGATACTTCCCCGCCTGCTTCGCATCGATCCGGTAGTAGAACAGCCGGTGCAGTTCCTTGACGTTCGCCTCTGTGATTTCCTGATTCTTTGCCAACCGGAAAAGCAGGTCATAGGCTTCCGAATGGCCCAAGGCTTCCAAATGGTCCCGGACGGGCTTTCCCCCGATGGTAATTCCGTCTTCGATAACGATCTTCGTTTCCGTTTCGGTCAACGAGTTTCCTTCCAGGGCGTTGCTTGAATAGGCCATGCCGATTCGGAAATACTCCCTGACCTGTTTGAGCATGTGCGCGTCAAGCGGTCTGTGGGCGTCAATCCTAACCTTCAGGGCGTCAATCTTCTTCAATACTGGTGTTGTCATGTCTTTCCCTTCGCACCTCCGTCACCCAATCTTTTGAACATATCGTCAGCGTTTTTACATTCCATAAGCCCCTTGCCTTCTTCGCTGTCCTGAAACACCTTCAAGGTTTCTTCATTCGGTATTTCCACGGGGAAGGGCAGGCCACGCCGTAACTTTATTTGCCGGAAAAAGATATTGATCGCTTCTGAAGTGGACAAGCCAAGGCTCTTCAAAATGCCTTCCACTTCCGCTTTAAGTTCCGCTTCCGTTCGAGAGTTGATTTGCGCTGTCCTTGCCATTTTAATTACCTCGATTCATTTTTCCTTACTGTATAGCAAACGGGTTACATCGTCAAGTTCCGATTTTCAGCCTGCCCCCACCCCCCAGATATTCGGTCTTGATTCTTTTCATGGTTCCGCCTATAATCACGCCGTATGATAGAAATAGCTGAAGGGGGTTGACCACAAGGTAACCCCCTTGTTGTTATGGGACAGCAAGCCGTTAAACCATAGATAGAATGATCGAAACGCTTGAAAAAATTGATAATGCATTTGAAAGTATCTTCAAACCTGATCGTGGCTCTCTTGTCCGGCCTTCTTCTGTTTCTCTGCTTTCCGAAGTTTGGAAGCGGAATCCTGGCCTGGGTTGCGCTGATTCCCCTTTTTTATGCACTGCGGGATAAGAAACCCTGGGAGGGGTTTAAAACCGGTTTTCTGGCGGGCCTGGTTGCGAACATCGGAATCCTCTATTGGATTTCCTATGTCGTCGTTCAATATGGCTATCTTCCTGTTTACATGGGGATCATGGCCATGCTGCTGCTTGCCGCATACCTGAGCCTCTATACGGCCTGTTTTGCGATGGGCGTCGTTTTTCTCCAGAGAAGAGGGGGCGCCCTTTTTCTCGCGGCCCCCCTGTTGTGGACCATCCTTGAATTTGCCCGTTCTCATCTCTTCACGGGCTTTCCCTGGGAAAATCTGGCCTATTCCCAATACCTCAACGAAAACATCATCCAGATCGCCGATCTAACTGGCATCTATGGAATATCATTCGCGATCGTTATGGTCAACGCGGTTCTTTACAATCTCTGGTCGCTCCGATTCCGGGAAAGGCATCTGCTGACGGAGATCGCGATC
Source organism: Deltaproteobacteria bacterium (assembly GCA_026388375.1). Classification (GTDB taxonomy): domain Bacteria; phylum Desulfobacterota; class Syntrophia; order Syntrophales; family UBA5619; genus UBA5619. The sequence goes on from JAPLJX010000118.1 coordinate 3,319, forward strand.
GCGTTCACCGTGATCGCGGCCATATATGGCTATGGTCATTTCCGCACGGCTGAAATTCGGGAATCTGTTCAGAAGAAGAGTTCCATCGAAGTGGCGCTCGTTCAGGGGAACATCGATCAGAACATCAAATGGAACGACCGCTACCAGTTGCAAACGCTGAATATCTATCGTTCCCTGTCCCTTCGTTCCATCCCTGCCGACAGGGGACTGATCGTTTGGCCGGAAACTGCGGCGCCTTTCTACTTTGAGGGTCCCAATCCGCTGCGGGCGGTCGTCGTCGATGTGGCTCACGCATCCGGTCGACGGCTTCTCTTCGGCAGTCCGAGTTATGATGAGGGTGGAGGAAAGGTTTCCTATGCAAACAGCGCCTACTTGCTCCGACCGGACGGGACTGTTGCGGGCCGATATGACAAGGTGCATCTGGTGCCTTACGGTGAATATGTGCCGCTGAGAAAATTATTTCCGTTCATCGGCAAACTTGTCGGCGGCATAGGCGACTTTCGGCCGGGAACGGGATTCAACCCGATCGAGAGCGACGGACACCGTATCGGCGTTCTGATCTGCTATGAAGGGATCTTTCCGGAATCGGCAAGAGAGTACAAACAGAAGGGCGCCGATCTGCTCGTGAACATCACCAACGATGCCTGGTTCGGGAAAACCTCGGCGCCTTTTCAGCATCTTTCCATGACGGTTTTCCGGGCGGTCGAAAACCGCCTCTACCTCATCCGGGCGGCCAATACCGGGATCAGCGCCATCATCGATCCGACGGGGAAAATCCTCTCCCAAACTGGCCTCTTTGAAAGAACCGTTCTGAAGGGTGAGGTAAAATACATTGACGAAAAGACCTTTTATGCGGCATATGGTGACCTGTTCGTTTACTTGTGCGGAATCGTTTTGATTCCGTACTATTTTATCCTGGAAAGGAGAAGGAAAAATGCTGGAAGGAATTCATGATACCCTGATCGATCTGGCCCGGAGAATCGAACATTTCGGGGTCTGTCTTTGACATCCCTGAAAAAGAGTTGCGTATCCGGGAGCTGGACAAGGAATCTCAGCGCGATGGTTTCTGGGATGACCAGGAAAAGGCGAGCGGGATCCTCCGGGAAAAAAGCTGGCTGACGGATGCAGTCGAGAAATGGAAGCAGCAAAAAAGCAGCCTCGAAGATCTGCGGATTCTTTCCGAAATCGCCTCCGAGGAGCAGGATGATCGGACCCAGGAAGAGATCCGCTCCGAGTTGGAAAGGCTCAATGCCGCCGTTCGGGCCGATGAGCTGAAGATGATGCTCGGCTCCGAACAGGATCCGCTGGATGCAATCCTGTCGATTCATGCGGGCGCAGGGGGAACAGAGGCGCAGGACTGGGCAGAGATGCTGCTGCGGATGTACCTGCGCTGGGCGGAGAGAAAAGGTCTCGCGGCCACCATCATCGATTATCTTCCGGGTGACGAGGCCGGTATCAAGAGCGTAACCTGCACCATTCGAGGTGAATACGCCTACGGCTTTGCCAAGGCGGAAATCGGAATTCACCGGCTGGTGAGGATATCCCCTTTTGATGCCGGCGCGCGCCGTCACACCTCATTTGCCTCCGTCTTTGTCTATCCCGAGGTCGACGACCGGATCGTGATTGAAATCGATGAAAAGGATCTGCGCATCGACACCTACCGCTCCACCGGCGCCGGTGGTCAGCATGTGAACAAGACCGATTCCGCCGTGAGGCTCACCCATCTGCCGACGGGAATTGTGGTCCAGTGCCAGAACGAGCGTTCGCAGCACAAGAACAAGGCGATGGCCATGAAATACCTCCGTTCGCGTCTCTATGAGATGAAACTCCGGGAGCAGAATGCAAAGCTCGATGAGATCAACAAAACCAAAAAGGATATTGCCTGGGGCAGCCAGATCCGCTCCTACGTGCTTCATCCCTATAGAATGGTCAAGGATCATCGGACGAACCTCGAAACCGGCAACGTCAACCGGGTTTTGGATGGCGATATCGACGATTTCATCGAGGCCTATCTGCTGCATTAATATTTTGGGGAAGGGCAAAAGTATGGTATAGCACTGCGCACCCAATAAGATGGATTAGAGACCGTACGATGGACGTGTACGGGGCAACGACAAATCCATCATGGGCGGCTTGAAACGTTTCCGCAAGGAGTCAACGATGTTCCGAAATGAGATTTCGACGATCCCGATGGTTCTGATAGGCCTTTGTCTTGGCGGTTTGACCCTTTCATCATGCTCGCTATCCAACCAGGAAGTGTTAAAAAAACAAACCGACCAATCCGTCCGGGAGATGGCTCGCGCGGAGGAATCTCCGTTGTCGCAGCCTCCCGCGGCGATCGGACCTCTCCCGAATCAAAAGACCGATCCCCAGGCGAAGGGTGTGGTGGAACAGCCTCAGCCGGCGAATCCCTCCCCGGCGCCGAATTCCACCGATATTCCGAGAAAAAGTGATGGGAGCACAAAATCCGCTGGAGCGGTCGATGCTCCTTCGCCGATCATATCCACGGATCTGTCCAAGAAGAGCGAGACGGTAAAAAAGCAACCCGTACAGAATCCTTCCATAGTGAATCCCCGAGATGAGCGTAAGGCGCGTGAGGCGGAGAAGGAACGGGATATCATGGAAGAAGCCCTCCTGCTGCTGGATGAATCCCAGAAATACTGGGTGAACGGCGAACTCGAAGATGCGCTCCAGATGCTGGATCAGGCGTATGCCCTCCTGCTGGACACCAACGGCAACCCCGATATCGTGCGGCAGAAGGATGATCTCCGTCTGATGATTTCGAAACGGATCCTCTCCATCTACAACTCACACCAGTCCGTTGCAAAGGGCAAACGCGGGGAGATTCCAATCGTTAGCAATCCGGACGTCGAAAAGGAGATCCGTCAATTTCAGACGGTCGAACGCGATTTTTTCGTCTCGTCCTATCAGCGGTCGAGGATCTATCGGCCCGTGATTTTGCGGGAACTCAAGAAGGCGGGTCTGCCGGAGGAGCTTTCTTGGCTGCCACTGGTGGAAAGCGGCTACAAGATCAGTGCACTATCCTCTGCAAGAGCCCTTGGCTTATGGCAGTTCATCCCATCGACGGGCTATAAATACGGACTGAACCGGGATGACTGGGTAGACGAACGGATGGACGTCGAAAAATCGACGCGTGCGGCCATCGATTATTTCAAGGATCTGCACGCAATGTTTGGCGACTGGCTGACGGTCCTTGCCGGATACAATTGCGGTGAAGGGCGCGTCATGCGTACGATCGCCTCTCAGCACATCAATTATCTGGATCGCTTTTGGGACCTGTATCAGCGTCTTCCCTACGAAACGGCGCGGTATGTACCCCGTTTTCTGGCCACATTGCTCATTGTCAGGGATCCGCAGAAATACGGAATCGACCTCGGATCGGGAGACCCCAAAACAGACATTTTGTCTTATGAAGTAGCGGAGATCAACCGATCCATGCGCTTGCAGGATATCGCCCAGAAACTCGAAACGCCCGAGGAGACCATCAATATTCTTAACGCCGAACTTCGGCATCGAATGACACCGGACCGACCCTACAAGATGAAGGTTCCGATCGAGAAGGCGGCGTTGCTGCTCAAGATGGCCTCTGAAATTCCATTGGCGGAGATCCCGCGCGCCTCTTTCCAGGCGGTCCGCGGGGTGTTCATCAAACACAAGGTGCGACAGGGGGAAACCCTGGCCACCATCGCGGAGAAATACAAGACTTCCGCTGAGGCGATCCGTTCCGCGAACCATTTGTCGAAGAAACGTTTGGCGGTGGGTCAGCGGTTGAATGTCCCGATCCGCAGCGCAAAGGCATCAGGACCCGCTGAGAAGGCAACCAAGCCCGGCAAAGCCATGAACCATCAGGTTCAAAAGGGAGATACGCTGGCCTCTCTTTCCCGGAAGTATGGCATTCCCGTTACGGAGATCCGCAAGATCAACAGCTTGAAGATTGACACCCTGAAAATCGGCCAGACACTTCAACTGGCAACGAGAAGTGAGGAAGCCCAGGCAAAGGAGCGGAAAAGAGCGGAGACACCGGGGAAAAAGGAGAAAACCAAGCCGGGGACAAAACCGGTCACGGGCAAGGTGTCCGAATCGACAGCCACGAAGCAGTACACGGTCAAAAAAGGGGATAGTCTGAATCGGATCGCCCGGGAAAACAACATCCCCCTCGACAAGTTGCGCAGGCTGAACCGGATGGGACAAAAAGAGAACATCCGTCCGGGACAGGTGATTCGGGTTCAATAAGGCAAACGGCCAAATTAAAATATCTGTGAGATAAAGTAGCGTTGTTTAAACGGATATGAATTTTTGTAAGGAGCAGGCGGGACAAGATATCTATTTTCCACGACGTGTGAGGAAAAAGCCATAGGAATAAACTATTCCCACCCAAACCAGACAGAACGGTTCATTGCCGCGGGACGGGTGGCCATGGTTGTATTTTCTCTTTTTGCCGTCTATCTTCATCCGGTAGAACCCGTCAGGCACGCCTGGATAATCAACTCTTTGCTGGTTGGGTACCTCATATATGCCGCCGTTTTGGGCGCGGCCCTATGGTGGTATCTGGTTAGCACCTGGATCCATCTGTCTCTGGTTATCCACGCCGTCGATCTGACGGTCTTCGCGCTCCTGATATTTTTTACCACAGGACACCGCGGCGACAGCTATGGGCATCGTGCTGGTCATGGCCATATATCCGGAAAACCTGCTCCGGGATCCGGGGTTCGCGATGGACCGCTTCATCATCCGCATCGGGTATCTGCCGGTTGTGGCCGCGCTGTTGGGCTACCTAAGCGCCTATGAACAGCAGCGGCGGCAAACGGCGGCCACGGAGGCGCGCATCCGTCTATGCCGGGACCTGCATGACGGTCTGCTTCAATCCCTGACCGGCGCGGCCCTGCAACTGGAAACGGCCCGCCGGTTGATGGAAAAGGATCCGCAGACCGCCCGCAATTGCATCGCCGACATTCAGGAACTGATTTACACGGAGCAGCGGGATCTCCGTTCCCAGATCCGGCGATTAAAGCCGCCCTATTCAACCCTGCCCGAGTCGCAAGAAGATCTGGCCGGCCGCCTGAAAGAGTTGGCCGTGCGGATCGAGCGCCAGTGGGGTCCTCGCGTGGAACTCGATCTGAAACTTGATCAGAAGAGCCTCCCCGGCTCCGTGGCCCACGAAGTCTATTTCATCGTCCATGAGGCCATGATCAATGCGGCGCGCCATGCCAAAGCCTCGTCCATCCGTGCCGAAATAATCGGCGAACCCCATTCGCTGCGCATTGTCGTTACCGACAACGGCTCCGGTTTTTCTTTTCGTGGCCGTCATGACCAATCTGAATTGGCCAAGATGAACCTGGGTCCCAAAACGCTGCGGGAAAGGGTGGCCTCTCTCGGCGGGAGCCTGACCATCAACTCCGGCGACAGAGGAGCCTGTCTGGAGATCGCCTTGCCGATTATCGAGGAGAGAGGTTGAAATGCCCATTCGCTTGGTAGTGGCCGACGATCACCCGCTCATCCTGGACGGAGTGGAGAATCTCTTCCGTCTGGAGGAGGATTTCCAACTGCTGGCCCGGTGCAAAGACGGCATCGAGACCCTGAATGCGGTGCGCCGGCACAAGCCCGATGTCGTCATCCTGGACATCCGCATGCCCGGGAAAGACGGCCTGACGATTGCCCGGGAGATGCTGGCCGAGAAGCTCCCGACCCGGGTGGTGCTCCTCACGGCGGAGCTCGAAGACGATCAGTTGCTGGAGGCGATTCGTGCCGGCGTTCGGGGCATCGTCCTGAAAGAGATGGCGCCGCAGCTCCTGGTGCAGTGCGTCCGCAAGGTGCATGCGGGCGAGCAGTGGATAGAGCGGCGTTCAACCGCGGCGAACCTCGAAAAGATTCTGCGGCGGGAGGCCGCAGCGCGCGAGATTGAAGCGCTCATCACCCCACGGGAAATCAGCATCGTAAAGATGGTGGCCCAGGACCTTCGCAACAAAGAGATCGCCGGCAAGCTTTTCATCGCCGAGGGCACCGTCAAGGTGCATCTGCACAATATCTGCGAGAAGCTGCAAGTGAAAGGCCGCCTGGCCCTTCTGCGCTACGCCCGGGAGAAGGGGCTGGTGTGATTTCACAGGGAAACCCTTCCGTTCTATATCTAAAAGTTTAGAACAATATATCCCCTCGATATATTGTTTTCCCGCTTTCGTGGTGCTATCTCGCAGTCGAAAAGGGGAGAAAAGGCAGTGAAAGAATCTGAAAAGCGCCGAGCGCCCCGTCACGAAGGCAAACTGCCGGTCAAACTCAAGGGCGGCCAAGGCATAACCCGCGACTTCAGCAGCTCCGGAATCTTCTTCGAGACAGACCGCTCCTTTTCCCCCGGACAGCCGATAGAGTTCACCATCATGTTGAAACACGCCGATCCTGCAGGCCCTATCCAAAAGGAGATCCAGCCGGAGAAAAAGAGCAAAGGACGTAAATAAAGTCATGTTCGATACTTCATTCTGAAGGGGGGGTGATAAGAAAAAATTACGGCCAAAGGATATCCGTCAAAAATTAAACCGAAAGAAAAGGAGGAATCAAAGATGAAAAAAGTATTGGGTTTACTCTTCGGGTTGTTATTAACGCTAATGTGCGGCGTGTTGGCGATGCCTAGTCTATCATACGCGGCGCAATGCGCGAAGATTCAGTCAGGCAGCATTACGGATGTCAATGGAAACCCCATCACGGTGGGGTACGACAAGTACGGCTATAACTATCAAGCACACATCTTCAACGGGCTATCCGAGAACTTCAGTCGACCGCCCGAAGTCGTGACGGTGGGGACTGAGAACCTCGTCATGAAGTGGAGCGATGACTGGCTGGCGAACGTGGACTGCAACGATGACCATAAGTTGGATCGTGGCCTGAACTCGAAGACTGGGACCTCGACCGGCACTTCGATGGGCTGGGTCACGAATCACTACGAGGGTGATTACCTGGCGGACCCGACTCTCCTGTACAACGGAACCTTAATCTTTCCGGGAGGCGATGGCGAGCTGCACCACTACACGTACTTCGCGAAGATCGTCTACGACGCGGGGGCTGCGTGCTCTTCGGGAAGCTCTTCGTGTATTTGGACGTTATACACGATCGTCGAGGAAATTCAGAACGACCCCTATGGTATGTATGGAGCGCGTCTCCAGTACGTGAACAAGTTGACGGGACCGGGGCTGGGGCGGCAGTAGGCGATTCGGGCAGGCCCTTCGGGGAAGTTCCGGGGACAGTATACTTAATTATTTCGTTCGGAGAACAGTGACCCTTTTCAATCGATCGATCACGTAAAGAGTGAGGTGGCCTGGGTTCTTTAGACAACCGGGAGCGGGTTATAAGTGGTGAGCCGCCTTGATTCATACCGCTTCCTTCAACTTCGGTATGCTGTTCCAGTAAACCACATCGGGAGTCATGTCGTCAAGTCCCTGATGACGTCGCCTTTTATTATATCGATCAAAGTACTTTGCAAGCTCCTTCCTGGCCTCGGCAATTGAACTGTACGCCTTGAGATATACTTCTTCATATTTGACACTCTTCCAGAACCTCTCGATGAACACGTTGTCCATCCAGCGGCCCCGTCCATCCATGCTGATCCTGATGTTATGATTCTTGAGAATCTGGGTAAATGCGTCAGAGGTAAACTGACTCCCCTGGTCTGTGTTGAATATCTGGGGTGTCCCGTAACAGGAGATCGCCTCTTCAAGCGCCTCGATACAGAAGGAGGTATCCAGAGTATTGGAGAGCCTCCAGGAAAGAACCTTACGGCTCGCCCAGTCCATAATTGCCACAAGATAGCAGAATCCTTTCGCCATGGGGATGTACGGATGCGGTTCCGAGAGGCAGGGTTTTTTATAGATCGCCTCTATTCCCATTTTTCTCATGAGGGTGCGGATATGGCTTCTGCCTACCTTGCAGCCCTTGTTCAAGAGTTCATTCCGGATGCCTCTGCTGCCGAGAAAAGGGTACTCCAGATGAATCTTGTCGATCAGACGCATGAGATCCCTATTTTTGTCGCTTACCGGTACAGGGGCGTAGTAGATGCCTGACCGGCAGAGATTCAATAGTTGACATTGCTTTGTGATGGGCAACCGATGCTCCCTGTTGATCATTTCTTTGCGCTCGACCCTTCTATGCGCCCGAGCGCCACGGATAAAAAATCGTTCTCCATCGTAAGTGCTCCAATCTTAGCATGGAGTTCCCTCGTATCGGGCTCCAGGGATTTTTTGCACTTATTGAATAAATCTGGTGCTCTATCTAAAAGCTGCTTCTTCCATGTCGTGATTTGGTTGGGATGGACCTCAAATCGCTGTGCTAATTCTGCCAGGGTCTGCTCCTCTTTTAGCGCCTCTAATGCCACCTTCGCCTTGAATCCGGCTCCGTGATTCCTTCTCGTGCGTTTTGTCATGGTCTCTGCTCCTTTCTTTGTCATTATAGAGCAGCTTCACCACTTATGTCACTGTCCAGTTTTGCCAGACCGGCTCTG
>JAPLJX010000113.1:0-3866 GCA_026388375.1 Deltaproteobacteria bacterium
GTGCAGCAGGAATCCTGCGGCAAGTGTTTCCCCTGCCGCGTCGGGACAAGGATCGTCGCCAATTGGCTGAAGAAGATCGCCGCCGGAGAGGGAAAGGAGGCGTACCCGGAGAAAATCAGAGATTTGTCCCTCTCCATCCGCGACGGATCCAAGTGCTCCATCGGCCAGACGGGGATGAACCCCATCCTCCACGCGCTGCACCATTTCCCACAGGCCTTTGCCGCTGCGATCAAGGAACAGAAAAAAGCCAGAGAGGGCCGCTACCGCTACTCCGTCACCGCCCCCTGCGTCAGCGTCTGCCCCAGCAGTCTCGACATCCCCCGCTATGTGGAAGAAATCAGCGAACAGCGATTCGCCGAATCGTTGGCAACCATCCGGCAGGGCGTCTGCATGGCCGGGACACTGGGAAGGGTCTGCATCCGCCCCTGTGAATCGAACTGCCGCCGGGCGAATATCGATGAGGCCATTTCCATCAAATGGCTGAAACGGTATGTCGCCGATTATGAAATAGAAAAGAACAGGCATCCGGAGATCCATGGCCATCATCATAAAGATGGCAAGAAGGTGGCGGTCATCGGCGCCGGTCCGGCGGGATTGTCCTGCGCCTACTACCTGGCTCTGATGGGTTATCGGGTGACCATCTTTGAGAAACTGCCCGAGCCCGGCGGCATGGCCGCCGTGGGCATCCCCGATTACCGCCTGCCGCGGGCGGTCCTCCGCAGCGAAGTGGAAATCGTCAGGGAGGCCGGTGTGGAAATCCGCTATGGCGTCGAGATCGGGAAGGAGATTAAGTTCGCCGATATCCGGAAGGATCATGACGCCGTCTTCATCGGCGTGGGCGCCCAGGGCAGTTCGCCCATGGGGGTGGAGGGTGAAGAGAAGAACTACCGTGGTTTCATCTCCGGCGTCCAGTATCTTCTGGACATCAATCTGGGAAGAGATCCCTATCCGGAAGGGAAAAAAGTGGTGGTCGTCGGCGGCGGCAACGTGGCGATCGACTGCGTGCGCTCCTCCTTCCGCATCGGGAAACCGGATGTGAACCTCGTCTACCGACGGTCGAAGGCGGAGATGCCCGCCGACCCGGTGGAGATCAAAGATGCCGAGGAGGAGAAGGTCAACTTCCACTACCTCTGCAACCCAACGAAAATACTTGAAAAAGACGGAAAGGTCGTCGGAGTGGAATGCATCCGCATGGAGCTGGGCGAACCGGATCAAAGCGGCCGGAGAAGGCCCGTCCCCGTGCCCGGTTCGGAATTTATCATTGAAACGGATATCCTGATCCCGGCCATCGGTCAGAAGGTGGATTATTCCTTCCTGGAAGAGGCAGACGGCGTCAAGCTGTCGAAATGGAAAACGGTGGACTCCGACGGGGAAACCTTTGCCACCTCGCAGGCGGGGGTGTTCGCCTCCGGTGACTGCGTTACCGGTCCCGATGTGCTGGTCCGAGCAACGGGCAACGGCAAGAGAGCGGCGGAAAAGATCGACCTCTTCCTGACCGGCAACAAGGTGGAAGCCTCAATCGAGGAAAAATTCAGAACCCTTTTTTCCACCCTCGGGGTATACAACAAAAAGGAGCAGCTCGGCGTCATCGGCGGTCTCAAGCGGGCGCACCTGCCGATGCTCGACCCGGAAGAGCGGAAGCGGACCTTTCAGGAAGTGGAAGCAGGCTACACGACCCCGGTGGCGCTCGGCGAGGCTGCGCGTTGTCTTCGCTGCTACCGGATCGGCATGATTGCGCTCGAGGTTGAACGGTAAGGAATGGACATGATTCGGTTAACCATTGACGGAAAAGAGATCATCACCCAGGAGGGGAAGACCATCCTCGAGGCAGCCCGGGAGGGAGGCATCGCCATCCCGACCCTCTGTTACCATGAGCAGCTTTCTCCTATTGCCTCCTGCCGCCTCTGCATCGTGGAGGTTGAAGGCTATGAGAAGCCGATGACCTCCTGCACCACACCGGCGGTGGAGGGTATTTCCGTAATCACCCGATCGGATCGGCTCCTGAAGATGAGGCGGGAATTCTTGAACCTCATCCTCACCTCGCATCCGCTGGATTGCCCTCAGTGCGACAAGGGGGGTGAATGTCGGGTCCAGGAGCTCGCCTATGAACACGGCATCGAGAAGGTTGAATACGAGGCCCTTCGGGAAGATAAAAAAGAGGACTACGCCACGCCGCTGATCCGTTACTGGCAGCTCCGGTGCGTCCTCTGCGGGAGATGTTACCAGGCCTGCCGGGAGGTGTCGGGAAGAGCGGCCATCGACATCAAGGGCAACGGCTTTGAGGCCCGGATCGCCCCGACGGAAAACAGCGACTGCATTTCCTGCGGCGAGTGCCTTTCCCTGTGCCCGGCCGGCGCCCTCACGGAAACCTTGAGCCCGATCAAAGGGAGGATCTGGCAGAGTGAACGAACCGATACCGCCTGCCCCCATTGCGGGTTCGGATGCCGGCTGACGCTGAACGTGATTGACGGGAAAATCATCAGCAAGGTGATCTCTGAGAAGAACCTCCCGCCCAACAACACCTCCCTCTGCATCCGCGGGCGTTTCGGCTATGATTTTGCGAACCACGAGGCGAGGTTGACGGAACCCTTTCAACGCATCGAGGGTGAGAAAAAGAGAGTCGAACGGGAAGAGGCCCTGAAGATCACGGCGGAGAACCTTCAGCGGCTCTCTGCCGAGGGCAAGGGGATCGGGTTTATCGTTTCGCCGCGGGCCACCAACGAGGAGATCTTCCTGATCTCCCGGATTGCGGCGCTCTTCAAGAATGGCCGCGTCGCCTCCTCCGCCTCCTACCATACGGGAAAAGTTTCGGCCGCCTTCCGGCAGATGGGGATCAGCCCTGTTTACCGTTACGACACGATCCGAACCTGCAAAACGATCATCGTGGCCGGCGCCGATCTGCTGATCAACAATCACCTGCTGGCCAACAAGGTCCGGGAGGCCGTCCGATTGAACGGCGCCAGGATCATCGTCGTTGACCCCCTCCCCTGCTCGCTTTCCGGCATCGCCGACGCCCATTTGAAGATTACACCCGGCCAGGATGCCGAGGTTTTCAACGCCCTCTCCCGAAGGTTGCTGCTGGATGACAAGTACGACAAAGAGGCGGAAACCTTTGAAGGCTTCGTTGAATTGAGGCAAGCCCTTACGGCCGGTCATGAAGAGCCTGCCCTGATGTCGGCCGGCGTGGAAGCGGAGATGCTGGACAAGGCCTACGGTCTGATCCGCGATGAAGGGAATATCGGGGTTATTTTTGCCTCCGGCGTCACAAACCGTGAGGAAAGCCTTGCGGCGCTTCTGAATTTCTGCCTCCTAAAAGGTCTGCACAAGCGGGGGCTGATCATGCCGGCCGCCCTCCAGGCCAATGCCGGAGGAGCGGTTTCCATCCTGAAGGAGATGGCCTCGCCCGATGAACTTCTCTGCGATCCCGACATTGCCGGACTTTTCATCTACGAAGAAGACCCGTTCCAATACCTGAACGGAGAGAGGGTCAAAAAGGCGCTCGGTCAAAAGGCGTTCATCGCGGTGTGCGATCTGCTGCCGACGGCCGTCATGGATTTTGCCCATCTGGTCTTGCCCTCATCCAGCTTTGCAGACAAGGAAGGCACCTTCATCTCCGGTGACGGCAGCGTAAGGGCCGTCAGGAAGGCCTGCCGGGGAACAGCAGCAGGATATGCGTTTCTGAATGAACTGTTCGGCCGTCTGGGAGGAAAACGATACAACAACCCGGCGGAGATCAAAAGTGAACTCCAACGGCTGGGCATCCTCAAAGAAGAGGGCGACGCGGAAGAGGCGCCGGGGATCGGCAAGGCGGGATTTGCGGCATCCCGTCTCCCGCCCAACACACCGGCGCAGGGGGAAACCGGAAA
>JAPLJX010000113.1:3889-13573 GCA_026388375.1 Deltaproteobacteria bacterium
GCCCGGGTGCAGAAGGATCAGCTCTTCATATCCCCTGAAGATGCGGCGCTCCTCCATGTCGCCGCCGGGGAGAGTGTCCGCATCGAAAGCATCGACGGCGCCGTGACAAGACCGGTTGCGATCAAAGCGGGAATAAAAACGGGCGTTCTGGAGTGCGTTCTCGGGGACACCTTGCGGCAAGGTGTCCCCATACGCAGCGAGATGCTTGCGCTTTCGTTGCGACCGTCCAAGGTGAGCGCGGTATCCGTTCGGAAGGTTTGACTTTAAAGGTTTTGATATGGAACTGTGGTATTTTATCCTGGAAGTGGTCCTGAAAAATCTGGTCGTCATTTCGATCCTGATGCTTTTTGTGGCCTATCTCACCCTCGCGGAAAGGAAATTCCTCGGCTACCTCCAGGTCCGGCTGGGACCCAACCGGGTGGGGACCTGGGGATTGCTCCAGCCCATTGCAGACGGGATAAAATCCTTCGTCAAGGAAGACATCATTCCGAACAACGCCGACAAGCCCGTTTATGTGATCGCCCCGATGATCTCCTTTGTCGCCGCCCTCTCCATGTTTGCCGTCATTCCGTTTGGGCAGAGCGTTACCCTCTTCGGGCGGGAGATCAAACTGGTCATTGCGGATGTGGATATCGGGATCCTCTATATCTTTGCCATGGGAACCCTGGGGGAATACGGAATCGTCCTGGGTGGCTGGTCATCGGGCAACAAATACGCGATTCTGGGTGCGCTCCGGGCGGCGGCGCAGATGATCAGTTACGAGGTCGCGCTGGGGCTCATCGTGATCGGAACGATCATTCTTTCGGGTTCCCTGCGCCTGACCGAAATCGTCGAGGCCCAGCGGAATGTCTGGTTTATCGTCTATCAACCCTTTGCCTTTCTTTTGTACATTGTGGCGGCCTTGGCCGAGATCAACCGGACGCCCTTCGACATGCCTGCATCGGAAAGCGAACTCGCCTGCGGATTCAACATCGAGTACAGCAGCATGAAGTTCGCCCTTTTCATGATTGCCGAGTATGCCCATCTGGTCACGGTGGCCGCCCTGACCACGACGCTGTTCCTGGGCGGCTGGCTGGGGCCGGTTTTGCCCGGACCGGTGTGGTTCATTTTGAAAACGTGCGGGATGATCTTCATCTTCATCTGGATCCGGGGCACCTACCCGCGGATGCGTTACGACCACATCATGAAATTCGGATGGAAGTTCCTCTTTCCGGCGGCGCTCGCCAACGTGGTGATCACCGCCTTTATTGTGGCGCTGAGATAGAGAGGCAAAGTATGATACTCCCTCTGCTGAAAGGGCTGAGACTGACCTTAAAGGCGTTTTTTTCCAGACCGGTCACCATACGGTATCCGGAGGAGAAAAGGGCGATATCGCCACGCTGGCGGGGAATGCATTACTTTGAAAAGAATGAGACGGGCGAGACCGCCTGCGTGGCCTGCGGGTTATGCGTTGCGGTGTGTCCTTCGCACTGCATCACGCTGGAAATCCGGGAGAGAGAGGACGGTTCCCGTTATCCCGGAAGATACGAAATCGAAGCCCTGAGATGCATATTCTGCGGCTTCTGCCAGGAGGCCTGTCCGGTCAATGCGATCAAATTGGGGCAGAACTACGAGTATGTTCATTACGCAAGGAAGGATTTCCTGCTGACGAAGGAAAGCCTGCTTTCCGCCAAAGGATGAAAAGATGGATGCCATAGGATTCAAGTTCATACTGTTCATGATTACGGCGCTCGTGGTCATCGTCTCTTCCGTACTGATGGCAACCCGGAAAAATCCCATTCACAGCGCGCTGTGGATGATCGTCACCTTCTTTGCCATGGCCATTATTTATCTGCTGCTCAATGCCCAGTTCATCGCGGTGGCCCAGGTCATGGTCTATGCCGGCGCCATCATGATGCTGATCCTTTTTGTGATCATGATGGTCAACATGGACAAGGGGAATGAGGAGGAGACAACCAAAGCATCCTGGTCACTCGGAAAAAAGATGGCCGCGGCGCTGCTCATGGTCATCTTGCTCGTCGAATTGCTCTTCGGCGCGCTGTTTTACCGGATGACGGCCAGGGTCGGCGATTATCCGGCCGATGCGGTCGCCGCAGCGGGGAATGCAAAAACGGTGGGAGCCCTGCTCTACGGCCAGTATCTCTTTCCATTCGAGGTTGCGTCTATCCTGCTTTTGATCGGTATTGTGGGGGCCGTTGTCATTGCCAAAAGGAACAAATGACGGCGTGGTTATCAGTAACAGGAGAAAGAAATGTTTCAGGAAATCCCTCCCGGTTTGTGTTTGGTCTTGAGTGGCATCATTTTTTCGATCGGGGCGATCGGCGCGATCACCCGAAGGAATGTGATCGTCGTCTTCATGTGCATCGAACTGATGTTAAACGCGGTTAATCTGGCATTCATCGCTTCCGGCAACGCATTTTCCTCCATGGACGGGTCCGTGTTCGTTTTTTTCATCATGACCGTCGCCGCCGTGGAGGCCGCCGTGGGTTTGGCCATCTTTGTGATGGTCTTCCGTCTTCAGGGAACGGTCAACGCCGATGAATTCAACCTGTTGAAAGGCTGAATCAGCGGAATCCAATAGATTGTTTTGTAACGCTTTTTTAAGGAAGTACATCCATGGCTGAATCGATCTGGCTGATACCCTGTTTCCCGGCACTGGGATTCATCATCAACGCTTCCCTCGGAAGTCGGACCTCCCGGGGCTTCGTTTCCTGGGTCGCCTGCCTTGCGCTCTTTTTCTCCTTTCTGGCCTCCCTCGCCGTTTTTTTCCAGTTTCTGGAGATGCCGGCGGCGGCCAGGATCTTCGAGTTAGACCTCTATACCTGGATCGCATCGGGCGAATTTCGTGTGCCGATCGGTTTCAGAATCGACGCCCTTTCGGTGATCATGTGTCTTGTGGTCACGGGGGTCGGTTTTCTGATTCACGTCTATTCCGTCGGGTATATGCACGATGATCCCGGATTCAAGCGATTTTTCATTTACCTGAACCTCTTCGTCTTCATGATGCTTCTTCTGGTGACGGGGAACAACCTGCTGCTGATGTTTGTGGGGTGGGAAGGCGTCGGGCTCTGTTCCTATCTGCTGATCGGCTTCTGGTATGAAAAAGATTCGGCGGCAACCGCCGGCAAAAAAGCATTTATTGTCAATCGGATCGGAGACTTCGGTTTTCTGTTGGGCATCTTTCTTTTATTTGTCAGTCTGGGGGCCGAGGGGGTGTGGACGCTCAATTTCGGGGAGATACAGAAGAGCGCCCATCTGCTGAGCGGCGACGTCGTTACGCTGATCACCCTGTTGTTTTTTGTGGGGGCCGTCGGAAAATCGGCACAGATCCCCCTTTACGTCTGGCTGCCCGACGCGATGGAAGGGCCGACGCCTGTGAGTTCGCTGATCCATGCGGCAACCATGGTCACGGCAGGCGTCTACATGATCGCCCGTCTTAATTTCCTCTACAGCATGGCGCCCGACACCATGCTCATTGTCGCGCTGATCGGCGTATTAACGGCGTTTTTCGCCGCCTCGATCGGTTTCGCCCAGTATGACATCAAGAAGGTCCTCGCCTATTCCACCATCAGCCAATTGGGCTTCATGTTCGTGGCCATGGGTGTGGGCGCCTATGCGGCGGGCATTTTCCATCTGATGACCCACGCCTTTTTCAAAGGACTCCTCTTCCTGGGGGCGGGAAGCGTGATGCACGCGATGAGCGGGGAGTTGGATCTGAGGAATATGGGGGGATTGAGAAAGAAAATCCCCGTCACCTACTGGACCTTTTTTATCGCGTGCCTGGCCATTTCCGGGATACCCGGATTTTCAGGATTCTTCAGCAAGGACGAGATCCTCTGGAAGGCATTCAGCTCTTCTCAAGGCCATATGCTGATCTGGCTGCTTGCCGCCGTGACGGCAGGCATGACCGCCTTCTACATGTTTCGGCTTTTCTTCACCGTCTTTCACGGGGAGTGTCGCGCCTCCGCGGAGGCCCAACATCATATCCACGAATCCCCCAAGGTGATGACCATCCCGTTATCGATCCTGGCCTTTTTATCCCTAGTCGGCGGTTACGTGGGCATTCCTTCCCTGCTGGGAGGGAATAACGCGATCGAACACTTTCTGGCGCCGATTTTCGGTTCAGAAACACCTGCATCATCCACAGCGGGCGGTCTTGATCTGATTTCTACGGCCTGGGCGTCCACAACGGAAACGGCCGGGCACGACGGCTCACTGGAAATGACCCTGATGGTTGCCTCCGTGATGATCGCCCTTTTCGGAATAACCCTGGCCTACATCCTCTACGTCAAGAGGCCTGATCTGCCGGGACGGTTTACGGCAACCTTCTCCCGACTCTATCGCGCCGTCCATAACAAGTATTTCGTAGATGAGTTTTATGAACTGCTCTTTGTCCGAGGCACCCTGAAGGCAGGCGCCATGCTCCTCAAGGTGGTGGACAACGGCATGATCGAAGGCGCCGTCAACGGCATGGCCGTTGTCGTGGAACGGGCGGGTGGACGATTAAGACGGCTGGAGACCGGTTACGTTCAGGAATATGCCCTCGCCGTCATCCTCGGCACCGTGATCGTGATCGGTTATCTCGTCGTAATACCGATGTTTTAGATAAAGCATACGAAGCCGTCACGATGGATAATGTATCGGTGATGGTGGTCAATGGATCATGGATCGGTGAATGGACATGGTATTCCCTCTGCTGAGCACAATTATTTTTTTACCGCTGGGCGTTGCGCTTGTTTTGATACTGCTGCCACGGAAAAACCCCCTTCTCATCAAGGTTTTTACGCTCATCTGGACGATGCTGGAATTTGGTCTCTCCCTCCCGCTGTTCTTCAATTTCAATGAAAAAACGGCGGGGATGCAGTTCATGGAAAACCTGGATTGGTTTCCCGAATTCGGCATCGGCTACATCCTCGGCGTGGACGGCATCAGCATGCTCCTGGTGCTTTTGACAACCTTCCTCACCGTGCTGTGCGTGCTCTGTTCCTGGAACTCGATCACGGATAAGGTAAAGGAATACTATGCATCGTTCCTGCTACTGGAAACGGCCATGCTCGGCGCCCTCTGCGCACTGGATCTCGTCCTCTTTTACATCTTCTGGGAGCTGATGCTGGTGCCCATGTACCTCCTCATCGGGGTCTGGGGCGGCCCGCGCCGGATCTATGCGGCCATCAAGTTTTTTCTCTTTACCATGGTGGGCAGCGTGCTGATGCTGTTGGCGATCATGGCCCTCTATTTCCACTACGGCCGCGATACGGGGCTCTATACCTTCAACCTGCTTGATCTCTACAAGGCAAACATCCCGGTCATGAAGCAATACTGGCTCTTTGCCGCCTTTGCTCTCTCCTTCGCCATCAAGGTGCCGATGTTCCCCTTTCACACGTGGTTGCCCGATGCCCATACGGAGGCGCCCACGGCAGGCAGCGTCATTCTGGCCGGCGTCTTGCTGAAAATGGGAACTTATGGATTCCTGAGGTTTGCCATTCCCCTCTTCCCGCAGGCCGCCCTCGCCGCCGCGCCGCTCATCTCCATTCTCGCGCTGATCGGGATCATCTACGGCGCCATCATGTGCATCATGCAGACCGACATGAAAAGGCTGATCGCCTATTCATCGGTCAGCCACCTGGGGTATGTGATGCTCGGCATCTTTGCCTTCAACATGCAGGGGCTGGAAGGGGGCATCTACCAGATGCTCAACCACGGCATCAGCACGGGGGGGCTGTTCCTCATCGTCGGCATGATCTATGAGAGACGGCACACGCGGATGATCGCCGACTTCGGCGGGCTTTCCAAAGTGATGCCGAGGCTGGCCGTTTTTTTCATGATCATCACGCTCTCCTCCATCGCGCTGCCCGGCACGAACGGCTTCGTGGGCGAATTTCTGATCCTGCTTGGCGCTTTCAGAAGCAACGTAAGCTATGGGGTGCTGGCCACCTCCGGCGTCATTCTGGGCGCCGTGTACATGCTGTGGATGTTCCAGCGCGTCATGTTCGGACAGATCACGAAGGAGGAGAATAGAAATTTAAAAGACATTACGAAAAGGGAAACGGTCATCCTTTGCGCGATTGTCTTTTTCATATTTTTCATGGGACTCTATTCCCAGGCTTTCTTCAGGAAGATCGACGCAACGGCCGCAGGCTATCTCCAAAACATGCAGACGAAAATTGCGAGTACCCATCCGGCGGGCCCGGTTCCATGGAGATGAAAGGTAGGAAATTATGGTTGTCATGAAACCGGAACTTGCCTTCGGTTGGATCATACCGGAGATTGTGATTACGCTCTCTGCTGTTTTCATTCTACTTTTGTCCGCCTTTCGCAGGAAGGGCGATATCGGGCGCCTTGCGGGCGGCGTTTCGCTGATCGGCGCAGGTGTCGCGCTTTTCTTCACCTGCCGTTTATGGAACAGCGCCATCGACATCTTTAACGGACTTTACACGATTGACAACTTCGGCCTTTTTTTCAAGGCGCTGGCGCTGGTGATTTCGCTTCTCGTGACACTGTTGTCGCTTCGGTACGTTGAGCGGGAAGAGATGATCAAAGGCGAATATTACGCCCTGCTGCTGTTCGGCATCCTGGGCATGATGATCATGGTTTCCTCCAACCATTTTGTCACCATTTTCATCGGCCTGGAGGTCATGTCCATCGCAATCTATGTCCTTTGCGGCCTCCTGATCGGCAATCCCCGGTCGGCGGAGGCCTCGCTCAAGTACTTTTTGTTGGGGGCCTTTGCCACCGCCTTTCTGCTGTACGGCATCGCGCTGATCTACGGCACGACCGGCATACTGGATGTCCGGGAAATTGCGCGTTATGTCACATCAGGTAACTTCCTGATTACACCCGCCTTCATGGCGGGGATGGCCCTGCTCATCGTGGGGTTCGGTTTCAAGACGGCCTCCGTCCCCTTTCATATGTGGACGCCCGATGTCTATGAGGGCGCCCCGACCTCCATCACCGCGTATATGGCAACCGGAGTGAAGGCCGCGGCCTTCGGCGCATTTCTGCGGGTCTTCTACACGGCCCTCTACCCCTTTCTGACGGAATGGACCGGCCTGTTATGGATCATCGCCGTCCTGACGATGACCCTGGGAAACATCACCGCCCTGATGCAGAACGATATCAAAAGGATGCTCGCCTATTCCAGCATCGCCCATGCCGGATACATTCTGATCGCCTTCACCGTCGGCGACAAGGTTTTCTCCGCGAGCATCCTCTATTATCTCCTCGTGTACACCTTCATGAACATCGGGGCCTTTGCGGTCGTCATCCTTCTGGGTCGGAAAGAGGCGCCCAATACCGGCATCGAATCCTATGCGGGCCTCGCGACAAGACACCCGATGATCGCGCTGGCGATGAGCGTTTTTCTGCTCTCGCTGGCGGGCGTCCCTCCCCTTGCCGGCTTCATGGGCAAGTTTTACGTCCTCAGCGACGCCATCAAAGCCGGGTATTACTGGCTGGCGATCATCGGCGTACTCAACAGCGTGGTGGCCGTTTACTATTACCTTCGGGTCATCATGTACATGTATTTCAAGGAACCGGAAGGCGAGATCGGCAGAATGGATCCCTCTCCCGCCTACGCGGTCGTGATTGGTATCAGCATCTGGGCGTTGATCCACATGGGCATCTTCCCGCGCTCTTTCCTGCTGATCGCGCGGGAATCGGTCAACATCTTCATGTAGAGGAGACCATGTTTCAAAAAATCCCCGGTCTGGCGGTCGTGGTTGTTGTGTTTCTTATCCTTGGCGTGGGCATGGGCGGCTGTGTTGCCAAGAGCGACTATCTCCTGAAACAGGCCGAGGCCAATGCTCTGAACCGCGATCTGGCGGCCGTGACGACGCAAAACAGCGACTTCAAGGCGCAAATTGAAAAGATGACGGCCGCGACGGAGGGGCTGATTGCCGATAAGGATAGACTGATTGTCGACACGGAGAGGCTTGAGAAGGAGCGGACCGATCTGGACGCCCGCCTGAACAGAATCACGGAGGAGTCAAACCGAACCATCGAGGAGCTGCGGAACCGGAACACCGAATTGGAAGGCGACAAGCAGATGTTCGCAGAAAGCATCTCCCTGTTGGAAAAAACGAAGGAGGTGGAGGTCCGGACGGTCAGCAAGACCTACGAGGATCTCCTCTCCGAGATGAAGAGCGAAATCGCGCAGGGGCAGATCGCCATTACCGAGCTCAAAGGGAAACTGACCGTGGATGTTGTGGACAAGATCCTTTTCGACTCCGGTCAGACGGAAATCCGACCGGAGGGTCTGGGCGTGCTGAAGCGCGTCGTTGAGATTCTGATGACCGTAACGGACAAGATGATCCGCGTCGAGGGACACACGGACAGCATCCCGACCGCAGGAGCCCTCGCAAAGAGGTATCCCACGAACTGGGAGCTTTCGGCGGCACGGGCGCTCAACGTCACCCGGTATCTGGAAAAGCAGGGAATCGATCCCTCCCTGCTCGCGGCAGTTGCCTTTGGGGAATACCAGCCGATTGCCGAAAACGACACCCCCGAAGGGCGGGCGAAGAACCGCCGGATTGCGATCATCCTTCTGCCAAAAGAATAATATTCCGAATCAGGCGCAAACATGACGGTCCTACCCAACATCCGCGACCTCTCCCTGGAGGAGATCGAGGTTTTGATTGCCAGCCTCGGCAAGGAGAAGTACCGCGCACGGCAGATCATGAAATGGCTTTACGTCGGCGGGGCGACCTCCTTCGCGGAGATGACAACCCTCGCGCGGGAGTTCCGCACCCGGATGGAGGGGCTCACCCGGATCGCCGAACCCGCAATCGACCGGATCCAGACCGCGTCGGACGGGACGAAAAAGGCCCTCTTCCGCATTGAGGACGGTCTCTTCATCGAAAGCGTCCTGATCCCCGGCCGGAACCACTGGACCGCCTGCATCTCAACCCAGGCGGGCTGCGCGATGGGCTGCCGCTTCTGCCTGACCGGACGGCAGGGGCTCAGGCGAAATCTCCTCCCCTCCGAGATCACCGGCCAGATGACGATGCTCCGGCGCCACACGCCCGAGGGGCCGGAGATCAAGAACATCGTTCTGATGGGAATGGGGGAACCGCTTGCAAACTACGACCACACCCTGAAGGCGGTCCGGATCCTCACCTCCGATCACGGTCTCGGTTTCTCCAACCGGAAAATCACCGTTTCCACCTGCGGCATCGCCCCACTGATCGTGAAACTGGGAAAAGACGTCTGCGTCAACCTCGCCATCTCTCTCAACGCCCCGGACGATCGGCGACGGGATGAACTGATGCCCGTGAACCGGAAATACCCGCTGAGGGAACTGCTGGCTGCCTGCCGGGACTACCCGATGCCGGGGCGGCGAATGCTGACCTTCGAGTACATCCTCATGGCCGGCGTCAACGACTCTCCGGCGGATGCGGAAAAACTGGCCCGCCTGCTCCGCGGCATCCGCTGCAAGTTGAACCTCATCGCCTTCAACGAGTTTCCCGGCGCACCTTACCGGACTCCAACCCCGGAGGCGGTCTCGGCCTTTCAACAGGTCCTGCTCGACCGCCATTACACCGCCATCCTCCGCGCGAGTCGCGGCCGGGACATCCTCGCCGCCTGCGGCCAGTTGAGCGGTCAGGCCGCCTCCGACAATGGATTCCCCAAGCGGGCCGACACCTTCGGTCCAGAAGGTGGTAATTGACGGATTTTGAAAAGTATGCA
>JAPLJX010000297.1 GCA_026388375.1 Deltaproteobacteria bacterium
CGTGATCAGGCGGGAGATGTCCCGGGTGCGGTAGCGGATCAGCGGAAAGGCCTCCTTCGTGATTGTCGTGAAGACGAGCTCCCCCGCCTCACCCGGCGGAAGAACCTCGCCGGTTTCGGGATTGATTGTCTCGACGAGGAAGTGGTCTTCGAAGATATGCATCCCATGCCGACCCTCCAGACACTCCATCGCAACCCCGGGCCCCATGATTTCGGAGAGGCCGAAGATGTTGAGCGCGGTGATTCCCATCGCGTTTTCGATCTCCCGCCGCATCTTCTCGCTCCAGGGCTCGGCGCCGAAAATCCCGACCCGAAGCTTCAGGGAACGCATGTCGACGCCCATCGCCTTGCCCTGTTCCGCGAGGTTCAGCGCGTAGGAAGGGGTGCAGCAGATCGCCGTCGGGCCGAAATCCTGGAGGATCATGATCTGCCGTTTTGTGTTGCCGCCGGACATCGGGATGACGCTCGCGCCGAGTTTCTCCGCCCCGTAATGGGCCCCGAGTCCCCAGGGGAAGAGACCGTAGCCGTAGGCGTTGTGGATGATATCATTTTTCGTGAGACCCGCAGCGACGAAACAGCGGGCCATCAGCTCCGACCAGGTGTCGATGTCGCGCTTCGTGTAGCCCACGACGGTTGAGCGGCCGGTCGTCCCCGAGGAGGCGTGGAGGCGCACAACGCTGCTCATCGGGACGGCGAACATCCCGAAGGGGTAGTTGTCGCGGAGATCCTGCTTCGTGGTGAACGGGAACCGCTTAAGATCGTCCAGCGTCTTGATGTCGTCCGGTTGGACGCCCGCCTCATCAAAGAAACGGCGGTAGAAGCCGACGGTATGGTAAACTCGCTGGACGGCCTGTTTGAGCCTCTTGAACTGCAAGACCTCCAACACCTCGCGCGGCAGTGTTTCGAACTCCTCATTATAGATCATCGAACCTGTCCCCCTCTCGTTATTACGGGGTTCACCTGCCTTCTCTCTGCCGACTAAGGAGAGCGAAACATTGGTGTCCATTTTTTCAACCTATCACATTTTAATTGTGGGTGGATAACAATTGCTTTATTTTGTGACATTAAAAGAAACTTTTTATAACGGAAACCAACTCACCATGATTCTTAAAATGCCTGACTGGCCGGAAATTCTTGAATTTATCTAACCTTAAATCCTGATCGCCATAGAAAATTGGCACACAATTAGAATTATACGCACATTCCATATCAGTTACACTATCGCCAACAAACCAAACATCGCGCCCAGGCGCAACACCACTGCCCTCAAGAGCCATAATTACAGGCTTTGGTGATGGCTTATCTTCCTCTGCATCTTTAGCACCAATTACCTTGGAAAAATAATCATTCCAGCCAACATGGTCAACTTCAAGGCGTAAATTTTCACCGGTTTTATTGCTGACAAGGGCTGTATATATATCAGTAACTTGTAGCGCTTTTAAAACCTCCTCAGCATCTTCCAAAGGGGTGAGTTTTTCAAGGTGGATACGCTTAAAATTATGGATGTATAAATCCCCCGCCTCTTCCCATCTGTCACCAAATATCTCCGGAAATGACTCTCGATGCGAGCGATGCACGCGCTCCTTGGTTACTTCGATACTCCAGGGCTCTTGCCCCATTGCAGTGAAGGTTTCGCTCATTGCCTGATGGATAGTTGGCCAGGTATCGGCCAGTGTGTTATCCCAATCAAATAATATTGCTTTTGGTTTTGTCAATTTCATTACCGCTTAGCGATTTGGAAATTACCATCGTATTTGCCACGGCTGTCCTTCTCTAGTCGTGTCGACTTTCTGCTACTATTTTCAACATTTTCTCGGTGGATTTCAAGCCGTGCCCGGTAAACACCGAGACCACCACTTCGTCTTTCGATTTCGCCAGGTACTTGCTGGCGCCGGCAATCGCTGCCGCTGACGTTGGTTCAATATA
>JAPLJX010000192.1 GCA_026388375.1 Deltaproteobacteria bacterium
GTTTGATGACGGGCGGACGGTCAAGTTGCACCGGAGGGACATAGAGCCAAGCTGGAATCGGAGTCTTTTTCATAGCGGCAACAACTTTTTCAATTGACTATCTGGTAGTAGCGTAATAGCAAGCGTCTATAAATAGGCAGTTTGTATATTGGCAATATCTAACTCTCTTTGCTAATTTGGGTACTCCCTTATCACTATTCTCAATTGAAATCCAGTAGGCATCTGTAATTCATCGATCTACTGCTTTCAGGAAGTAGTCGCTGTCGGTGTCAAGGGCTATTCATTGTCGGGCAGCCTGCCATCGGCCACGGATATATATCTCCGGTGGCTTCGTGGTCAAAAGATGGCTGGGAAAAGTTCGGCATAAATCGCACCTATACAGTCAGTTCGGCGGCCACAGCTTCCATGAGGTTGATGGAGGCGGTGCGAGAAGCCGTGAGCTGCGCTTCCAACTGGTCCACCAAGGCCATCAGTTGATCGACTTTGGCAACGATCTTGCGTTGTTCAGCGAGGGGGGGAAGTTCAACTTTTAGTTCAAGAACATCCTTTCTCCCGATGCCCGGAATTGCGATACCCGTCATTGATGACTGAAAATGATCGGCTGAATCCATCAATACTAGGCGAATAAAATCCGGATCAGCTCTGACCACACGAACAGCCATCAACTGGCGGCTAATTGCAGTTCGCTCTGCGACCAATTTGTTTGTCTTTCCGACTCCCGCTCCCTTGACGGTGATTAAGATGTCTCCTGGTTCTGCCGCCACCTTTGGAGTCTCCGTCCAGCGAGTTGGATTCGGGTGCCTCGCACCGAAGTCCGACGGACCGGTCAGATAAGGAATCCCTTTCCCTTCCTTGTTGTGTTCATGTGCAAGCAGGTGCTGCCCGGAGATCAATTCGATCACCTCTCCGAGAACAACGTGCTTGGTCTCGCTGGCTGGAGCGAGCTTCCCTTGGACAGCAAGAGTAAGGATGGTTTTGCGGAGATCGGCGGGTGCGATGGCGTAAGACAGATGAAAGAGGAGGTTGAGGTTCGCCGGGGTGGGTGCATCGGCAAAGCGGGCAAGAGAGGCGTTGGCAAGCGCGGCATGCCGGGTGTCGCGTTCCTGCTGCTGCGCCTCCAGCCGATCACACAAGGCCATCAACACATCCACCTTCGCCACGATCCGCTTTTGCTCGGCGAGTGGGGGGATAGGTACGCTGAACTGGTTGATCAACCGGAGAACCAAATTCTTGTTGCCAATGCCTTGGGTGTTATCAGCTGATTGCTGCCTAACAAACGGGGAATTTATGAGGTACTTAAGATACCTTCTGTCAAGGTTCTTATGCGAAAACTTTAGAAGAGCAGGCTGACAAAAAGGCTAAACTCTCGGCTATCATCCACGGTCACTGCGATGCCGGTAGTTCCGACCTTTGTGAGCAGAATATCGCCCGGCTCAGGTCGGCACCTCTTGCACAACTCCCGGTGTGCTTCCTCCGAAATGAATCTGGTGTTCGAAAAGTTAATTTTGCCTCCTGAGACATCCTTCACAGACAAGAAGGGAACTCCCGTTTCCAAATAATTCGGTGTATGGTGTGCTCCGTCAGTAATCACAAAACATATGTCCCCGAGACGGCACCATTGCCAGCTCCCTGGAATTGAAAACGGAGTCTCGTCGTCGGCTATCGGTCCAAGCGATTCTTGCCTCCGGATTTGTTTAGCTCTAACCAAATGTTCCCGCTCGGAATCAATTCGTCGAAGCAAGGCTTCAGCAGGTTCGTCATCTAGATCTTGGGGAAGGAGTTTTCCCTGCACCGCCAGTTGCAGCACCAACTCACGCAGCTTCGCCACCGCATTGGGCGCTTCGGCGAACTGCTCGAACTTCTCGAAGAACGTCTCCAGCTTCATACGCCCGTTTCCTGCTCCTGCACCCAATCGAGGAGGGCATAAAGGGGCCAACTGAGGGTGAAGGTGAATTGAAAAATGATTTCCTCCCTTATTCTTCTTCTCTCACCCTTCCCGCCAGCGCCTCCTGCAACTGCGCCTTCAATTCGGCGCGGGTGGCGGCGATCTGGGCGAGAAGTTTTTCATATTCGGGCAGAAGGTGATCCACGTCACCGGGGCCGGTGTCGCTGACGTGCGGGTTCTTGAGGTCGAGATTGTAGTTGCCCGCCTTGATCTGGTCGATCGAGACGCGCCAGGCTTGCTCGTTTTCCACGCGCCCGGCGAAGCCGTTCGCTTCATCTCCCCACCAGGCCCGCTCCGTTTCGAACTCCTCGATGCGGATCGGTTCCCCCTTGTTGTAGGACGTGGCGCCGGGCGGATAGGGGTGCTCGTAGTACCAGACTTCGGTGGTTGGCTGACCCTTGGTGAAGAAGAGAAGATTGGTCCGGATGCCGGTGTAGGGATTGAAGACACCGTTGGGCAGGCGGACAATGGTGTGCAGGTTGCACTCGCGGAGCAACTCTTCCTTGATGCGGGTCTTGACGCCTTCGCCGAAAAGCGTGCCGTCCGGCAGAACGAGACCGGCGCGGCCGCCAGGCTTGAGAATCTTCATGAGAAGGACGAGAAAAAGATCGGCGGTCTCGCGGGTGCGGAATTCGGATGGAAAGTTGGCCTCGATGCCGTCTTCCTCCATCCCGCCGAAGGGCGGATTCGTGACGATGACATCTACGCGCTCCCTGGGCGACCAATCCCGCAGCGGGCGGGCGCAAGGGTGTTGTCGTGTCGGACGTTGGATGGGACGTCGATGCCGTGCAGCAGGAGGTTGGTCATGCAAAGGATGTGCGGCAGGTGCTTTTTCTCGATACCGGCGAAACAGTCCTGAATGAAGCGTTCGTCGGCTTCGGTCTTTGCCTGCTTGCGCAGATGCTCGATGGTGCAGGTGAGGAAGCCGCCGGTCCCGCAGGCGGGATCGAGGATGAATTCCTGTTTGTCCAGGCGCGGATTGACCTGTTCGACGATAAACCGGGTGACGGCGCGGGGTGTGTAGAACTCCCCCGCATTGCCGGCCGCCTGGAGGTCCTTGAGAAGCTTTTCGTAGATGTCGCCGAACATGTGCCGATCGTCGGAGGCGTTGAAGTCGATGCCGTTGATCTTGTTGATGACCTGCCGCATGAGGGTGCCGTTCTTCATGTAGTTGTTGGCATCCTCGAAGGTGGTGCGGATGAGGGTGGTGAGCTTGTCCCCGGCGACGCCGGTCAGAGACTTCAGCCTGGTCAGGAGGGTATTGTTGACGAAATCGAGCAGGACATCGCCAGTGATGCCTTCGTCATTGGCTGCCCAGTCCGACCAGCGCAGGTGCTGCGGCAATGGGGATTTGTAGTTGTCGCGCAGGAGTTCGAGTTCCTTCTCGCGGTCGTTGAAGATCTTGAGGAAGAACATCCAGCCAAGCTGTTCCAGGCGCTGGGCGTCGCCGTAGGTGCCGGCGTCCTTGCGCATGATATCCTGGATGGTTTTGACGATATTGGAGACATTGGGCATAGATCAGGCCGCCTTGAAATAAAGTTCGGTTTCGAGTTCGAGGACCGCGGCAAGGTAGTTCTCCTTGCCGCCGAAGAGATGGATGATTTCGACCGGCGTGCCGAAAGTGGTCAGCGGATCAACTTTCAGGATATCGAGGGACTCGACACTCCTGATCCCGCTGTCGGCGTACTTCTGCAACAGGGCCTGGAGAACGGCGCGCGTCTTTTCACCATACTTGGCGAAGACATGGCGTTTCTGCACGTGCTCGGCTCGCTCACGGCGGGTCAAGGGCGGCTGGTCGAAGGCAACATGGCAGACGAGATCGAAGGCGTCATAGTCGCGACCCACCTGCTCGGCGAGTTCGTCGAGGAAAACCCCTTGACCGGCAAGCTCCTCGATAATGGCCTGTTTACGCTCAGCGCTATTCCAGGCATTAAGAAAATCGCCGAGTGATGCATATGCCTTTCGGACGGTCTTGCGGGTATAGTCCCTGAGAGATTCGGTAATGAGCTTGCCGTTGGCGTCGAGGTATTGCACGCGCTCGGTTGCAATGGTGACTTCGACGTCATCGACATAGTATTTCTTCCGGGTCTCGCCTGTTACGAGCGGGTCGGTAACAAGCCCGCCCGGAGGATATTCCACGCCAGCCCCGGACTGTTCGTCCGGCGGAACAACAGAATCCTTTGTGCCCGGCTCGTAGATCTGCACCGGATCGC
The DNA here is from genome assembly GCA_026388375.1 of Deltaproteobacteria bacterium. Classification (GTDB taxonomy): domain Bacteria; phylum Desulfobacterota; class Syntrophia; order Syntrophales; family UBA5619; genus UBA5619. The sequence continues at coordinate 4,159 of JAPLJX010000192.1, forward strand.
CGTCGAAATCCGGGTCGGCAAAGTGCACCGTAGCCCGCTTGAAGTCCATGATGGTGAAGAAGAATTTGTTATAGTCTTCGTTGATGCGGGTGCCGCGGCCGATGATCTGCTTGAACTCGGTCGGTGAGTCGATGCGTTTGTCGAGCACAATCAGATGGCAGGTTTGGGCATCCACGCCCGTGGACATCAGTCGCGAGGTCGTAACGATGACCGGGAAAGTTTTCTCAGGGTTGATGAAGTTGTCGAGCTGCGCCTTGCCCTCTTCGTTGTCGCCGGTGATGCGCATGACGTATTTATTGTTGGCGGCGGCGAGGTCGGGGTTGGCGTTGACCAACGCCTGCCGCATGCGTTCGGCATGATCGATGTTGTCGCAGAAGACGATGGTCTTTGCAAATCGGTCGGTGGCTTTGAGAAACTCGGTGATCCTGGCGACGACGAGTTCGGTCCGCTTCTCGAGGATGAGGTTGCGGTCGTAGTCGAGATCGTTGTATTCGCGGTCCTCGATCACCTGGCCATACTTGTCGGTCTTGCCCTTCTCGGGCCGCCAGCCTTCAAGGTCTTTGTCGATGCCGATGCGAATGACCTTGTAAGGCGCGAGGAAACCGTCGGAAATGCCCTGTCTGAGCGAGTAGGTGTAGATCGGGTCGCCGAAGTACTCGATGTTGGAAACCTCTTTGGTTTCCTTGGGCGTGGCGGTCATGACGATCTGGGTGGCCGAGGAGAAGTATTCGAGCACCTTGCGCCAGGAGGCATCGTCCGCCGCACTGCCGCGATGACATTCGTCTATGACGATCAGGTCGAAAAAGTCCGGGGAGAACTGCTTGTAGATATTCTGCTCTTCCTCGGTGCCGGTGACGGCTTGGTAAAGCGAGAGGTAGATCTCGAAGGCCTTGTCGGCGGTGCGATGGGTGATTTTCGTCATTGCCTTGCCAAACGGCTTGAAGTCGTTGATCTTGGTCTGATCGGCAAGGATGTTTCGATCGACGAGAAAGAGGATTCGCTTTCTGGCGCCGGACTTCCAGAGCCGCCAGATGATCTGGAACGCGGTGTAGGTCTTGCCTGTGCCGGTGGCCATGACCAGCAGGATGCGGTTCTCGCCGCGGGCGATGGCATCTACTGTACGGTTGATGGCAACGAGTTGGTAGTAGCGGGGCGACTTTCCGGAGACATCGTAGTAGTAATCCTGGGTTGTTACGGTCTCCTGAGCAGCGGTGTAACCCTTGGCGGCGCAATAACGTGCCCAGAGCTCACCAGGTGTTGGGAACTGGTCGAGGGGGATTTCTCTTTCGACAACACCGCCGGTGGCGGTGCGGTCGTGCTCGAGGAAGGCATCACCATTGGAGCTGTAGGCGAAGGGGACGTCCAGAATCTCGGCGTATCCAAGGGCCTGTTGCATGCCAGCGCCCACGGTATGGTTGTTGTCCTTTGCTTCAATGACAGCGATGGGGATGTTCGGCTTATAGTAAAGCAGGTAGTCGACCTTCTTGGCTTCGCCGCGTTTAACTGTCTTTCCACGAACGATGACACGGCCCTTGGTGAAATAGATTTCCTCGCGAAGCTGGGTCATTACGTTCCATTTGTTGCCGTCTGCACCTACGAGCGCAGGCGTGATGAACTTGGTGCGGATATCTGCTTCTGTGAGAGTTTTCTTGTTCATTGTCTCAATTCCGCATTTATGGTTGGGCTCAAGGGTTCTTCACTGCCGGGTGAGTGCCAACCTCGGCCTGCCGGTCAGCCTCGGAGAACGATTTTTTCTATTTCATCCAGAAATGATAATAATTCCGGAATTTTCAAGAGAACCTCTACGGCTTCTTTCCCTTTATGAACGTGATTCGGGAAGGTAGGAACATCCGGGAAATGTGGGGCGTTATCCATGCGAATTAGTAAACAACCCTCTTTGTCCTGCCAGTGAAAACTATACTTTTCCAAAGTCAATTGCCTGTTCGATTCGACCATGTAGATGAAGAATTCGAAAGTATCGTCATTCGAGAGAACGGACTTGATCCGCAGCTTGCCGTCGGCCACGGATATATCCCTCCGGATGACCTGATAAGATGCAACTGCTGGACTTTCGATCAAGCGAACCTCTATTGCATCGAAATACTTTTGGATGTTTTCATTCACAGATCAACCCTTATGGATCATGGAAAGATGGCGTTGAATATTTTCCAGCATATCAAGGGTTGCCGCCCATTCAATGAAATCCATGTCATCACCGACAGAGCCCTTGTCATAGCGGCTTCGGAACTCCTCCGAACTCATCTTGTATTTCGCTTCGAAGGCGGTGATCTGGTCGTTGATTCGCAGATGCATATCACCCATACGCGTTGCTTCCCGTTTCAATAATTTATCGATGGCCATTTCCATGACCGAATCGATCATAGACGGATCAACGGAAACATATCTTTCTAAAACCTTTATTTTTTCCAGGACTGTCATTTTCCACCCTCCTATATGTGCTCTCTCACCCAACAAGATATATAGATTCTATCATTAAACATACTCAATTTGAAGAGATATGGCACTACTAGACTTCTTCGTACCGGGCTTATCCCTGCACAATTTCCCGGTTCCGGTATCAACTATAGCCCCCAAGGGGCGTAGCGACAGAGGGTAAGAGCGAATGCGTATCGAGACAGCGGTTAAACGCTAACGATTTTAAGCTGATTCTTGCGAAAACGATATAGAAAAATTTGGGGGATATCAAGAGAAAAAATGTAGTCGCTGTCGGGGTCAAGAATTATTTTTCATCAAAAGCGGCTGAGCCGGATTTCCATCTATGGCGGCAGAATGCTGTTGCCGACTCTCTGATTCTCTGGTACATTCCGTTACAGTTCTTGCGGAGACAATCCGCCTGATGGCGGCCGTTGATGAAACCATCGCCGCCCGCGGCGGCTGGCCGATCGGATATCCCTGTAAGAATTGCTTTGTACGATGGGGAACTTGCAATTTTTAATTCAAAGCTTTATGACCGTCTATCTGTTTCTTGAGGGAAATATGAAAAAAGATCATAAGAATATGTCCTTAGGTGATATGGCCGACGAGGCGCTCAGAAAGGCCGTGGCCGGTGTCGTGGAGGAACACAGGAAATCGGGCGAACCGCTCGCCGTCTGGCGGGATGGGAAGGTGGTCCGTGTGCCTGCCGATCAGCTTCATGGGTACGAGGAGGCGCCGGGAAGCGAATCTACCCCGGCAAGAGATCAGCGATGAACTGTCTGCCTACCTGACGCGGACCAAGGATGATCGAGACCTCGGATCGGTTAGGTCATCTGCCAACTGTCTATAGATACAGCATTTTATCTTCATAGTGACCATTCCATACTCCCGGTATCAAATAGTCAAATCAAAAACCGCAACCGAGAAAAAATGTCGTCGCTGTCAGGAGCAAGGGTTATTCAAGACTGATTTCCGACAGCCAGTTTTGGGCGGTTCTAATCTCGGTGCCGTCTGGATAGGTCTTTTCCCGATTGAGGTCCTTGACGATCTGGATTTTATTTACACCGGCAAGATATTTTTCAAAGAAAGAAAAATTGGGGCTTCGTTCTGCATCGCTCCATTTGACTTCGATCATCAGAGCGGGCTTTTCCTGCTTTGTAATCATGAAATCTATCTCCCGGCCATCCTTGTTTTTCAGGTAATAGAATCCCCTTTTTTCCCCCATGCAATCCTCACGGAAATGAATCTCTTTGAGCAATGAGCAGGCAACAAGGTTTTCCAACTTCATCCCAGGCTCGTCCGGCACCTGGCCTGTGTCATAAAAATAATATTTGGGCGCTTTGAGAAGGGAACGGGGAATGTTTCTATGAAAAGGGGGGACCTTGAAAACGACATAAAGCGTTTCCAATACGGTCAGCCATCGCTTAACGGTCTTGTCCGAACATTGAAGATCTTCAGCCAAGGATCGGTATGATATGGGGCTTCCGACCTTCTTTTTCAAAAGCTGGATCAGGGTCTCAATGGACGTAATATGGCGCATATTTTCGAGATCAACGAGATCCTGCTTTAATATGATATCCAGATGGCTTCTTTTCCAACGATTATAATAAGTCTCATCGCCTTCAAGATAGGGCTCCGGAAATCCTCCCAGCTTCAGAAGCAGATCAAGTTTCCCTCCCAGGTCTTCCGGGCCTAAAACGGTTTTGATCTCTTTTAGATCAAGGGGATGGAGTCTAAATTCGAAAAACCTTCCGGCAAGTGAATCGCCGACCTTTTTGTAGGCATCAAGTTTAGCGCTGCCGGTAACAATAATGGAGGGGGGAATCGTTTCGGTATCATAAATGCCCTTGAGCCATGATTTCCAATTCTTCATCTTATGGAGTTCGTCAAAAATGACCAGGTCTTTCGAACGGTCCCAAGTCTTCTCCAGCAGATTTAAGCGGTGCTCGGCATTGTCGTAATTAAAATAATCGAAGTTTTCCTTCAGCATCTTCGCAAGGGTCGTCTTGCCTGCCTGTCTCGGACCGGTAAGGAGTACAATCTTTCTTTTAAGATCTTTCTGAATATATTTTTCAAGATACCTATTCATGGCGGCCATTATAACCTGGACTCCGGAAAAGTCAAGACTAATTCGGAGTCCATGCCATTTTGGTCATTACATGAGCAATCGCCTAACCTGTCGGTCGGTGTATATGTCGACATGATCTTTCTCCTTTCGGTCAAGAAAAAAGGGTGGCAAGGCTTTCCTTCAGGTGCTTGTGCATCTCGGTGGAGGATGATCCGGTAGCAACGATCTTCGTCTTTGTGCCCCCGTCATAGATGGCTTTGAAAATCTTGGAGGCGTTCGGCAGATAGTAAAATTCGTCGATGAACACCACATCCAGATCGTCGATCAACATCTGGAAGAGATCGCAGAGCATTCCTATATCTTGTCTTCACTCTCATTTTTATACGGCTCATCCCTTTGTAGCAGCGCGGTCCTCAATCGTTCGATCTCTTCCACTGCCTCGGACGCCAAACGGATGGCCTCTTCGGCATCAGCCGCATCTGCGGAATCGAAATCACCGTAGTCTGCATCGGTCCTTCTGGAAAAAAGCAATTTGAATGTCTTGACGGTTTCTACCGGGAGAAGTTCTGTTTTTACGAATTTCAGGCTCAGCATGGTGACCGCGCCTTCGTGATTCTCCGTGTTGGCGCCGCACAGAATGAGAATGCTTCTGGCGGCAGCCAGCAATGCATAATAACTCCGGTTGATTGAGGTCTTAACGCGCCCCTCTCGGAAGTTTCCCTTTGCGTCCTCCAAAAATTCGCGCGCCTTCACCATTCTGGTCTGGCTGAGTATTTTCTTGTCGGCCCATGAAAGCGTCATAGCAGCACCCCTTCTTTGACGATATTCTCATAGAATGGCGTATGGAAACGTTTTTCCATCTCAAATTCGCGGATATCCTTGACGACCGGCGCGAAGGAGAGCCCTTTTTTCATCTCTTCCTCGACGATGATGCCGATCACCTCCTGCTCCAGCGCCGTCGTCCTGCCGTCCACGACCACCAGGAGGTCGAAATCGGACCATTCATCGTGACTGCCCCGCACGCGGGAGCCGAAAGCGTGGGCGGAGACGATCTTCCCGTGCAGGTGGCTCCGGAGGGCTTTCATCACGTCTTTCAGGGCTTCCCGTTCATGGATAAACATGCTGTCACCGCCTGCCGCTTTATGTGTAGATGTGAGTGATGAGCGCGGTATCTACCTGCCATCATAGGTGCAGAATATCAAGGAAATAGATGGAATTCAATAGAAAAGGGACAGCGTTGCCAAGAACCATAATGATACTCGTGGGGCGACTGAAGGTGGTACAGGAATCAGCGATTAATCCTTACTTTCGAAATGATGCGCCAAGCCCTCCTCATTGTAATTCGGCCGCATCCAGAATGACGTACTCATACCCCTGTTCGCAAAGGAACAACTGCCGCTTCAAGGCAAAGTCCTGCTCCACCGTGTCCCGTGTCACAAGATTGTAAAAATGGGCTTGATTTCTGCCGTTTTTGGGCCTCAGTATCCGGCCTAAACGCTGCGCTTCTTCCTGGCGTGATCCGAATGTCCCGGAGATTTGAATGGCTACGGAGGCATCGGGCAAATCCACGGCAAAATTGGCGATCTTGGAGACGGCGAGGATCTTGACCCTTCCCTCCTTGAAATCGGCGTAAACGGCATCCCTTTTGCGCTGCGCCGTCGTTCCCGTCAGCAGTGGGATCTGCAGCTCTGAAGCGATATCTTTGATCTGGTCAATATACAGCCCGATCAGCAGTACCTGTTCCCCTTCATGCCGCTTCAGGATCTTGCGCACGAGCGCCTGTTTGTCGGGATTTTCCGAGGCAATGCGGAATTTCTGCCGGGCGTCCGCCAAGGCATAGGGCATACGGAGGTCTTCCTTCAGAGGCAAGCGGATTTCGTGGCATTTCGCCTCGGCGATCCAGCCCTGAGACTCCATTTCCTTCCAGGGGATGTCCACCTTCTTAGGACCGATGAGGGCAAAAACGTCGTCCTCCCTGCCGTCCTCCCGGACCAGCGTTGCCGTCAGCCCGAGACGCCGCCGCGCTTGAATGGAAGCCGTAATCTGAAAAACCGGCGCGGGCAGGAGATGCACCTCGTCGTAGATAATCAAACCCCAGCTCCGGGAATTGAAGAGGGTCAGATGAGGGAAATCTTCCTCCTTCCGGGTCCGATAGGTCATGATCTGGTAAGTGGCAAGGGTGACCGGGCGGATATTCTTGACCGAGCCGCTGTATTCGCCGATATCGTCCTTTGTCAGGGTGGTCTTGTCGAGAAGCTCGGCCGTCCATTGGCGGATGGCCGTCACGCTTGTAGTGAGGATCAGCGTGGAGGACTGGATCTGGGACATACAGGCCATTCCCACGATGGTCTTGCCGGCGCCGCAGGGCAGGACGATGACGCCGGATCCCCCCCGGTCCGAACCGCCGGCGTGGAAAATCTCCGCCGCCGCCAGTTGATAGGGCCGGAGGACAAAAGACTGCTGCGATAGGGTCTCTCCCCGCAAGGCCAAGGACATGGACTCGCCCGCGATATAGCCGGCCAGATCCTCGGCGGGAAAGCCTGTTTTGATCAGGGCCTGCTTAATCCTGCCGCGGTTGAAGGGGTTGACAGAGAATTCGGTTGGGGAGAGTCTTTGCGCTAAAAAGGGGGCAACATGCCGGTTTCTGGAGATTTCTTCGGCTAACGGCAGATCGTTCGTGGAGAGCAGCAGGTCTTCCGACCCCTCCCGCCGCGTCAGGCGGAGACGCCCGTAGCGGGTGGCGAAATCCCGGATTTCAACGTTCACGTGGGCCGGTACGGCGTATTTGGCATAGGCGTCAAGGACATCTGTGATTTCGGCTGCTTTAACCCCCGCGGCGCAGGCGTTCCAGATGGACAGGGGTGTAATCCGGTAGGTATGAATGTGTTCCGGAGATTTGACCAGCTCGGCAAAGCGTACCAGTTGATCCCGCACAACCGGGTAGAGCGGGTTGTCCACTTCCACAAGGATGGTATGATCCCCTTGGACGATCAGGGGGTTGGTGGCACAAAAGGCCGTCATCGGTTACCTCTCGATCATGTCGCGCAGGTGGGGAACAACATATCCCAGTTCGGTCAGGGCCTTGAGAAACGCCTTTTCCTTACCGGGCAGCATGCAGAGATACCGGTCATCCGCGGCCACGCAAAGGGAGGAAAGACTGCGATGGGAGGCCACGAGTTTCACCAGCATGGGGTCGTTGCAGGCAAGGATGTGCCCGGCGCCGAGATAGGAAAATTTCGCAATCCGGCTCTTTGTATCCGCAAGCAACACAGAAACCGTCTGAGGGATCGGTTCCGCGGAGCGGGTGGTCAGAAAAGAAAGGATATCATCCGGTAAAACGCCTCTTTCGGCTGCGCGCAGCAGCGTTGCCGGGGAGATATTCCAGACCGCATCGGCCGTTTTGTCGGCAACGGAATCCAGATACATCGCGTCGGCCCCGGAGAGGGATGGCCGATCCATCGCAACGATGTCAAAATTCGGGAGAACCTTCAGCCAGCGGGATGCCTGGGAAGATCATCCGTTCCCCAGTTACCGCGGAAGTCGTCCCGGACGCCATCCGGGGGGAGATAGGCCACATCAATTAATCCGAGGGCAGCCGCATATTCAAAGAGATACGCCAGGAGATAGCGGCCTTCCACGATCGACCATTTTCCAAAGCCGGCGTAGCCGAGACTACCGTACTGGGGCTCGCTGATATAGAGCCTCCAGAGGTCCCGCGCCACGTCAAACCGAAAATCCTGGGAACACATAAAACGACTGAATTCATCGAAATCGATCCATTTCCCCGGTGGACATTCTTCCAGGGCGGCATTGATAACCGGCCGCCGGGTGGCGGGAGAGGTGATGTGACGGCGATGCGCCGCAGTCTGCCCCCGGATGGAATTGATCCGGCTGAACTCATCGAAGAAGGTCGACTTTTCCCATTTCTTCCAGAGAGAACGGACTACATCGGGGAGATTTTCGTTTAGAGCGGCCTTGCCTGCGCGCGACAGGCGAAGGGTGCTGCCATCGGCGTTTGCCAGACCGCCCCCCTGCAGGAGAAGCGGCCAGGCAAAAGCCTGTATGGGGCCGATTTCGCCGTAATTATTAAAGTCATCCGGTTCTTCTCCGGGAATATACCAGTCGCCGCCTTCAAGGATGCCGGAAATCAGCGTGGTCGTGGCGCCGGTGGGATGCCCCGTTTTCGGGCCTACTTTGATTTTTCCCCGGTCGACCAGGCGCAGAATGGCCCGGAGATTGTTCAGAGCAGGCCGGTCTGTATGGCGGACATGAAGAGGAATACTGTTTTCTTCTGTGACATCCTCGTCATGGGTTTCACCGGTGTCGTCATCAATAAGGATACGTTCAGGGAGCTCATCCAGGGAATTTAGTTCGTCGTCCTTCGGTTTCGGAACGAATTCGGCGAGACGCCCTCGCAGATCTCCGGGTAATGCGCCGCTCCAGATAAAAAGATTCCAGGGCGTGTCGTGCATTTTTTGTTGTTCGCTTAAGGTCTTCCTGGCGCTGCTGCCATATTTTGCCGCAAAACGGCTGCCATCGATTTAATCCATCGCCGCTGATGGCGGCACAGATAGCTCTTACGAGATCGTCCTTTTTCGTCGGCACAATGTCGCAGACCATCTTCGCCAGGGGTTTAAGATCGTCGACGCGATACTCCTTTTCCAGCATTTCCCTGATGGATGCATATTTTTTAATCGACCGTTCCATAGGCAGGATCCTTTCCACGGATGCTCTTATGCCGCTGTCTATAGACGATCATGAGTAATTTTTCAATAAAGATCATGGCGGAACCAGACGACCATCGTGGCCCTCGCCTGTGTCCATCCCCCCTATCTGGAATTCATGGTTCAGAAGGCGGGGGTGGTGACGTCGGCCCTCCATGAGATGGAGGTCGGGGCCGTGATGGGGATTCGGGGACCCTTGGGGAATTCCTGGCCCATCGACTATCTGGCTGGCAAGAATATTGTGATCGTCGGTGGCGGCTTCGCCTTCACGACGCTTCGCTCTCTGATCAACTACATGATCGACGACAAGAACCGCTCCCGCTTCGGCAAGATCACCGTGATCTACGGGGCGAGGAATCCGGGGCTCCTGATCTACAAAGATGAACTCGCCGCGTGGGCGAAGCGGGACGATATCAACCTCAACTATCCGTAGTTCCAGGTTTCGCGGATGTCCGCAAGGGGAAGCACTTGGACCTTTTCGGTGAGTCGATAGGCCGCTTTTCCCGGATAGACCACCCACAGCCGCTCCAATTCAAGGTCTTCAACAGCCGTCTTCATGGAACGGGTCAACCGGGGGGCGTCTTCATACTTGAATTCCATACCCCAGTTTCGCCCCTCCGCCTGCCAGAAAAGGTCTAGCTCCGCGCCGGCGTGGGTGTGCCAGAAATAGAGACCCCCATCTTCCTTGTCCAGGGTTCGGCATACGCAATCCAGGGCAAAGCCTTCCCAAGAGGCGCCGAGCCGGGGCGAAGCGTGTAATTGCTCCGGCGTTTCAATGGACAGCAGGGCATGGAAAAGTCCGGAGTCGCGCAGGTATAATTTCGGCCGCTTCACCAGACGTTTACCGATGTTGACGGACCAGGGCTGGAGGATGCGGACCATGAACGTGCCTTCCAGAATATCGCAGTATTTCCGGACGGTCATATCGGAGACGCCGAAGGAGCGGCCCAGCTCCGCGTAGTTCAGGATCTGGCCGTGATAATGGCTCAGCATGGTCCAGAAACGGCGCAGCGTCCGGGCGGGGATCGTGATCCCCAACTGTGGGATGTCCCGTTCCAGGAAGGTCGACACGTATTGGTTCCGCCAGAGCAGGCTTTCATCGTCCGACGCCGCCAGAAAGGAGCGAGGCAATCCCCCACGCTGCCACAGGGCCTTGACATCCCCAGGGTCAATGTCGCTCAGGCGGAAACCTCCCAACTGAAAATAGGCAATTTTCCCGGCGAGGGATTCCGAACTCTGGCGGATCAAATCCCGGGAGGCGCTTCCCAGGATGACGAATTTGCGTTTTTTCCCTTGATCCACCAAGTAGCGCAGGAGGGGAAAAAGATCGGGCAACCGCTGGATCTCGTCGATGACGATGAGCCCCGCCAGGTCTTCCAGGGCGAGCTGTGGCTGTTCCATACGGGCAAGATCCTGGGGGTTTTCCAGATCGAAATAGGAATCGGCGGCGAGCGTGCGGGCCAGCGTGGTCTTTCCGCACTGCCGGGGTCCAAGAATGGCCGTGACGGGGAATACGGACATGAGCTTGGTTAATGTGGCCCGATCCGTTTTTCTGTCGATAAGGTTCATGGCGGCAGCCTAACCGATCTATATTGAATAGTCAAGCGCTGCCTTTGATATTTCAATGATAAATCCAACTCAATCCTCTTGCTCATCCTGCCCGGTTTCCGGAATAACCACGAGGTAAGCGACCACCTCGATATCGTTCATGCCGGCAAATTCGGAGAACCGGCGCGCTGCTTTACGCCTTCGGTTGCATGTTTTGCTGAACCTGATTTAGGTATGAACTTGATTTTCAGATCACATCCAACAGCTCGGGCATATTTTTTCAGGGTTGTCAGAGATGGTGAATGCTTTCCAGCAGATTCCAAGCGCGAAACCGCACTCTTTGTCGTTCCCATCAACTCGGCAACCGCCTCTTGGGTGAGACCGGACTTTGACCGCGCCGACAACATCTCACGGACAAGAGTATATTCATCTCCCAGGTCACTGTATGCCTTGCTGAATCCTTCACGTTTCTGGGCATTCTTGAGAAATGCCTTATGGTCGTGGGAAACAGGTTCGTATTTTAATTCAACCATTCTGTACCTCCTTCATCCTTTTCCGGGCTATCTTAAGTTCCGGTTCTGGCGTGTCCGGTGTTTTCTTGACAAACGCATGAAGAATTACGACACGTCGACCGATTACAAAGCAGTAAAAGACCCGTCCGATGCCTTCGCGACCTCGGGGCCTCAATTCAAAAAGACCGCCGCCCATAGCACGTGAATGCGGCATTCGCAAATTCGGCCCAAACTCCATCAGCAACTCCACAATCCGCGCATAATCAGCCAATATGCCGTCAGGCCAGCTTTCGATCTCAACTTTAACACGCGAATGGAAGTAAGTTATGGAATAACTCATGGCGGTCATGGTTAGCATATCTGCTAACATGTGTCAAAGGCAATTTTTCAAACGCATTCAAAAAGACAGCGCACGCGAAAATGTTGCAGGGTCTTCTCAGGTCGGTAGCCTTCCATATAAAGCAGGATGGTGCAAAGCTTCAGGGCGGCGTTGTAGGCTATCCCAAACCGGATATCAAGAGAAAAATAGTGTGCAAGCAGGATCGGCGAAGCCGCGTTTTTCCATTGCACTTTTGGACCCGGTTTTATATAGAAATGGATACAATGAAGCCTACGGATCACCGCGATAATTATGTCCGGCCATTCCTTTACGGACCAGGGGCAGGGGCCATTGTCCATGCCGGTGCCCATGCGACTGCCGATGTCCTCATGGACGAACGCTTGGAGGGGTGGATAGGGATTCCCCACGGCGGAATCAGCATGGGGATCATGATGGATCTGGCGATGACCCTCGATGCCTATCCACGCCGGGATGACCTGCGCTACCCCGTTTCCGCCGATTTTCGGCTGGCCGGCGCCAGCATCAGGATCGGCGATCTCCTACACTTCGAAGTCCTGCCTTGCCCGGGTGGCGCCGAGGGAAGCGCTACCGTGAATCGCGATCCACTCCCCTATATGACCTCTTCAATCCGATATGGGGAAAGCGACGGGGGGCACGGACGGGCGTTTTCCGCCTTCATGCCGGAGAAATGCGGCGATTCCCTGAAAGAACTCGCCTTGCTTCCCTCTTACAGTAATTGTTTTGTCTGCGGCGTCGACCGAAGTCACCCAAACCTGAAAAGGCAATTTCACCTCTGGGATTCACCCGATAAAATTGTCGTTTCATCGGCAGGCTTCTCCGATGCGGACCGGGATTCTTTTTACCGCTTCAGCCGGGATGGTCTTCTTCACCCGCTCCCCTTTCTTGCCCTTCTGGATGAAATCCTGGGATGGGGAGGTTTTCTGATCTCCGGAAGCGGGGCTGTCACCGTCGGGATCGGCTTCACTTTTTACCGGCCCGTTTCCTGCGACGAGAAACTTCTCTTCTTCGGACGGGGTGACCGGGTCCGGGGCCGGACCTCCTCGCGTCTTCTCTTCTGGGCCTCCGGCGGGGCTGCGGCGGTCGGAGAAGACGGGAGACTTGAGATGGTGGTTAGCGCCTCCGGTCAGTGGTACGGTGTTCAGGATCTGACCCGGCAGATGAGATCATCCCTCCTTCCTCGGACACTGATGGAAAAGGCCTTTGAACTGGCGGCGGTTCCAGAGGGTAAATGACACGGATGCTTTCGAGGGCCAGGGGGTCCATGTATTCAATAGATGCATGCATCCAATATTGAAAGCACCTCTGTCAGCAACTCATCATTTCCGTGTTCAA
>JAPLJX010000206.1 GCA_026388375.1 Deltaproteobacteria bacterium
GGCCATTGGTCTCGATGATCAACCTCAACTCTTCACGCCGGACAATCTCCAGCAAACGGGTGAAACGGGGATGCAACAATGGCTCGCCGCCGGTAAGCTTGACGCCACTTAATCCCAGCGGTTTGGCTTCGCGAATGGCCGTCTCGAACAACTCAACCGGCAAGGTGGGATAATGGTCGCCTGTGGCATCGAACCGGGGTCCGATCCAACAATGGCGGCAGGCGAGGTTACACCCTTCGGTCAGGTAGAAATACAACGTGTTGATCGCAGGTATTCCATTCTGTCCCGTCTTCTGCTGTTTCATACCGCAGGGCTCGCTCATGGAATCGTGCCCCCCTCCTCCAGAAATCGTCGCAAGCACGCATCCGGGCTGGGATGGTCTACCTGGCCGGTGATGGTATAGGCCAGCCCCGGACAACTGCCTGTGCAATAGGGGATGTATGAACAACCGTCGCAGAACTCAAACCCGGTCAGCGGGATCGTATGCCGGCTGCGGAGTTGGTTCAGGGCCGTGCTGTTTTGCCATACTTCTATCAGGGAATCATGGTTGATGCGCCCTAATTCGACATGGGCCAACATGGAGCAAGGAACGATGGCGCCATCGGCACGCACAGCGATCTTGCTGCTTGGGCAGCCGCACGCGGTAAGGTGGCCCCGCTTGGGAAAGGCCGGTGCGCCCTGTGCCCGTGCCTCTTCCATCAGGCGCCAGGCACGTCCTTCAGCCAATGGGCCGGCGCCTGCTGAGATGCGGTCAGGGTATTTTTCCGCCAGGCGCAGCAATGCCGCCATTGCTTCCTGGCGCTCTTGTATGCTCAGCAGTACATCATCCGCATTCAGGCGGCACGTGCCCAGGTACCCGGCAGAGTTGGTGCCAAAACCCGGCAGACCCAGTTCCTCCAGAAGAAAGTAAGCGATATTTTCCAGATCGTCAACATTATGACGATGAATGGTGACACGCACCGCCACATTCACCCGATGGCGCTGCAGGGTACGGATGCCACGCACCGCCCCATCGAAGGCGCCGTGCCCGCGACAGGTATCGTGTACCGCCGCACAGGAGCCGTCCACCGAGATCTGGACGCATTTGCAGCGACCGGTTCTGGCGATGAAAGCCGCTATCTCGTCGTCGATCAGCGTACCGTTGGAGAGGAGGGAGAAACGCATTCGGTTGCGGACGATACCTTCGAGAAACGCATCCGGTTGCGGACGAGATCTTCGAGCAGAGTGGTCAGATCCTCGCGAATGAACGGTTCGCCGCCCGCCAGGGTGACGTCCATCACGCCGAGCGCCCCCAGTTCGGCGAAGAACTTGAGCCACTCGTCCGTAGGAAGGTCCCGGTACTCTACCGCCGGGTTGTTGAAGAAGTAGCAGTAGCGGCAGCGCAGATTACAGCGCGCGGTGATATCAATGTCCAGCTTGCGGGGGGTGCGCATTACCACCGGGGGGGGCTGGCCCGCCTCGCTTGTCGGCGACGCGGTCATCGGGGGGTGTCCGTGAGCGCATAACCCACAAAACCCTGTTCCGCCAGTGTGCTGACAAATGCGCTGATCTCCTCCAGAGCGCCGGCGGGGACCTCCTCAAAGCGGCTGTTGATCTCCGCGACAATCTCCTCGAGGCTTCTCTTGCCGTCCATCCGTTTCCAGACCGCCACACCGACCGGGTTGATGCCCGAGGCATCGGCCGTGTCGGGGTTGAACAGCACCGCCCAATCGTCGAACTCCTCCCGGAGTACCACGTTGGGATTGGCAATCGGTCTATCTGTTTGATTCATAGTTGGCTCCTCCCACTTTTCGACCACACACGTTGATGGTGTTGACAAACGCCACAGGATGACTGCCGGTAATGGTCAAACATCAACAAGGAAGCGCTGCCGGCAGAATGGTGGCAGCCCGTTCAAAACCCTCATTATGTTAAGTTATTGAATCTCTACCTGATCAACCGGATGGAGCAGAGCCTTCGGTCGTGCAAGCAGCTCCTGCAGCAGTGCCATTGGACGTACAATAAGCAGCTGCAAGTCCCCCGGCAGAGCAATAACCTGAGCCAGATGCGGTACTCCCGACCGTGCAATAACCGTCTGCACTAGATCCCGACGCACATAATGCCCCAGTCCCCTGGGCTAGCCCCCCTAGGGGGACGACGATCGGAGCTTCGTACTTAGGCTTTGTCCTCTCATCTTTCTTAGACGTGGTAAAACCTCCTTTTTCTCTGTAATCGTGAATGATGTTAACGTTTCAGGTCCATCAATTTGTCTCCACGATGCTCTCAGCGTATTCTTGAGCTTTCTCAAAGGTTTCCTCTGCTCGCTTACGCTCGGCGATTTGAGCCTGCAATATTTCGCTAGCCTCCTGTAACCGCCGCTCTGTGGCATCAAGCCTCGTCCGAAGTTCTTCCACCTCAAGGAGAAGTTTTTGTTTTGTCAGGAAGTTTGTTTTGGGTTTTCTTTTTATAATATCAATTATCATCTGATCGGCCTAAGACATTTAGGTTTCATTACAAAGACGTATGATAAACTGAACCGAGCACCCCGAAATACATAAACGTATTAGCTTACCAAGAAATATATTCATGCTTTCAGTTCTTTTGGACGTAAAAATATTTTATATGTATCCGGTTAAGTTTTTGCAAAGGCAATGCCTAATTATTACCAGGTTAATTCAGGTACTAATTTGATCTTATGTGAAGGTTAATAGGTGGGCTCGAAGGTTGGCTTTTTGTCTCTTTAAACCAAGTTTATTTCTAAGACTATTTCTATGGAATACCACGGTTTTTATAGCTATATTTAACAACTCGGCGATCTCTTTATTGGATTTCCCTTCCTTAACAAGAGAAGCAACCTGAACCTCCCTGTGAGTAAGATTTAAATATCTCATTTTCAAATGATATAGGAAGGAAGAGGCGATACTGTCAAGATTTGTTTCAATAACAATTAAGTAAGAGGCTTGATGATCAGATAATTGTGTCTTCTTCAGTCTATCAATGTAGGGTAAAACAAGTTCCCTGATATTAGACAAAATCTTTTCCTCGAGTTCTATTCTTCCTTCCTCCACACGTTTCAGTAATACGTTCAATGCCGAATTGACTTCCACAAGGTTTTCAGTTTTTGACTTCAATTCCCTCTCACTTTTCCTCAAAGCCTCTTCCGCCTGCTTGCGCTCGGTGATATTCCGGATGTTACATTGGATCACCTTATCCCCATTAACCTTGTAGACGTTGCTAACAAACTCAACGGCAATAGGTTTTCCTTCTTTTGTCTGAAGAGGTAAATCTTTGTACCGGATATATCCTTTGTCCTGTAACTCTTCAAAGGCATCTCGATTGAAGATTGTGTCTTTGAAAGGACTGACCTCCCAGATTTTCTTTCCCGTGAACTCCTCAAGGGAGTAATGCAACATATCAATCATGTAAGGATTGACGTCATCGATCTGCCCAGTTTCCGCATTAAGAATC
>JAPLJX010000461.1 GCA_026388375.1 Deltaproteobacteria bacterium
CTTTGCCCTCTAAACCGTATTTCGGGTATACGTACAAGCCGCTATCTCCTGTTGGATCTTTTCAAATCACCTCACTCCCCCTTGAAGACCGGTTTGCGCTTTTCCGCAAAGGCGGCCAGCGCCTCAAGCCGGTCTTTCGTCGGGATCGTCACTTCGTAGGCCTTGGACTCCAGCGGGAGGGCCACGCCGAGGGATGCCTCCATGCCGTTGTTGATAGCAAATTTGGCCTGACTGACGCCGATGGGACCGTTCTTCGCGATCTCCCGGGCCAGTTCCCGCGCCGCGGGCATCAATTCCGCCGGTTCAACAACCCGATGGACGAGACCGATATCCAGCGCCGTCTGCGCGTCGATCCGGCGCGCGGTGAAGATCAGCTCCTTCGCCTTCGCGATCCCGATGATCCGCGGCAGCCGCTGCGTGCCGCCCGCCCCCGGAATGATCGCGAGACTCGTCTCGGTGAGCCCCATGATCACGTTGGACGACGCGATCCGGAGATCACTGGCAAGCGCGAGTTCCATCCCGCCGCCGAATGCAAATCCGTTAATCGCAGCGATGACCGGAACCCGGACCTGCTCCACTGCGGTAAAGGTGTTCCGGATTGTGAAGATAAACCTCCGAACCTGATCCGGACTCAGGGTTCGGCGCTCCTTCAGATCGGCCCCCGTCGAAAAGGAGGCCTTCTTCGGATCCTCGCCTCCGGCGCCGGTAATGATGATGCACCGCAAATCCATATCGAAGTTTGCCTCGCGGATCGTGTCGGCGAGCGCCGCGAGCAGATCGAAATTGAAGCAGTTCATCGCCTCCGGACGATTCAGCGTCAGGATCAGGATCCCCTCTTCCGTACTCTCCTGCAACAGAATATCGGCCATGCAACCCTCCTTCATTTTGATCAGAACTTCATGTCCCCCCAGACCGATTCCCGGATCGGCACGTGGAGGGCGATCTCGAACGCCCGCGCGAGCCGCTCCCGCGCCTCGCTGAAGGTGATGACGCCGTCGTGAAACAGAAGCGACCCGGTGTAGAAGGGGTGGCCTTCCTCATCGTAACGGTTCCGCATCTGCTGCCGGAATGCGGCCATCTCCGCCTCGTCGACCGCCCCGCCCTTGTCCGTAATGTTCTTCCGCCGGACCGTCTCCAGGATGAACCCGGCCGTCTCGCCGGACATGACCGTCGTCCGGCCACGCATGTTCGTGAAGGCGAAACGGGGTTTGAACGCCCGGCCACACATTCCGTAGTTGGCCGCGCCGTGGTCGGGACCGATCACGTAGGTCACCTTGGGCGCCTCAAGACAGGTGCAGGCGCGGACCATGTCGGCGCCGTACTTGCCGATCCCGCCCCACTCCTCCGCCTTGCCGACCATATACCCGGGGGAGCCCTGGAGGAACAGGACGGGGATCCGGGAGTTGCCGCAGCGGATCATCCATTCGGTCGCCTTCCGCGCCGCCTCGATATAGATCACCCCGCCCGCGTTCGAGGCGATCACCCCGACGGGGATCCCCTTGAGCCACATTTTCCCGCAGACGATCGATTCCCCGCGCGCAAGGCCGTACTTCGCCTTGTATTCGTGGAAATAGCTGTCGTCGGCGAGACACTTGATCGTATCGCGGATGTTGATGTGCTGGTAGGTGTTGATCGGGGTTGAGGACATCATCTCCCGGCAGTCGTATCGCGGTTCCCGCGACGCACGCCGCTCGATGCAGATCTTCTGCGCCGGTTCGAATTCCATCATCGCGCGGAGTTTCTCGATCCCTTCCTGCTGGGTATGGACCAGGTGATCACAACCTCCGGAGTGCTGCGTATGCACATAGGCGCCGCCAAGGTCTTCCATCGAAACCGTCTCGCCGATCGCGGATTTCACCATCGGCGGACCGGCCAGAAAGGCGTAGGCCATCTTTTCGATCATGATCGATTCGGAGGCGAGGTAGACGATGTAGGCGCCGCCGGCCGTGTTTCCGCCGGTGGAGAGAGTGTACTGCTTAATCCCCTTCGCCGACATCCGGCACATGTTGTAGAACATCGATCCGAAATGGCCGTCGTCCGCAAAGCAGCCGGCCTGCATCGGAAGGTTGACGCCGCCGGAATCGGCGATATAGATGCAGGGGAGGCCGCACTGCTCGGCAATCGCCTGTGCCCGCATGTGCCTCTTCAGCGTGATCGGAAAGTAGGTCCCCGCCGCAACCCGGTTTTCATTGGCGAAGATCATGCAATCTTTTCCGTGGACAATGCCGACGCCGGTCACCACGCCGCCGCCGGGAACGTTGCCCCGCTTTTCCTCCTCATAGGCCGGCCCGCCGTGGAGCCTCTTCTTGCCGATGTCGTATCCGGCGTTTCGCGAGGCGCTCCGTCTGGACCGCGCCTCCGATCTCGTAGGCCTCCTGACGGTGACGAAGCAGCAGCGCGTCCTGCTCCTCCCAATGCTTCAGATTCCCCTCACGCTCCTTCTGCTGGCGCTCCGCCCGCGTCAGACGCGTTTTTGTCTCCTCTGCCATATCCTCTCCTCCTTGCCCCATCCCCCCCTGACCCTCTCGTTGACAGGGAGCGCTTCTCGCGTAACTCAAATTCTGCTAACGAATTCGGGAAAACCTGTCGCTACCCTTAGATGCCGTTCGGGCCAGGATGGAACTACTCCCGGTACATCGACTCGATCAACTCCCCGTAATGGGCGTTGATGAACTTCCTTTTGACCTTCATGGTCGGGGTCACCTCCCCGTCTTCCGTATAGAGTTTCTTGTCGAGGATCCGGAATTTTCGGATGTTCTCCACGCGGGCCATCTGGGCGTTCACCTTGTTGACCTCCTCCTGGATCAGCCGGACGACCTCTTCGGCCTTCGTCAGGCTGGCGAACGTGGTGAAATGGATCTTCTGATCCTGCGCGTACTTCATCATGTTCTCCTCATCAATCACGATGATTGCGCTCACAAATTTTCGCTTGTCGCCGATGACAACCGCATCGTTGATGTACGGGGAGAACTTCAACAGGTTTTCGATATACTGGGGGGCGATGTTCTTGCCGCCCGCCGTGATGATCAGGTCCTTCTTCCGGTCGGTAATCTTGAGGAAGCCCTCCTCGTCGATCTCTCCGACATCCCCGGTATGCATCCAGCCGTCCTGGAGCGCCTCCCGGGTCGTCTCCTCATCCCGGTAGTACCCCTTGAAGATCCCCTTGTGGCGGACGAGGATCTCCCCATCTTCGGCGATTTGGACCTCCGTCCCGGGAAGGGCCCTTCCCACGGTCCCCAGCTTGAAGTGCTGCTCATCGGACATGTGGGTAATCCCCGTGGTCTCCGTCATCCCATATCCTTCCCGGATTGGGATTCCTATGCTCTGGAAATATTTCAGGATATTGTGAGAGATGGGGGCGGCTCCGGAAAATCCGATCGTGACGCGGTCAAACCCGAGCCGTTCCTTGAGCTTCCGGAAAACGGCAAAGTAGGCCAGTTGATAGGCGATGGAAAGCATCAGCGCCGGAGAGCGTCCGGCGAGTTTCTCCTCGTTGTAGCGGCTGCCGATCCCGAGGGCGGTCTTGTAGGAAAACCTTTTGAACCAGGTCGCGTCCGCCATCTTCAGCACGATACTGGAATAATATTTCTCCCAGATCCGGGGAACGGCATGGAACAGGGTGGGCGAGACGTCCCGCATGTCCATCATCACCGTGTCCGTGTTCTCCGTGAAATTGATGATGTGACCGATCGTCCGGTGGATCATTAGATCGTAGATCTGCTCATAGACATGGTTCAGCGGCAG
>JAPLJX010000265.1 GCA_026388375.1 Deltaproteobacteria bacterium
AAACGGCCGCAGGGATCATTCCCAGGGGAAGCAATTTTTGATCAGGCAGTTTCCGTCCTGCCTCCCGCACCTGTAAGGGAGGTTTGCCTGGTGACGGACAAACGGAAGAAAGGAGAAGATGAACCGCCATGTATCATCTTGATGGACAAATCGCCATTATCACAGGCGCCGCCGGCGGAATCGGTCGGGCCATTGCCATGCGCCTTTCGTTGGAGGGGGCGACGGTGGTAGCGGCTGATCTCGACGGAAAGGCCGCACAAGGTTTGATTCAGGAAATCGTCGGCGAAGAAAGGCGCGGTCTGGCTTTGCAAACCAATGTCGCCGACGAAAAAGATGTGGAACGGATGTTCGAGGAGAGCCGGGGGAATTTTGGTCCCATCGATATCCTGGTCAATAATGCCGGAATGGGAACCGTGGGGCTGATGATCGACCATTCCCTGGAAGATTGGGAAAAATCGATGAGCGTGAATCTGAAGGGAACCTTCTTATGCTCCCGTGCCGCGGCCAAAGAAATGATCGCCCGCAAGCGGGGACGAATGATCAATATAGCCTCCATCGGGGGAAAAGAGGGGGAGGAATTCATCGGCGGATACTGCGCTTCCAAATTCGGAGTCATCGGTCTGACCCAGGCCATGGCCAAGGAACTGGGGCGTTACCACATTACGGTCAATGCCGTTTGTCCGGGATATATCTGGACCCCGATGTGGGAGAAAATGGCTGTTTGGTTCCAGCAGAATGTCCCTGCCCTGGCAAACAAAAGCCCGCGTGAAATCTTTGATGCCCGCGTAAAATCCGTCACCCCGCTGCGCCGTCCCCAGACCGCCGAAGATATCGCCGCCCTGGTGGCCTTCCTGGCCTCCGAGGAGGCGAAGAATATCAGCGGCCAGGCGATCAACGTGGATGGGGGAGCGAGGATGCATTAACAAGAGTTCTGCGGGCCGAAGGGAAAGCGGAACAGAAGAAAAAGGGATGTGGAAAAGAGATCGTGATGCCGTGGGAATGACCCTTGCCGACCATATGTGGCGGCCTCCAAGCGACCGGCGGCAAACCGGCAGGTGGATATTTTGTTCACAGGTGGGGCATCACAAGCGAATACTTTTTACCCACATTCCCCCTGCGGGGGCTTTCCCCCATCTTTCACAAATAGATAATATCATTTTGATATCAATAATTTATGCCGTCACGAGACAGAATCGGCATGCTCCTTGCTGTATCGTTTGCGTAAAACGGATCGCAAGGTCATAAAAAGATGACTTGTTGTAACGGCAGCCGCCATGCTCTCGGTACCGATGGTTTCGGCGGCATTCGGTGACAAAGGAGACCAATCATGATGATTGCAAGCACTAAGGAGACGCCCATCGACCATTTGTTGCGGAAGCGGCGGGCGTCCGGAACCTGCGTTTGGGTTTTGCTGTTTCTGCCCATCCTTCTGCTGTCGGCATGTTATCCCAGCCCTTATCGAACGGTTTCCCGATCGGCGCCCGAAGCGGCCTACGACACCCCCAAGGCTCCCCTGACGCAGGTCTATTTTTACCCGAAAGCGGGCCAGACCGCCGAGCAACAGTCCCGCGACCACTACGACTGTTACAACTGGGCGGTGAAACAGACCGGTTTCGATCCCGGCCAGTCGGCGATCCCGACGGATCAGCGCGTCCGGGTGGTGCCGATGCCACCGCCGGGCTATGATACCGCCACGCTGGCGGTGGCCGGAGCGGTTCTGGGTGCGCTGATCGGCGGACCGAGACATGCCTTGGGGGGCGCCCTGATCGGCGCATCCAGTGGGGCCATTGCCGGCGCCGCATCGGATTCGGCAAGGCAGGAATCCGCCCGGCAGCAGGAGGAGGCCTATGCTTCATGGGACCGGTCTCGAGACGACCGGCTTGCAGAGAGGGCGTCCGGTTTTCGGCGGGCGATGTCCGCCTGCCTCGAAGGCCGTGGCTACAGCGTGCAATGAGATATCTTGAGGAACCGTTATCGAGAACCGATATACGATTTTTCTGAATTTACGGAGGCAAGAGCCATGATCTATATTCACAATGCAAACAAGTACTTTGCACTCGGACTGATGCTGGTCCTGTTGTCGGGAATGATGTCGTTCGGGTGGTCGCGGACGGCGCAGGCGGATGATCGCGGGCCCCGCCAACGCGAATTCCAGGACTCGCGTTACCACCTTGACCGTTCCTACCCGGCCCGCGGTCAGGTAATCAGAGAACTGCCACGCGATCGCCGGATGGTGGTTCACGGCGGCTCACGTTACTACTTCTCCGGGGGCGTCTGGTACCGCCCGCGGGGGCCGCGCTTCGCCATCGTAGTGCCGCCAGTCGGTCTTTTCGTTCCCTTCCTGCCCCCATACTACGCGACAATCTGGCTGAGCGGCGTACCTTACTACTATGCCAACGAGGTCTATTACGCGAACCGGGGGGACGGCTATGTCGTCGTCGAACCGCCGAAGGAGGAAGTCAGTCAGGCGCCGCCGCCGGCGGAACAGATGTTCATCTATCCCCGCCAGGGACAGAGTGAAAAGCAGCAGGCCGATGATCGGTATGCATGCCACCGCTGGGCGGTGGACCAGACCGGTTTCGACCCGACGCAGCGTGATTACCTGGACGAGATCGGCCGTCTGCCGCGGATTCGGTCGTATTATATTCAGCGCACTACGGTTTCATCTCCCCAAGAGTCCCTGTAACCCAGTCGAGGTTGACCCGGGAAACGAGGTAGTCTCGGCGGGCGCGGCTGAGGCTGCTTATCGCCTGCCGGAGGTTCAGCTCGGCGTCCTCGACCTCCAGGCGGGTCTTGACCCCCAGCTCGTAACCCTTTTCCGCCATCGCCAGAAGCCGCTCCGCCTGGTTCACCGTCCCGGCAAGGGAGCGGACGATCTCCTCCGACTCCCGCACGGCGTTCACCGCCTCGCGCGCCTCGAGGGCAACCGCGTCGATCTGTTTCGCCTCGTCTATCCGGAGTCTCCGGAGGTCGCTTTCGGCCTGGGCCACCCTTCCTCGCGTGCGGAAGCCGTCGAAAAAGGGATAGCTGAGCTGGACCCCGACGGCCCAGGAAGGGCCGTCTCCGTATACCGAGGGCTGTTCGAGATAGTTCCAGCCGTACGAACCCTTCAGGTCGACGCGCGGCTTGTCCTGCGCGCCGGCGAGAACGACCAGCTCCCGGGCGACGCCGATTCTATAGCGGAGATCCGCGAGATCAGGGCGTTTTTCGCGGGCCAGGGCAAAGGCCTCTTCGTAGGACTGGTGGGAAGCAAGATCGGCCTTCAGACTCCCGGTTACGTCGATCTCCCCGTTCTCGATGGCGAGGAGGAAGCGCAGCCGTTCCCGCACGGTGCGGATCTGATTCTCCGTCCGGATCGTCTCGGGGCGGGCGTTTTCCACCGACACCTCCGCCGCCAGGAGGTCGTAATCGGTCGCCACGCCGGCCTGAAACTTTCGCCTCGCCTCCTCCCTGTGCCGTTGCTTCTGTTCGAGGTTGTGGAGGGCAAGGACGTGGAGTTCCCGGGAAAGGAGCACATCGTAGAAAGCGGCGGAGACATCGCGCCCGGCCGCCTGCCGGTAGACGCGGAGCTGCTCGTCGGCGGACTGGAGCCCCACCTTCGCCGCCCGGATCGCCGCGCTCACCTGCCCCCAGGTGAATAGGGGCTGGGTCAGGCCGATCTGGGCAGAACGGCGTTCCGTCCGTTCCGTCTGCATGGGGCTGTAGATCTTCTGACTCTCATCCTTGTCCCAGCCCAGGGAAGCTGAGGCCGTGAGCTGCGGAAAGGCAGCCGCCCTTTCCTCGACATACTTCCCCTGCGCCCAGGCGATGTAGGCGCGGGCCTTTTCGATGTCCCGGTTCTTCTCCACCGTGATGGCAAGGACCTCCTCCAGCGTCAACACCCGCGTCTCGGCGAACGCAGACGCCGCGGGCAGAAACAGGAGTAGCGCCAACAGGACCATGCCCATCCCCAGACGCCGGACGAGGCGCACACGGTTCGACAGGTTCATCATCTCAATTTTCATCCCTCTTTCTTCCTCCGAAATCCGAACTTTCCGACCGCCCACGTTCCCAGATCCTCCATGAAGGTGTACATCACCGGCACGACCAGCAGCGTCAGCAGCGTGGAGGTCAGAAGCCCGCCGACCACCGCGCGGGCCATCGGCGCCCGCATCTCCGCGCCGGCCCCGATCGCGAGCGCCAGCGGCAGCATCCCGAAGATCATCGCGAGCGTCGTCATGACGATGGGACGAAGCCGTGTCCGCCCGGCGGTGATTACCGCCTCCCGCCGTTCCATCCCGCGGCCGCGCAGGACCTTGGCGTAATCGACCAGCAGGATTGCATTTTTCGTCACCAGCCCCATCAGCATGATGAGACCGATCAGCGACATGATATTGATCGTGTCCCCGGTGAGCAGGAGCATCGCGGCCATCCCGACTATGGAGAGCGGCAGGGAGAACATGATCGCCAGAGGCTCCAGAAAGGACTCGAACTGGGCGGCCAGGATGAAATAAACGAACAGCACCGCCAGGATGAGGGCCTCGGCCATGTAGCCGAAAGACTCGGCCATTTGCTCCGCGTCTCCGGAAAATACAACCCGGTAGCCCGGCGCCAGCGTAAGCTTTTTTGATGCCTCCTGCACTTTCTCCACGGCCGTGCCGAGGGGGAGATTGTCGAGGTTGGCGCTGACCGTTACCTGGCGGGTCAGCTCCTGCCGGTTGATTTCCGAAGGGGTCGCATAGGCCGAATAGGAGACGAAGTTCGACAGCGGCAGCAGCGTTGCGGACCCCTTGCCGTTTGCCACAGCGAGGCGCAGGTTTTGAACCTGATCGGGGTTTTCCCGCAACTTTTCGGGAAGACGCAGGCGGATGTCTACGGCGTCGCCGTCTTCGTCCTCATAGGTGGAGACCACCTCGCCGCCTACCAGGGCGCCTACCGTCCGGACGATCTGATCGGTCATCACCCCGGCGCTCGCCGCCTTCTCACGGTCCACGACAAGCCGGTATTCGGGAATATCGTGCTCCAGACTGATCTCGATGTCCCTGATCCCCTGTATCGCATACATCTTGTCGCGGAGGTCGGCCGCATAGGCTTTAAGACGCGCGATGTCCGTCCCGCGAAGGTTGACCTGGAGAGGTTTCTTGCTCTGCCCGGACTCGTCAACCTCCTCGATGGAGGTGATGATTCCGGGAAGGAGGATAAAACTCCGGCGGAAATCCTGCTGCACCTCCCTCTGGCCGAGCGTCCGCGCCGACCGTTCCTTGAGTTTGACGAAGATGACGCCGCTGCGGACCGTGCCGCTGTCTCCCGCGCCGATCGTGGCGTAGGTATGGGCCACGGCGGGATGGACGCTGATCGCGCCGAGAAGCGCCTCCAGGCGTCCCCGGCTCTCGGCGATCGAGGCGTCCGGGGCGGTTTTGAAGGTCACGTTGAACTCCCCGCTGTCGATATCGGGAAAGAAGGCGGATTGGAGCGAACCGAAGGCGATGATCCCTCCGGTAAAGGCCGCGAGGGCAATACCGAGAACCGTTTTACGATGGTCCAGGGCCCAGCCGATCATCCGGCGGTAGCCGTCGGACGCCCGGTCGAACCAGACGTTGAACCCCTCCAGCAGCTTCGCCAATCCCCTCCTCTTCCCCTTGGCTGCAATCGCCGGATCGTGCCAGCGCGAAGAGAGCATCGGGTCCAGCGTGAAGGAGACGAAAAGCGACACGAGGACGGCAAAGGCGACCGTCATCCCGAACTGGAAGAAGAAGCGGCCGACGATCCCCTTCATGAAGGCAACCGGCACGAAGACGGCCACGATCGACATCGTTGTGGCGAATACGGCCATGCCGATCTCGCTTGTCCCGTTGCGGGCGGCGGCCAAATGATCTTCCCCGCGCTCAAGGTGGCGGACGATGTTCTCCCGAACGACAATCGCATCGTCGATCAGCAGTCCGATGGCGAGCGACAAGGCCATCATCGTCATCACGTTGATCGACATCCCCAGGGCCTTCATGATGATGAACGACGACATCACCGAGATCGGCAACGTAACCCCCGTGATCACCGTGGAGCGCCAGGAGTTGATGAAGCAAAAGACGATCAGAATCGTCAGGATGCCGCCCATGATCAGGGTCTGTTGGACGTCGTCGAGGGATTCCCGGATGAAGACGGAGCTGTCGCGGACGACCGAGATCGTCGTGCCCGGGGGGAGTTCAGCCTGCAGACCGCCGGCCGTTTTTTTAACTGCATCGGCCACCTCGACGATGTTGGCGCCAGCCTGCTTCAGGATGTCGAGCGACACGGCCGGCGCCCCATTGACGAGCGCCAGCGAGGCGACCTCCCCGAGGCGGATTGGGCGGCCGTTGCGCACGGTGATCGCCATTTCCCGGAACTGCTCGACACGGTCAGGCTTCCCTGAGACGCGGAGGTTGACCTCCGTCGCCCCCCGGTTCAGACGACCCAGCGGGGTGTTCACGTTTTCCGATCGAAGTCCGGCCACGACGGCGTCGACGCCGAGTCCCAGCGCGTTGATCCGCTCGGGATCGATGATCACATTGACCTCCCGCTTTGCGGCGCCGACCAGGTCCACTTTTCCCACCCCGGCGATCCCCTCGAAACGACGCTTGACGCTCTTCTCGATCAGGATGGTCAGGTCCCGGGGCGAGAGCGTTTCCGACCGGACGGCGAGCGACACGATCGGCATGGCGTTGAAGTCCAGTTTCTGGATGATCGGGTCCTCGATCCCCTTGGGAAGAATGCCGCGGATGGCGCTCACCTTGGCGCGCGCCTCCTGGGCCACCTCGTTGAGTTTCTCCTCCAGGCGGAATTCAACCACGACGGTGGAAACTCCTTCCAAAGAGAATGAAGAGACGTGCTTCACGCCGGAGATGCCGTTGACGGCCTCTTCGACCCTTTTGGAGACCTCGCGTTCCACGCTCTCGGGGCCGGCGCCGGGAAATTTTGTAACGATGGACAGAACGGGAATCTCCACGTTCGGATACATCTCGACGGGGAGCCACCGATACGAAAAGATCCCCAGCGTGACGAGCACCAGAACCATCACGGTCGCGAAGACCGGCCTGCGGATGGAGAGATCGGAGAGGATCATGGCTCAGTTTCCCTGTTTCCGGGCGATGATTAGTTTGTCGCCCTCTTTGACGTTGAAAGCGCCTCGGACGACGTAGGTCTCTGCAGGCTTGAGGCCGGCGGTGATTTCCACCCCGCCCTCCGTTGCGGCGCCCGTCCGGACCTCCCGGGACTTCGCCCGGTCTCCCTCAACGATGAAAAGCTTCGCCTTCTTTCCCGCAATATCCCAACCGGAAAGAGCCTCGCGGGGAACGAGGATGACCCCGTCGCGCTTCCCCGTCACGATCCGTCCCTGAATGAACAGACCTCCTTTGAGCTCGCCAGCGGCGTTGTTCACCTCCGCGATGACCCGGACCGAGCGGTCGGCTTCATTGACAGTCGGGTTGATGAACATTACCGTTCCCCGGAAGGTCCTGCCGGGAAGAGCGTCCGTCGTGAATTCCAGCGGCTCTCCCCGGCGCAGACCGGCCATCGCACCGGAAGGAACGGCGACGGTGAGGTTCAGAACGCGGTTGTCCACGATGTGAAAGAGGGATTGGTTTGCGCTGGCCTCGCCGACCAGATCACCCACGTTTGCCCGGCGCTCGGAGACGATCCCGTCGATCGGGGCTACAATCCGCCCCTTGGCGAGACGGGTCCGCACCTGATTGAGATCCTCTTCCGCGGCGCGGACCTGGGCGTGCGCCGCTTCGACGCGCGATGCCGCGGCCTCCGCCTCCGACACGGAGTCGTCAAGCGCCTGCTGCGTCGCAAGACCATTTTCTCTGAGCTTTTTCATCCTTTCGAGTTCGCGCCGGGCGCGGTTATCAGCAACCCGTGTCTGGAGCTCCGCGGAGTTCGCCGACTCCAGAGCGGCCTGGGTCCGCTTCATAAAAGCCTCCTGTTCACGGATGTCGATTTTGGCCAGCGGCTCCCCCTTCTTCACCCGAACCCACTCCGCGACGTAGACTTCGCTGACGAGACCCGCCACTTCGGATTTCACATCCACCTCAAATTTGGGGGCGAGGATACCCGTCACGTCGATCCTCTCCGTCAGGATGCCGGCCGTGGCCGGGGACGCCTCCACGGCGACGGGGGGACGCGCAGCCTCCGGGGTCGCTTGTTTTGCGGCATCACCACCCCTGGAGCAGGCCGCTATCAGAAGGACCGCCGCCGGAATGCATGCAAAAAGCAGGAACCGTTTCATACGCTTTTTCCCTTTCCCTTATCGTTATCGGCCGCCAGGCCGTCGAAAACGAGACTCAGAATCCGCTGGAGGGTCTCCCGGTCAATCCGGGAAGCCTGGCTGCAGATCTGGTCCTCAATCGCAATCTCTACGGCGCCGAGGCCATGTCGCCCGCGTTTCCGGGCCGGAATTCACCCCGTTCGATCCCTTCCTCCAAAAATCGGGTAATCAGATCATGATACCGCTGATGGTAGGCGTCAAAGTCGAAGTAGGGGGCCTCCCCGGGCGGGCCAAAGTAGACGGCGTGCATCAGGCGGATGAAATCCCGGTCCTGCTGGACATAGGCGAAGCCTTTATCCAGCATCGCCGTGAGCCGCTTCCGGACGCTCCCCTCTCCTGTTCGGTAGACATCGGCCGCCGCTTCGAGACGGCCGAAGTGCGTCCGCATCAGCTCCAGGAAGAGGCCCTCCTTGCTCCCGAAATAGTAGTAGAGGACCGGTTTTGTCACGCCGGCCGCCTCCACAAGCTCCCGGACCGTCGTCGCGGAATAGCCCCGCTGGGTGAAGAGCGTGAGCGCCGCCTTCATGAGCTCCTCCCGAATGCGGCTCTCCGGTTTTAACGAATTCCTGTCACGTTTTCCCCGACGTTCCCCCGGCGCCGCCTGCCCTTCCGGCATCGCCGGATGCGCATCTTCAGCCATGTCCGATCTCCCCCTCGCGATTATACCGACCGGTAGGTATACTACCCGCCGCTGGTTGTCAAGAAAATATTTACCAACAGATAGGTATAGATACTTGTCTTATTTATTATTCTTGTCGTACGGAGAAAAAGGGAGAGGATCGGTTGGGTATCGAGTCTCTGGTCTATTTTATCTGTAAGGACAAGAACCGGCGCCAAATGGAGGCGATACGCTATCTTTCAACTTCTCGATTCATCCTTATAACACGGCTGCCATTCGAAGCGGAATATCCTCCGGTTTTCGGACAACAACATAATCCCAGCGTCCATAACTTCCCTCGGCATTGACCGCATTGACCCAGCGCAGGGCGGCTGCGGACTTGACTTCGGCGAGAAGATCAAAACCTTTTATTACCATACGGCGAGCACGATGAAAGTCGGTCAAGAGTTCTTCCATATCCATGTCGATAAAAGGGATGCCGAGACGAGAAGCGTATTTTATGAATTCGAATCGTTCCATGTTCAGATATTCCGCCGCCTTTCCGCTGGAAAGCTTGCCCAGCCGGTAAAGCTCCAGTATGTCCGATGGAGAAAATTTGTTTCTTTTCATCTCTTAACTCGTGTTATTGCCGAATTGCATCAGATACTTTACGACTCTTCCAATAACCGGGGCCCCCTTGTGATAATACCAAGCATATAAGGCCACATATTCATCCGACGCTTCCGGATAGGATGTCATTTGGGATCGGCATGGGCCAACCTCAAGGCTTTTTTCCGGACTTCCTCCCACGCCACCGACTCCACGATCCCCTGCTCCAACTCAGCGCCTCTTCTCTCGATCTCCATGGCCCATGCCTGATCCGCACCCGCGTCTTTTTCCGGATCCAGTGTAGCGAGCAGTCCATCGATCAGCGACGCCCGTTCCGCATCAGGAAGCGCCATCGCCTCCTTTATCAAGGCTTCCGCACTTCTACTCATAAAACCCTCCTTCTATCCTTCCGCCTCTTTCAGATCCTTGACGACCAGCAGCTCGTTGCCCCGGTCGTCGATGACCTTGACGGCGATTTTACCATATTCCCCCGCAGGAAAGGGAGCGCTCTTCGTCCCGGCCAGGTGGTCCCAGACCGTCTCTTCGTAAGTCCCTTTCAACGCCCGTTTGATGTTTTCCCACGCCCCTGTTCTCGGGAAGAAGGCCTGACAGACGTGGAAGCAGAGGTCGTTGTAATCCGTGTCGAGGAGCCAGGCCGGGACGTCGTCGCCGCGGCGGTGATCGACCTCCATCGTCACTGGGTCGAAAGTTCTTTTTCCACATGTATGGATTATTGGCCGCCTTCCCCGGGGATCCATCGTTCGGTTATTTCTTCCTGTAATCACTTTGTTTTTCAGCAGCCATTGAAATAATGGGATCAAATTGTTTCCAAACCAAAGGTTTGTGACATATCAGACCAGTAAACCGCGAAGAAAGCTTGATCAAATCTCGCGTTTCACATTCCCAGACTATCAGGACATTCCACCCTTTCTGTTGGAGTTCTTCTTGATTTTTCCAATCCCGATCCACAGTTCGCCTGAACTTGGGAAGCCAGTATTCCTGGCGACTGGCAGGAGTGGTTGCATGAGGACAGCCCGGATGTCGGTGCCAGAAGCACCCATGCACAAAAACCACAGCGCGGCGTTTTGGTAGGACGATGTCAGGCTTGCCGGGCAGGTCAAGCCGGTGGATCCGAAAACGAAAGCCGAGCTTGTGAAGGAGAGAGCGAACCTTCCGTTCCGGCGTTGTATCGGTTGAGTGCACGCAACGCATAATTTCGCTTCGCTTTTCTGGAGAGAAGGTATCCACAGTGTGATCACATCTCGATCTTCAAACTGGGATCAGTTTCGCACTGGTCAATGATGCGGTTGTAGGCCTCCACCATCTGGCGGACGGTCACGGAACGCTTTGTCTGTTGAAAGGCGCTCCATTCATATACATTGGTGGCGATAAATTGTTCGATTTCGATAATGTCGATTCGTTCGGCGACATCTGCGTTCTTTGCCAACGCAATTGCGCCGCCGACGCCGCTCTGGGTGGTAATCACCAAGGGTCTAAGGCTTTGCGCCAAATTGTCGCAACATTTTCTGATCAGCGCTTCGGTCGGGGCTGTCGTCACATGAATGGCCGTATCTCCGATGAAAAAATCCCCTTTCCTGCCGGAAGGCGCATCAGCGACTGAGAATCCTTCATGAGTAATTTTTATGTCCGGCAGGGCGGTTGCGATCTTTGCCCCCACAAGATGCTGCATGACAGCGCCGGCTACCATGACTCCTGGGCATTCCCGCTGCCTGGCAAACGCCGATTCGATCAAATCGGATACGATGCTTCTGATTGACTTTGATGAATCCACTTTGAGGCTGAAGGGCTTAGAACTAAATGATTCTTTTTTACGTTCCGATAGATGCGATCTGAAATATTCTCTTACGCGCTCGATCCACCAATTTTCTATGGCGCTAAAATCGAGAAGGTTTTCTTGTGCGAGTTCATTTAAGAAATCGACGTAAACCCGCATTTTATGAATGCTTCCTTGACTTGTTCTTCCGCCTTCTTCGGCAAGAATCCGGTCAATGCCGTAATCTGCAAGAATGGCTTGAACGGCGTATTTCCCAAGTCCTGCAACCTGGCCTCCCTGTGGAGTTAAAAAATGATCCGCAGACAAAGGGGGCTTTTGCTTACTTCCAATGCGAGTAACGAAGAGGACGAGGGCAAATGTCCCTTTGCTGTTGATCCTATATCGCGCTGAAAATTCTTTAAGCGACGATTCAAATTGAGTCATGGCACAGTCTCCTTATTCCGTTGCTGATGAACGGTGTCGAGCTTTTTATTCTCGACAAGGATCGACATCTTAAAAATATTTGTTCAGGTTTATCCCTGTATCCATAATAAGCTTTGAAAACTTGAACCCGTCAATAAGCGAAATGCATGGTTTGACAACATGTTCAGATTCTTGAATAGCCGCTTTAGTAAAGTGACTTGTTGTTACGAAGACGCCTTTTGCAGTGGTGTGTAATGCGCCTCGAAAATTATTAATCTCAACACTGCCTACGGAATGACGCCAACGTTTTACTTGAAATTGAACATGAGTTTTTGAAAAGAAGTAATTGGAATCTAAGACATATGCGTTCACATCGATTCCTCCATCCTGTGACGGAGGGGTTACGGTAACGTTTGTAAAACCATTGGACTCAACAACATCTCTTACAAGCGATTCAAACCGGTATGGATTAATTTGCAGAAGGTGAGACCGAATTTCTTCTGTCTCATAACCTGTCTTTTCAAAAGCTTCGGACGGTGTTTCAAAAACGACAACTTCTCTCTCTTCCTTGTCAAGATCACGTATTCGTCTTGAATCTTCAAATATTGCGGCGATCAGATCTTTCGCCTGTCGAATAGGCACTATGTTGATTTCATTATGAATATAAAATTCAAACACCCAAACTTTTCTTAAAATATTCTTCTTGTCTATCTGATATTCCTGATAATGCCGAAGCAGCTCAAGTAATCCAAGAAAAATATATGTTTGTTTTCCCTCATTTGAGAAACCATAAAAGGGAATTGTAGCAGAGTATTGTTCAATAATCCTTCTATTCCTACCAGTGATTTCTTGATCCCCAATTCTTCCTTGGGCTGTATAAATGAGAACATTATTTTCAATTCTGTCATGATAAGGATTCTCTGATAGATTTTTCTGGTACTGTTCTGTTGTGGTTAAGATAACCAGATGGTTAAGATGCTTGCCTGCGTCAACAGATGGACGAATGCCGCCTAAATTTTCTACATTTAAGGCAAAGCGAATCTGATCGTTCGTATATTTTTCACCAACCTTAAATTCTGTTGTCATAAATTTTCTCTCATGAATATACGTTATTATATCGATATGTTGTGAAAACCTGTCTTAAGTAATTTCCTCATCAATGATCATAGGATCAACGGCATAGCCCAGGCGATTGAGCGCAAGCAGGGCCGACTGGAAATCGCGACCCTCGTGAGATGTCAAGAACCCGGCAACATTTTCGAGAAGAACAATCGGCGGCCGACGCTTGTCCATCTCGTCAAGTATTCGCACAAAGCCCCAATATGCGGATGATTCTTTGCCGGCCAACCCCTTGCGCATGCCGGCCAGGGAAAGATCATTGCATGGGAACGAGGCCGTCGCTAAGGCGACCGTTGGGATGGAGTCAACGCTTAACTGATGTATGTCGCCAAGAACGAAATGAGTCTTGGTGTCTGGGAAGTTTTCAGAATACATTTCATATTTGTCGGCGGCGATATCGTTGGCAAACGCAATGGTCCATCCTTCTCTTTCGAGTCCCATGCGCATCAGCCCGATGCCTGCGAAGAATTCCGCAAAAGTATTTTTAGATAAAATTTCGCATTGATTTTCTAAGCTTGTTTTTCGGGTGCTTTTCTGTGTTATATTATTCTCTTTATGCCATGGATTTGATCAATGCGGCTTAATATAATTTGGTCTATGATGCATACAAGATTATTTTAATTCCCACACCCGGATTTTATCTCATTCATCTAAAATCTCTGAATACCAAGGATACATACGCACTCTTCCTGCGGGAACATAACCCGGCTTCCCGTGCAATGTTCCCGCCGTCCCAGTCGAGGGCGGGGGAGAGGGAGGAGTCGTAGCGATAGGTCGTCGGCGGTTTCTTTTTGCGGAACTGGGCCTGGGTCCCTACGTCGGGCCGCATGGGGCTGTCAGCTTCGGGGTGTTTGTAAGGATGGGGCTCTTGGTTTGCGTTTGCTCGTTTCTGCCGGGCCATGCCTGCGCTCCTTTTAGAAGGGCCATCTCAGGATGCTGCTTCCTTGGTTTCCCGCAATGGTAATGAAGTCTGCTGCTATCTGCGGTCCGGAGGATCACCCCGAATCCCCGTCGAAACTCGACGTCGCGGATGCGATCATTTT
The DNA here is from genome assembly GCA_026388375.1 of Deltaproteobacteria bacterium. Classification (GTDB taxonomy): domain Bacteria; phylum Desulfobacterota; class Syntrophia; order Syntrophales; family UBA5619; genus UBA5619. The sequence continues at coordinate 13,845 of JAPLJX010000265.1, forward strand.
TCCGGCGATGATCCGCCGTGGAAATGGAAATGCACCTGTTTGATAGACCGAAGGGGACAATCTGTCAAGCAGAATCGGGGGGATGCGATAATTGTTATAGAAACACCGATAGGGAGGGTGGTCCTTATTGACAGACCGGCCCTGTATCTTTATAGTGATAGCGGTTCGGTTTCAAAACGAAGGACCGGACATCGAATGGCATAGGTAGTGTTACTCTCATGAAACTGAATCCGAAGGAATTCGACAGGGCGGTTCGACGGGTGTACGGACGCATCCCGACGGAGATCCGGGATCGGATGTTGAACGTCGTCCTCACCGTGAAGAAACGCCCCACGCGGGAGATGCTGGAGGAGATGGGCTATCCTCCGGACGAACCGCTCCTGGGGCTTTACGAGGGAGCGTCTCTCCAGGAGCACTCTTTCTTCACCCCGCCCCCTCTCCATCCGGACACGATCTTCATCTTCCAGGAACCTCTGGAGGAGATGTGCGAGAGCCTCGCCGAACTGGAGCGTGAGATCGAGATCACCGTCGTCCACGAGGTCGCCCACTTCCTCGGGATCGACGAGGCGCGCCTAGAGGAGCTGGGGTATGGTTAGCGCAGACCGGTTTGCACCGAAGTCCCTCCAATAAAAAAACCGGTTGAAACCGGGCCGAAACCCAGTGTCAACCGGCATCATCCTGCCTCGCTGTTCATCTGCGGGGGGAATTCCAAAACAAAAAACGGGTATTAGTACCTGCCGCGGCCGCCGCCACCGCCGCTTCCACTATGCCCGCCTCGGAAGCCGCCGCCGCCTCGGTTCGAATCCCGTCGGGGACCGTCGGATTCCGTCTTCGGTCGAGCCTCATTCACGGTAATCGCTTTCCCGTCGAGATCGCCGCCGTTGAATTTTTTGATCGCCTCCTGGGCGCCTTCCTCCGTCTCCATCTCTACGAAGCCGAAGCCCCGAGAAACCCCGGAGAACTTATCCTTGATGACGGACACGGATGCAACCGCCCCGGCCTCGGAAAAGTTGTTCTTCAGGTCTTCCTCTGTGACTTTCTGGGACAGGTTCCCTACATACAGATTTTTGTTCATGGTTCGCCTCCTAATTCGTTTCGGAATACCCCTCCATCCTGACCTGGCGAGGGACAGAAACGGTTCCGGGGCCTGCTCATGCCGCGGCATCCGGCCGCCGCATGAAGGTCTTACAAAGAAAAAACCGCCCAGACTCTGAAGAGTCCGGCGGTTCACCTTACGCTTCATCCTGTCTATGCGCGGATCCTGCCGGTCGCACCCTGGACGTCCGCCTTGCATCCTCCGGCATTTTGCGGTACTTGTACACTGGGGAAAAGGGGAAAGTCAAGCCATTTCTGCGGCCATCCAGCCTTCAATCCGGTCCCACCGGTTGCGTGATCAATTTGATTTCAAATAGTTTCGGCCAGAATTTCCCCGTAACGAACAAGCGGTCGCCTTCGGCATCGTAAGCGATGCCGTTCAGCACATCCACCCCTTGCAAATCCTCTTTCGCCAACAACCCCTTCAGATCGATCCAGGCCGTGACCCATCCCGTCCGGGAATCAATTACGGCGATAGTATCCGTCGGCCAGACATTCGCATAAATGGCCCCCCGGACATATTCCAACTCATTGAGCCCCTCCACAGGACCACGATCATCGCGGACGCGCAGAGTCCCCGTTTCATGAAGATCTTTCGGATCGAGCAGATGCAGGATGGACGTCCCGTCGCTCATGATCAGCCGTTTCCCGTCATGGGTGATGCCCCACCCTTCATGGGCGTAGGAGAATTTTTGCAACAGACTAAAAGAGCTCTTGTCGTAGACGAAGCCGACCCGGGACTGCCACGTAATCTGAAAAATCCGGTCGCCAAAGATGGTAACCCCTTCTCCAAAATAGGACGGCGACAGCGCAATTTCCTTGAGGACTCGGCCCGACACCGGATCGACCTTGCGCAAGCTGGAACGACCATGCAGTCCTGTGCCCTCATAAAAGAAACCGCCGTCATAGACCAGCCCCTGGGTAAAGGCCCCGCGGTCATGGGGATAGGAGCGGACGACCCGATAATGATACAAGTCCGCCCTGCCCGGGATCCGCTGCTCCATACCTTGACCCTGGGCCCCCAGAACAAGGGGCGTCAGGCAGAGGCAAAGAACCGTCGGCCATCGCCCTGTTATCCATTTCAACATATCTTGTTTCCCTGTGATGCGATCGAAGATCATCCACTCCCAGCCACAAAGATGAACTCCTTTGTTTCTTAGCCCAACTTGGACCGCTTTGCAACAGATCCTCTCTGGTCATTCTCTTTCATGTGGGCTTTTTCGGAAGCCGTAAAATTTTGCTTGACAATAGAACGTGTGTTCTATACAGGAGAGCCATGGAAGAAAAGCGTACAACGCAATCAGTTCAGAAAACCCTCGCCGCCTTCTTCCGGACAAACCGGCGGATGCCCTCCTATGCCGAAATGATCGCCCTGCTCGGGGTCCGGTCGAAGAGCGTCGTCCATTTCTGGATCGGGAAACTCATCGCCGCGGGTCTGCTCACGAAGGACGAAAAAGGCCATCTGAGCCTGACGAAACGGCCCTTCGCCGTCCCCGTTCTCGGTTCCATCCAGGCGGGTTTCCCTTCCCCGGAGGAAGAGGCCCTCTGCGACATCCTCTCCATGGACGAATACCTGATCACACGGCCGGAAGCCTCCTATCTGCTCCAGGTGAGCGGCGATTCCATGAGCGGGGCCGGCATCGTGGAGGGGGACCTCGTCATCGTCGAAAAGGGACGGGAACCCAAAGGCGGCGACATCGTGATCGCCGAGGTGGACGGGGAGTGGACGATGAAATACTTCCGGAAACAGGGAAAAGAGGTGGTCCTGGAAGCAGCCAACCCGAAATACCCGCTAATCCGCCCGCAACAGGATCAAACTCGGGGGAATCGTCACCGCGGTGATCCGGAAGTATCACCATTGATGCCCACCTCGCCCTCCTTTTTCGGCGATGGTTCGCAAGGGCCGAAATAAAAAGGCCCCTGTCTTCTTGGACAGGGGCCTTTGTTCAATCAACCTGGGCTGGGAATTACATCCCCATGCCGGGGTATCCGCCGCCGCCGCCCGGAGGCATGCCCGGCATCGCCGGTTCATCCTTCGGCTTGTCGGCGACCATGCACTGGGTGGTCAGCATGAGTGATGCGACACTCGCCGCATTCTGCAGCGCGAACCGGGTGACCTTGGTCGGATCGATAACACCGGCTGCGATCATATCTTCGTACTTGTCGGTCCGGGCGTTGAATCCATAGGCGCCCTTCTTATCCTTGACCTTCTCCACGACGATGC
>JAPLJX010000450.1 GCA_026388375.1 Deltaproteobacteria bacterium
ATCGCTGTCGGGATGAAATGTATTTTTCGAATAGGACCCGTACAGATACAAGCGCCAGACAGGCACCTTGTTCTTTTCAAGCGTCTTGACGTATTCCCTGATCTTTTCGTAGATCAACTGCTTATCTTTGCCTGTAACCATGTCGCTAATCTACATGATGAACTCTGGATTATCAACAAATTATTGGTATTTTAAACCAAGCACGTGAATTGTCCCATAACCTGTGTCCACTGCCTTTGACCGTTCCAGGTTAAGCGCCAGCAGGCTGTGCAGGATCTCTCCATCGTCTAATCATCTTGGCAGCAAGTTTCTTGACATTATCGGACCGAGAGAGATATATAAAGAAAAAGGATAATTGGAGGCTGATATGAAACTAAAACAGATCGCCATTCATATTGAAAATTCACCCGGCCGTTTGTTCGAGATTACCAAGACCCTTGGAGATGCGGGGGTAAACCTGAGAGCCCTGAATCTCGTCGATACGGGTGAGTTTGGAATCTTGAGGCTCCTTGTTTCAGACCTGGCAAAAACCAGGCGCATCCTGATGGAAAAACAGATACCCGCGAAAGTAGATGAGGTGGTGGCTGCCGAGATCGAAGACAAACCGGGCCAGCTTGCGGCGCTCTTGAAGCACCTGCAGAAAGCGAAAGTCAATGTGGCTTACATGTACGCATTTATCGGATTTTCATCGAAAAAGGCGGTCATGATTTTCCATTTCAGCGACAATGACAAGGCTGTCGAGATACTCATGAATAACGGCATCAAACTGATCGACGCGGAAGCATTGGGTATGCTTGAAACAAAATAGGCGGAGCCGATGCCGGTTATCGGCAATATCTATCCCTCAATACGCGATGTAATATTTTCCCCGTTGGCGTCCGCGGCATTTCTTCGGCTTTTATAAAGAGTATCTGCTTGGGCCGCTTGAAGGCGGCGAGTTTGTCCCTGCAATATTCGAGAAGCGTGTTTTCATCGACATCCGCCTTGGGGATAACCACCGCGACCACTTTTTCACCCCATTTCTCATCGGGCATGCCGATCACCGCGGTGTCGAAGACGGCAGGATGGCTCCCGATAACCTCTTCGACTTCGCTTGGATAGGCATGCTCACCCCCGGTGATGATCATGTTGTCCTTACGGTCCACGATCTGATAATACCCGTCCTCATCCCTTCTGGCCAGATCCCCCGCCGAGAACCATTCTCCCCGAAAAGAGGAGGCGGTCTTTTCTGGCATCTTGTAATACCCGTCAAAAAGCATTGGCCCGCGTGAATAGAGCTCCCCGACTTCTCCAATGGCGGCCTCGTTTCCTTCTGCGTTGATGATTTTCACAAAATCGGTGCCTACCGCTTCGTATCCGATGGAACCGAGCTTTCTCATCTGATCTTCCGGTTTCAATATCGTGACGATGCCGGCCTCCGTAGATCCGTATGCCTCATAAAGTTCGACGCCAGGGAAGAAATCCACGATAGCAAGCTTCATGTTTTTGCGGACCGGGGCAGAGGAGCAGAGCAGCTTTCGGATGGAGCCGACATTTCGGCGCCGCGCCTCGGGAGTCGTGTTCAATATGAGGTTGTAATGGGTGGGGATGAGGGAGATGAAGGTGATCTTTTCCCTTTCGATGATCTCCAGGATCTCTTCGGCCTTGAACGACCGGGCCGGATGAATATAGGCTGTGCCGCCGATATAGAGGAAAGTGAAGGTGTAAAAGGTCGAGTTGATATGGCAGAGGGGCATGACATTGAGGCAAATGTCATGGTGGGTGAATCCGGAGTCGACCGCATTCAGCAGATAGAAAGCAATGTGTGACTCGTGGGAACGTATGACTCCCTTGGGCTTGCCGGTGGTTCCGGAGGTGTAGATCAAAATCCACGGGTCCTTCGGGAGAACCTCGACGTCCGGTTCCCTGTCCGCCGAACCTTCGATCAACCGTTCATATTCAACGTAACCCTCTCTCTTTCCGCGCACCACGACATATCTGCCTCCGGCAATGTTGCCGAGCCCCGGCCGTATATCCTCAATCAGCGGGACGAATTCATGGTCGACCATCAGCATCTTTGCGTCGGAATTGTTGACGATATATTCGATGTCTTTCCCCACAAGCCGAAAATTTATCGGCACGATGACGATGCCCGTTTTGGCCGTAGCTAGATAAACCTCAATGATTTCAGGACAATTTTCGAGGAGGACGGCAACCTTGTCTCCCTTTTTCAGCCCCATGGAAAGAAGGCTCCATGCAAGCCGGTTTACGCGGCCGTTTGTTTCCGGATAGGTGAAGCTTCTTTCCTTATCCTTGATCGCAGTCTTTGCGGGGAACTTCTTTGCGTTCACTTTCAGCATTTGACCGAGATTCATCCAGTGAGCCATGTTACACCTCTTATTTTATACATGCGGTCATGCCTGCTTCTATGGCGTAGAGTGCGGCGCCGATCGCGCCTGTCAATTGGGGATACTCGGGAACGAGCAGCTTCCTTCCAATCATCTCTTCGGACATGGTGACGAGAAACGGATTGTAGGCCACGACGCCTCCCGTCATGACAATATTTTCCGTCAGAGACTCCATTTCCAGAACCCTCTTGATGACGGAGAGAAAAAGGCCTTTAACGATGTCCGGAACTTTTTTCCCCTGTCGGATTTTTTCCAATACTTCCGTTGCCGAGAAGACGGTGCAGAAACTTCCCAGTTCGATCATATTCCGGGATTGCCTGGCCAGACCGTCCATCGTTTCGAGGGGGATATCCAGTCGGGTGGACATCTCTTCGAGAAAGGCCCCTGTTCCGGCGGCGCATTTTCGATTCATTTTAAAACCGATGCGACGGCCCTCGCCGTCCAGCTTGATAATTTTATTGTCCTGGCCTCCTATATCGATAATGCTTATTTTGAAAGGGAAATAGTGAAAACAGCCCTTGCCGTGGCAACTGATTTCCGTCTTTTCAGCCGTGGCGAAGGAAACGTTTCTTCTTCCGTATCCGGTTGAAATGGAGGCGACGATCTCTTCCCTGGACGCGTTCGCCATCGCGAGTGAAACCGTCAGGCAGTTTTCCGCGGCGGCGCTGAAATCGTTCCCTGACTTGGAAACGGCATGCCCTATCAGCCTTTTTGCCGAATCGAGTACGGCAACCTTGGTTCTGGAGGCGCCGATGTCCACTCCGACAAACACGGGTCGAGAATTCATATCGATCTATTTCGGTTCCAATGCCTTGACCAGAGCCCGCAGCGTCTTATTGTATGGCGTTTCCACCTCGGCCTGCCGGCCATATTCGACAATTTTGCCGTTCATGAAATCGATCTCCGTCCGGCGTCTGTTTTCGATGTCGATGAGCATGGAAGGTTTGTGATCGCCGGCTTTTCTCATGTACTCGATTGCCTGGGGATAGTAGTTCCAGCCAAGCTCGATCTCGTTGGCCCTGGCAACGGCAATGCACTCTTTTAAGAGCGATTCGACAATCTGTAAGACGATCGGATCGTTCATGGCCTGCGCCATGGTCAGGCCGGTCACCGCGCAGACAGGGTTCATCGAAGAATTGAGAATCGCTTTTCGCCAGACCATGGAATGGATATTGTTTGTGTGGCTGGTGGGCAGCCCGCACGCGGTCAGGATTTTTGCGATCGCAAGCGCCTCACCGGCGGAGGCAGGATCGAGCTCCTGCAATAAATGGGGGGGATGATGAAACGGCATATGGACATGGCCCGGTTTTACGAGGGTGCAGCCGTAATTGACAACGGCTCTCATCACCGGTTTTTCGCCGAGGGTTTGCGCAATAACCGCTTCGGTGTCTATGCCGTTCTGCCAGCTTATGACATAGAGCCCTTCTCTGTAAAAACCTTCTATGGCCGAAGAGATCAGCGGAAGGGCATTGGCCTTGACGGTCAGGAAGATGACATCGGGACGATATTTCGCAAGATCGTCAATGCTGGTGCAGGTTCTTGTTACCGCTTGTTGGAGATGTTCAGCCCCTTCGATGATGATGCCGGGATTCAGGGCCGGCTTGAGCAATTCCGGGAAGACGTCGCACAGGGTGACCTCATACCCACCTTTGGCCAGAAATGCGGCGACAATACACCCGACCGGGCCGGCGCCCACAACCGCAAACGATCGGGGCCTAAAATCTGATTTATCTTCCATCGTAGCACCTCCCCTTTCCGTTGAGAGAACGGAAGTCAAGCATCCACATAGGACTCCGGTCCCCGGCATGCGTGATCATTATTTCCCCAGGTAGGCATGGCGCACTCTTTCGTCAGCCAGGAGATCCGCGGCCGGGCCTTCGATCACCACGGAGCCGGTTTCCAGGACATAGCCGTACCGGGCGATTTGCAGCGCCGCCCGTGCGTTTTGCTCCACGAGAAGGATGGTGGTTCCCTGGTCATTCAATTTCTTAATGACCCGGAGTATTTCCGCAACGAGCATTGGGGCGAGGCCCATGGAGGGCTCATCCAGGATAAGCAGCTTGGGCCGCGACATCAGGGCCCGCGCGATCGCCACCATCTGCTGTTCCCCGCCGCTCAGCGTGCCGGCCAGTTGCTTGGTTCGGATCTTCAGAAGCGGAAAGATCTGGTATATCCAGTCCAGCCGCGTCTGGATTTCAGCCTTGGACCTGTTGCCGTAGTACAAATAGGCCCCCAGATGGAGATTGTCCAGGACGGTCAAATGGGTAAAGAGTTGCCTACCTTCCGGGACCTGGCAAATCCCCAGAGAGACGATCTTGACCGGAGGGAGGGAGGATATTTCCGTCCCTTCATAGGTGATGGAGCCGCTCTTTGACTGGATGAGGCCGGAAATCGATTTCAGAAGGGTGGTTTTACCTGCGCCGTTGGCGCCGATAATGGTAACCATGCTGCCGGGCGGAATGGTCATGGAAACATTCTTCAGCGCCTGGATATTCCCATAGAATGCATTCACCCCTCTCAGTTCAAGCATAAGGCTTCTCCTCCCAGATAGGCTTCGATCACCTTCTGGTCATTCTGAATCTCCGCCGGCGGCCCTTCGGCGATCTTTTCCCCGTAATTGATTACAATGATTTCGTCGGACACCTTCATGACGAGCGACATGTCATGTTCAACCAAAAGGATTGTAACGCCGCTCTTCCGGATGCAGTACACCAGGTCCGCCATTTTTTGCGTCTCGACCTCGTTCAGGCCGGCGGCCGGTTCATCGAGAAGAATCAGCTTGGGGCCGGTGGAGAGGGCCCTGAGGATTTCCAGCGTCTTCTGTTCGCCCAAGGGCAGGCTGCCCGCGGGAAGATCGGCCTTTCCCCGCAGGCCGCCCAATTCTAATTTCTCGATGGATTGATCCCGTATCCATTTTTCCTCTTTTCTCATCTGAGGAAGCCGGAACCCGGATGAAAACAGGCCGGCCCGTGATCGGGGATGACAACCGACCATCACATTTTCCAGAACCGTCATCTGGGGGAAAAGCTCAACCGTCTGAAACGTTCTGGAAATACCCAACCTTGCAATGACATAGGGTTTGAGGCCGTTGATGGCCTTTCCCCGGAAATGGATTTTGCCGGAGGACGCGGGATGCACACCCGTGATCAGATTGAAGAGGGTCGTCTTGCCGGCCCCGTTGGGCCCGATGACGGACTTGATCTCCCCCTCCCGTACCTTGAAGGAAAGATCGGAGATCGCCATCAGGCCGCCGAAGGCTTTGAACAGGCGTTCCGCATCGAGAATGAATGGACTGGTGGTCATGCCTCTCCTCGCTTGAAATATTTTCGGTAGAGCATCGGTATCCCCTCCAGAAAACCCTCCGGCATAAACAGCAGAATCGCCAGCAGGATGGCGCCGTAGATCAGGATGTCGAACTCCTTGAATACCCGCAGGTACTCCGGCAGGAAAGTCATCAGTGCCGCCCCCATAATGGCCCCAAAAATATTGTGGAGTCCGCCGACGACACCCATGAGGATGAACATGATCGAGTTCATCAATGCAAAATTATTTGGCGCGATGAAACTGACAAAATGGGCATAAATGCTGCCGGCGATCGAGGCGTAAACGGCGGAGAGAACAAAAACCTGGATCTTATAGGCCGACAGATTGATTCCCATGGCGCTGGCGGCCACTTCGCTGCCGTGCATGGCCTTCAGTGCCCTTCCCACCCTGGAATGGATCAGATTCAGGGAAAACCAGAGGATGACCCATAATGTGCCCCAGACGAGATAATAATACTGGATGCTGTGGGTGAATGGATAACCGCCGATATGAAAAGCGGGGATGTTGGAGAGGCCGGAAGGACCCCCGGTCAGGTCTACCATTTCATTGAAGATAATGTAGATGATCTCGCCGATTCCCAGCGTGGCGATCGCTAGATAGTGCCCCTTGA
>JAPLJX010000037.1 GCA_026388375.1 Deltaproteobacteria bacterium
CGAATTCCATGACCCTGTTCTGCACGAAGCCGTTCCTGAAGACGGCCCGGACAATTGCGCGCGCCACATCCTGTGGTCCCACGCCGTCACGGGGCTTACCTTCCAGAAAGACGGCGACCACCTCCGGCCAGACCGTGTCGTAGGTCCGGTTCAGAACCTGTTTCACCAGCTCCGGACCGCCCTCGCCGATCCCCATCGCGCCCAGCGCGCCGTCGCGGGTGTGGCTGTCCGAACCCATGATCATCTTTCCACAGCCGGCCATCCGTTCCCGCACGTACTGGTGGATAACCGCCTGGTGGGCCGGGACATAGATCCCGCCGTACTTCTGCGCCGCCGAGAGGCCGAAGAGGTGATCGTCTTCGTTGATGGTGCCGCCGACCGCGCAGAGGCTGTTGTGGCAGTTTGTCAGCGCGTAAGGAACGGGGAAGTTCTTCAACCCGCTGGCCCGGGCCGTCTGAACGATGCCGACATAGGTGATGTCGTGGGAAGCCAGGGCGTCGAAACGGATTTTCAGACCTTCGCTCTCCGGTCCCCGCTGATGCGCGGAGAGGATGCCGAAGGCCATCGTGGCCCTCCGGGCCTCTTCTTTCCTAAGCATCCGTTCCGTCCCCCGAAAGGAAGGGACGATCCGCTGCACATCCGCCGGTGTCATTCCTTCTGCATAATCGATAGTCTCCCTGCCGTTCACAAGAAGTATGCCCTGGTTCTTTCGCAATTCGATCATGATTCAGCCTTTCCTAAAGGAGATTGGACAGGTATCTCTTCCCCGGTTGGCGGGGGCTTGCCTTCGGTAGCGGCGGAGTATAAGGATTAGACCTTCGTGTGTCAAGAGAAAGGGGATCAAGGCGTTTTCCAAGGATGTCCGCGAAGATTTTCCCCATGGGAAAAGATCCCGAGGCCGCAGAGGGTTGCCAGGAAGGCCTCCGCAGCGCCACTGAAGAGCCTGCCCTTCGGGTAAAACAGACCGTAGTCCACGGTAAGAGCAAACCCCTCCACGTCGAGCCGTTTCAGCAGCCCTGCATCGATCTCCCGCCGGGCCGCGATAGCCGGAATGATCGTGACGCCATAGCCCTCTTCGACGATCCGCTTGGCGGCTTCCATGTTGGACAGAGAGAGGGTCTGGTGTGGAAAATCACCGTCGGCGTTTTCGTGAAACCACCGATTCACGAGCGCGAGGGTCTGGGTTCCCCTTTCACGCCAGATGAAGGGGATCCGGTCGAGTTCGCCGAGAGCGACGCTTTCTCTGGCGGCCAGCGGGTTCTCGGGCGAGCAGACGAAGAGCAGTTGCTCCCGGTGGATGAAAATGCTGTTGAGCGTAGCCCGTTTCTTGACCATCCCGGCGACACCCAGGTCCACCTCGCGATCCAGGATCATGCGTAGGATCTGCTCCGAATTCCCCATCTGCAGGTCGATTTCAATCCCCGGATACTGCCGGTGATAGGCACTGATGACGGCGGGCATCAAATAGGTTCCGACCACCGCCGTGGCTCCCACGGCGATCTTACCCTTCTGCAAGGTCTTGAGACTGCCGAAGAGCGCCTCGATCTCCTCGTGCAGATCGAAGAGCCGCTCCGAATAGGCCAACAGGATCTCGCCTTCCCCGGGCAGGCGGATCTTCTTCCCGGAGCGGTCGAAGAGCCTGCCGCCGATCTTATCCTCCAGGGCGCGGATCTGCTGGCTGACGGCCGACTGGGTCAGAAAGAGCTCCCGGGCCGCCTTCGTGAAGCTCCCCGTGGCGGCTACCTTGTGGAATGCCTTGAGCTGGTCTACATTCATAAGAACACCTTATGAAAATGATCAAGAGAGATAATTTGACCTTATAGCAAAACATTACTATGAATACCACGAAGAAAAACTTTGCATTGAAAAGGAGGTCGATATGGCAGAGATCCTTCCCAGGTATGAATTCCGCGCGTTTGCGCAGAATTTCGGCATGGTGGAAACGAAGCTGAGAAGGCTTGCAAAATGCGAGCAAATCAGGGAAAGCTCCGAGATCTACATCGTCTCCGCCGCGAACAGCGAAAACAACACGAAAATCCGGGACAGCAAGATGGACATCAAGGTCTTTGTCGAAAGGAAGGAGGGCCTGGAACAGTGGAATCCGCGGATGAAGGGGGAATTCCCCATGAAGACCGAGGTCCTGCGGAAGGAGGTTTTCCCGGCGTTCGGCGCCGCCGAGCCGATGTTCCAGCGGGAGGAGTACACCCTCCAGGAATACCTTGACGAAATCATCTATCCCCATACGCAACTCACCGCAGTCAGCGTCTTCAAACTCCGCTTCGCCTTCACCGTGAACGGCTGCATCGCCGAGATTGCCCATCTGCTAATCAACGGGGCGGCCATCCAAACGGTGGCCGTGGAGCACACGGATGTCGGGGCGATCCTGAAGGCCAAAGAGATGCTGGGTCTGCAGGAGTACGGAAATGTGAACTACCTGCGGGCGATCAAGCGGATCATCGGTCTCGAACCGCTGTCCGCATAAGAAAGGCCGGGCCGGGATCGGGCTCGCCGCTGCGACTGTCCGGAGATAAGGAGAAAAAAGATGGCAAAGGAAATCGAAAGAAAATTTCTGGTGAAGGAGGAGGCCTGGAAGGCGCTGGCCAAAGGAACGAGTTACCGTCAGGGGTATCTCAACAGCATCAAGGAGCGGACGGTCCGGGTCCGGACGATCGCCGACAAGGGGTATCTGACAGTGAAAGGGATCACCACGGGGGCGACCCGGTCGGAGTATGAATACGAGATCCCGGCGGCCGAGGCCGATGCGATGCTGACCGAACTCTGCGAGAAGCCGCTCATCGAGAAGAACCGCTACAAGATCCCCATCGAAAACCATGTCTGGGAGATCGACGAGTTCTTCGGCGAAAACCGGGGGCTCGTGGTGGCCGAGGTGGAGCTCACGAGCGAGGATCAGGCCTTCCAGAAACCAAAATGGATCGGCGAAGAGGTCACGGGCGATCCCCGTTATTTCAACTCGAACCTGATCAAACACCCGTTCACAAAATGGTAAGTTACCCGGAAGGAACCATTCCCATATTCAATCATTATGGGGATATTACTCGGAAAGGGAGGATGGAATATGAAAAAAATATTTTGTTTGATCGTGCTCATCATCGAATTGGTTCTCTTGTCGTTTAGTCCCGCACAGGCCAAGTTTCCCGAACGTCCTATCAATATCGTTGTTTATCTCAAGCCCGGCGGGGCGGGGGATATATTTGCAAGACGGTTTGATAAAATTGCCGCCAAATATACCGATGCCAAGTTCGTTGTGATGAACAAACCGGGGGCAGGTGGTCTTGTGGCCCTGACATATATTGTTTCCGGAAAGCCTGATGGCTATAATCTGGCCTATGTGACCAAATCCAACATTGCGCAGTTTGCTGATGCCGATGCCAAGATCAAAATCGATGACCTGGACTGGCTGGCCATGCTGGTATCGGATCCGGAGAGCCTTATCGTTCAGAAGACTTCACCGATTCGCACACTCGATCAAATTGTCACGGATGCCAAGGCCAAAAAAGGCGCTCAGCTCTGGGTTGGACCGGCGGCAGGCGGAAACGATCATATCATGGCCAGAAAGACTTGGCGGGCTTTGGGGATTGAGGCCAAATGGGTTCCATTTGAAAGCGGCGAAGAAGCCATGGTAAACCTGATGGGCGGCCATGGGATCGTTTACGTAGGAAACCCGGGGGATGTGACGGGGAGACCGGACCTGGAAAATGCGGTCATCTCGGCTCCTAAACGGCTGGGCGGCGATGTCTGGGGGCGTATACCGACATTCAAAGAGCTTGGGGTTCGCGGTTTGGATGAGGAGATCATGTGGCGCGGGTTTGCAGTGAAGAAAGGCATTCCGGAAGAGGCCCGGAAATTTTATGTCGATTTGATTACGAAGGTGAGCAACGATCCCCAGTGGCGGAAATATATCGAAGATGAAGGCGCCGACCCGGTCTTCTATAGGGATGACAAGTTCAAGGGTCTCATTAAGGAAGACCATAAGGATTTCGTCGAAGCTCTCAAAATGCTGCGTACCAAGTAAGCACTTATAACGGGGGTAATAGCGATGTGGTCTCTCAAATTCTTCAGTGAGGGGATAGGCCTAATGTGGTTGACCCTTGGGGTTTTGACGGTCCTCCTGGGTCTCGGGATATTGGTTCATCGTTCAAGGATGAGACCATATCTGGGCAACATCCTCGTCCCCTGTTGTCTGATCGCCCTGTCTTTGGTATTTCTGGCCTTTACTTTTGGTTTTCGTGTTGAAGAGGCCGGGCCGGCAGTGATCCCAAGGTTGTATATTTTCCTGATCCTGGTCCTGTCCGGCATCATTTTAATGCAGATCTTTCGTGGAAAGGAAAAGGCTGTTCCCAAGATTGAACGAACCGGTTTGTTGGCCTTGGTGGCGGTGACCCTCATCGGGTACTTTTTAGTCATACCGGTGATGGGTTATTTCTTGAGTTCCTTCCTTTTCATCGTTCTGTTGTTGAACATGCTCTCGTATAGAAAGAAATGGCTCATTTATCTGATTGCAGGAGGCTGGGTTGTTTTTTCCTACTTCGCGTTCTATAAACTTCTCTATATCCAGCTACCCCTTGGCTTCTTCGAGGGCCTTTTCTAAGCCACTGAGGATGGCAGATAACGCTTGATACCCTGGCGCAAACCGGAAAGAGACAAGGAAGATCTGTGGAGGAATCATGGAACTATTCGGCAATTTAGGGTCGGCCTTCGTCGCTCTGCTGGACTGGCAAACGCTGCTCGTAATGGTGGTGGGATGTATTTTGGGGATTCTGGGCGGGGCCATGCCCGGGATATCTCCTTCAACCGCCGTGGCCCTGCTGGTTCCCTTCAGCTACAGCATGGACGCCAGACTGGCGTTGATCCTGCTCGTTTGCATTTACCAGGGGGCCAATTATGGCGGCTCGATCACTGCTGTGCTGATCAATACGCCCGGAACTCCTGCTGCAGCAGCGACATGCTTTGACGGATACCCCCTCACCCAGCAGGGAAAGGCAGGCAAAGGTCTGGGCACTGCACTCTTGGCTTCCTGCATTGGCGGGGCTTTTGGCGCCCTTATCCTCATTTTCTTCTGCGTTCCTCTTGCCCGGGCCGCCCTTAAGTTCTCTCCGGCGGCTTACTTCGGTTTGGCGATATTTGGTTTGGCGACCATAGCTTCCATGGGTGGCGGCAACGTTGTAAAGTCCATTGTCGCCGTTCTGCTCGGCCTCTTGATCACGACCATCGGTCTCGACCCTATCTCCGGCGCATACCGGTTCACTCTCGGTTCTGACATGCTCTACGACGGTTTCGCTATAATTCCCGCGCTGATGGGACTTTTTGCGGTGAGCGTGGTCTTTGAAAAGGTGGAGAAATGGACGGGGTTAGACCGGACAATGGACAAGATTGACAACAAGCTGCTTTCTTTCGAGGAGCTCTGGAAAATAAAGGGATGTATATTGCAATCTTCCATTATTGGGACCATTATCGGAATCTTCCCCGGAGCTGGCGGGACTATTGCATCGTTCGTCAGCTATGATGTTGCCAGACGGACAAGCAAGGAGCCTGAGAAATTCGGTAAAGGCGCTCTGGAAGGTGTCGCCGCCTCCGAAGCGGCCAACAGCAGCTCGGTGGGAGGGGCTTTAATCCCGCTCCTGGCACTGGGTATTCCCGGAAGTGCGACAGATGCCGTCCTGATAGGAGCATTTATTCTGCATGACCTTGTTCCAGGCCCCCTTCTTTTCAGGGATCATCCTGTGATCGTCTATGGGATTTTTGCTTCCGTTCTTGTGGCCAATTTACTCGTTCTGCTCATCGGGCTGTACGGTAACCGCGCCTTCATCAAAATGGTTTCTGTGTCGGATGCGGTATTGTTTCCCTTCATACTCGTGGTTGCATTGATCGGAACCTATTCCGTAAACAATTCACTCTTCGAGATGGGATCCTGTATTGGATTCGGCATTTTGGGATGGATTCTCAAACGGTACGGGTACACAAACTCGCATTCGTTGTTTTGTCGTTGGCGACCCTGTCGCTTTTCTACCCGCTGATTATGACGGGGTGGAGGTGGTTCCGGAAACGGCCGGTGGCGTGAGGAGGTAACCGGGTTTACTGTTGTAACGCAAAAATGCGATATCGGGACGCAGGTTGCCCATTCACGGATTTGGCCTCGATCATCAAACATTCGTAGGATGGTTCTCGTGATGTATACATCCGAGCTGTTAGTCCCTCGTATATTGAAAGGAGAACAGGAAATATGCTGAAACATATCAGAAAATGGTTCTTACTGATTGCTGCTGTCCTCATCATGACACTGGGGTTCGGCGATCAGGGTTGGGCGAAAAATGCGAAAGCTGAGAGCTTCGCCAGGCTGGATCAGACGATGGAGTATCATTTCATGCTGGATGAGGGTGACCTCGCGGAAAAGGATATGGCCAAATTTCTGGCTTAGAAGATCATTGCGCCCCTGAAACCGATCTGTGATATCGAGCCGCTTGCCAAGCCGAAAAACGGCATCTATGTCGACACCCGGGAGCGCGTTTTGGACAAAAACAAAATCATCCTTCGCGTCCGGGAAGGACTGATCACCACCAAGGCGCGCGCGCTGGCGCCGGAAGTCCTGCTGGACCTGGAGAAGTGCAGTGCGAAGAAATACGAGGTGGATTATTTCAAACAGCCCGAGTATTCCATCTCCTCCGACATCAAGTTCAAGAAGGAGGAGTTCGACGTGAGCCCGTCGAAGTGGACGATCCCGGACCTCCTTGGTTTCATGGGGAAGCAGTGCCCGGCACTCCTGGAGCAGCTCCGGCCGGTCGTGAAGGACGGCGCGGGCATCTTGATCCCCGGCGTGGCCATCATGTACGGCGCCGACGTCACCCTCAAGCATCCCCTGGCCGGGAAGGCCAAGGGCGCGGGTCTGGCGGTCTGGTTTTTCCCGCCCACGAACAAGGCCCTCGTGGAGCTCTCCTTTGGCGGGTACGTGCGGGACCGGGCGGAGCTGGATCCGCTTTACGCCGAGATCGGGAAGTTCCTGAAGGAGGCAGGGCTCCTGAAGGCAGAGCAGGTATCCAAGACAGAACAGTACTTCCGGGCCTATATCGGCCGGTGAGGTTGATGCCTCCAGCGGTCATGGAGACACAAAAAACACCCCGTTTCTCCCGGTCCCTGTCACCGCCGCCGCGGGCGCCGCCCTTCAGTCTGTTACGCGCAGGTTCTGCTGGAGGTATTTTCGGAACGCGCCGTAGACGTTGGAGAGGAGGACCGGCTCTCCCGACCGCTCGTCGATATCTTTCATGCTCTGCGGGAGATCGGGGTTGATCCCCAAGAGTTCCCGGATTTCTTCGGGGAACTTCGCGGGATGGGCCGTTTCCAGGCTGATGCAGAGGGGACCGTCGCCGAACAGTTCGAGATAGACCTCAAGTCCGCGCCAGCCCACAGCGCCGTGCGGTTCGAGAAGCACCCGGTACTGGTCGTAAATCCGCTTGATCGTCTTTTTCGTCTCCCGGTCGGAGATGCTCACGGAATAGATCTGTTTTCT
Source organism: Deltaproteobacteria bacterium (assembly GCA_026388375.1). GTDB lineage: Bacteria > Desulfobacterota > Syntrophia > Syntrophales > UBA5619 > UBA5619. The sequence continues at coordinate 7,523 of JAPLJX010000037.1, forward strand.
CATCTCGTCCAGGTCCGGGGCGCGGTGGACAACGCCGGTACGGTCCAAGGTGCCGCCGTAGAGGTCGAAGAAGCGGGCCAGATTGCTCGGGTGGCCCACGTTCATTGCATTCGAGAGGCAGGCGCGCGACGGCGAAACCTTCTCATAGACGCCGGTCTCCAGGAAGTGGGGAAATTCGTCGTTTTCGTTCGTCGGCATGACGAGCTTTTCCACGGGGAGGCCCATCCGCCGGGCGTACTCGCAGCCGAGGGCGTCGCCGAAGTTGCCCGACGGCACCGAGAAGACGGCCGGCTCGCCGTCGCGCGAGAGCTGTGCCCAGGCCCAGACATAGTAGACGATCTGCGGAAGGATCCGGCCGAAGTTGATCGAGTTGGCCGAGGTCAGGTTGAAGTCGTCGAAGGCCGGGTCGGAGAATGCCTGCTTGACGAGGTCTTGGCAGTCGTCGAACTTCCCGTCCACCGAGACGGTCCGGACGTTACCGCCGATGGTATCGAGCTGCCTCTTCTGCCGGCCGCTCACCTCGCCCCGCGGGTAGAGGATCGTCACGTCGATCCCTTCGACCCCCTTGAAGGCCTCGCCGACCGCGCTTCCGGTATCCCCGGAGGTCGCGACCAGAACGTTCAGCCTGTTTCCCGGATCGCGCAGGGCGCTCATCAGGCGGGCCATCATCCGGGCGGCGAAATCCTTGAAGGAGGCCGTCGGCCCCTGATCAAGGCGCATGATGTATTTGCGTGCAAAGACATTTTCCAGCGGCACCTCGTAGTTGTAGGCGTCGTCGATGATCCGCCGGAGCGTCTGTTCGTCGATCTCCCCGGCGAGGAAGGCCTGCGCCACAAGCATTGCGGCTTCCGTGTAGGGCATCCCTTTGAGGGACTTGAAGGCGTCGACGGGAAGGACCGGAATCGCCTCCGGCATGAAGAGACCCTCGTCGGGGGCCTGTCCCATCAGGAGGGCCTCCCGGAAGGAGACCGTTTCCCGAAAGGGGGTGATGCCGGGTACGCCGTCCAGATGGCGGTTCGTGCTGTAGTACCGTAACTGCTCTGACATGTGGATCTCCTCTTGACGGTTGCAAAATGTTGTTCCGGGAACCGTTCAGGCCCTGCATATCACATTTTCATCGACTACGCAAAAAAGTCCAGGCATCTGTTCGGTTCGTTCGGGCTCTATATGAAAGTGCTGGCATCCCGTTACGATGTCTGTTAGATTCCGCACCGGAAAGCCCCAGGTTGGGGGTAAGGTGCAGAGGAGGTGATCCGACATGAACGAGGAGACAAGGGTGCGTCTGACGGAGACGGTCCACGGGGCCGGGTGAGCCTGCAAGATAGGTCCGGGAGACCTGCAGGAGGCGCTGAAGGATCTGCCGCTCATTACTGATCCGAACCTGATCGTCGGCATGGAGCACGCCGAAGACGCCGGGGTCTATCGTCTCCGTGACGACCTGGCGATCATCCAGACGGTCGATTTCTTCACCCCGATCGTAGATGACCCTTACACCTTCGGTCGGATCGCCGTGACCAACGCGCTCAGCGACATCTATGCGATGGGCGGCCGGCCGCTCACGGCGCTGAACATCGTCTGCTTTCCCATTCGGAAGATGGACGTCGGCATCCTCCGCGACATCCTCCGCGGCGGTCTTGACCAGATGCGGGAGGCGGGCGTCCTTCTGATCGGCGGGCACAGCGTCGAGGACGACGAGCCGAAGTACGGCCTCTCCGTGACTGGCGTCATCCACCCCGACAAAGTTCTGTTCAACCGGGGGGCGAGGCCCGGGGATCGACTCATCCTGACCAAGGCCCTCGGTACGGGCATCGTCAGCACCGCCGTAAAGGGCGGCGTCGCCGATCCAGCGCTGGTGGCCCGCTCCGTCGCAAGCATGACAACGCTGAACAGGGAAGCGGCAGAGCTGATGGGGGAGAGATCCGATATCCACGCCTGCACCGATGTCACCGGTTTCGGCTTCCTCGGCCATGCGCTGGAGATGATCGAGAGGAGCGAGACCGGCATGAGGATTCGGGCCGCTGCCGTTCCGATCTTTCCAGGGATCCGGCCGCTCGTTGAAGAGGGGGTCGTACCCGGCGGCCTGATCCGGAACCGGAAATTCCGGGAGAACCATCGGGCGGATGCGTGCGGCGGGGATCGTCGAGGCGGCGATCGTCGGCGAGGTCACTGTGGCGCCGAAGGGAAAGATCCGTGTCGAATGACCCGCCGCCGGTTATTCATGTTCGAAATCGATGATCTGGAGGCTTTCACAGAGTTATCCATGGAAGAAAGAGGGTATGTGACTATGACAACAGGATTGAAATTCGAGGTGGCGCTGGGCTGGGAGCAGCTTCCGGCGGGGTATGTCCACAAGGATGTGGATGGGGTGGCGGTCGATTCCAAAGACAACGTGTACCTGATGACCCGACAGGACGCGCGGGTCATCGTCTACGACCGGGAGGGGCATTTCCTTCGCTCCTGGGGCGAGGATATCTTCACCCCGCGCACGCATGGGATCGCCATCGGGCCGGACGACATGGTGTATACCGTGGACGACGGCGACCACACGGTGCGCAAATTCACACCCGAGGGGAAGCAGGTCATGATGATCGGCACCCCCGGCAAGGCTTCGGACACCGGCTACGACGGGAAGAGCCACAGCAGCGTCAAGCGCGGCGGGCCGCCCTTCAACCGGCCGACCGATGTCGCCGTCGCCCCCGACGGAGAGCTGTACGTCTGCGATGGTTATGGCAACGCCCGGGTGCACCGCTTCAAAGCCGACGGGACGCTCATCCAGTCCTGGGGTGAGCCGGGAACGGGTCCCGGCCAGTTCCGGTTGCCGCACGGCATCGGGATTTCACCGGACGACCTCGTCTTCGTGACCGACCGCGAGAACGACCGGATCCACATCTACACCCGGGACGGCAGGCTCTTGGACATCTGGACGCATGTCCAGCGGCCCACGGACATCTCCTTCGACAGAGAAGGGCGCGTGTACGTCTCCGAGCTTTGGTGGCGGCCTGGCCAGGAGTCATTCACCAACGGCCCGATCCGGTACGACCTGCCGGGCGGCGTGCGGGTGCTGGACCTTTCAGGCAATGTGCTGCTCCACTGGTGCAGCGCCGACCGGGAAGCCGCGGGAAACTTCGTTGCCCCGCACACCCTGTGTGTGGACTCGCACGGGGATTTCTACGTGGGCGAGGTCACCTGGACGTTCGGCGTGTCGCGAGGCGGCGTGCGCGAGGACGCCCACACCTTTCAGAAATTTGTACGCAAATCCGCGTAATCGACGGTGGAAACGGGTATAACTGCAGAATCCTCAGCCCTTCGGCAGCTTCTCCAGAAACTCCTCGTAATCCGCGAGCATCATTTTCAACAGGACCGGCGTGTCCAATTCGTAGGGGCACTGCTCGCGGCAGTGGCCGCACTCCTGGCACTCCCGGATCTTCGCCATGTCCCGCTTCCATTCATCCGTGAGGAAACGGGACACCAGCGTACGCCGGAGCAGGAGAGACATCCGCGCCGCTTGGGAGATGGGTATTCCGGCGGGGCAGGGGAGGCAGTAGCCGCATCCCCTGCAGAAGTCGCCGGCGAGATCTGCCCGGTCCCTTGCGATGACCCGCCGCATCGCGTCGTCGAGCGGAGGCGGATTTTTTTCCAGGGCGATGAATTCGTCGAGTTCCCACTCGAACTGAATCCCCCAGATCGGGACGAGCGTGTCGAACTGCCGCAGGAAGGCGAAAGCGGCGGCCGCGTTTGTGATCAGCCCCCCGGAGAGCGCCTTCATCGCGATCAGGCCGATCTCCTTCTCCCGGCAGACGTCGATGAGTTCGAGGTCCTTTTCGGAAGAGATCATGCAGAGGGGGAACTGGACCGTGTCGTAGAGACCGGAGGCGGCGGCTTCGATGGCGACGTCGCGGCGGTGGGTGGTCATGCCGATGAAGCGGGCCATCCCTTTTTCGCGGGCCGCGAGCAGCCCCTGGTAGGGACCATCGGGATCATCCGGGTCGAGAGGCGCTTTGAGGTTGTGGAGCTGAAGGAGGTCCACATAATCCGTTTTCAGATTCTTGAGGCTCGCCTCCAGCGCCTCCAGGACCTTCTGCCGGTCCGCCCCCTTGTTCTTCGTGGCCAGGAGGATCTCTCCCCGCACGTCGGTCAGCGCAAGGCCGATCTTCTCTTCGCTGTCCGTGTAGCTGCGGGATGTGTCGAAGAAGTTGATCCCGCTTTCGTAAGCCTTCCGGAGAAGCCGGCCTGCATCGTTCTTGTCGAGCCGCTGGATGGGGATGGCGCCGAAGCCGCTTCGGCTGACCATCAACCCCGTCCGTCCCAGTCTGATCTTTTCCATGTTTGTCACCCCTGATTCTGATTTTGCATACGAAGGCCCATAAAGCCTTTTCGCCGTCATTTTCGTTTTTCCCAAAGCCAGAACGAGCAGATCAGCGTCACCGTGAGCAGCGCGCCGCCGGCCGCCGCGAAGGTCGTGGTGAAGCCGAGATGGTCGATCATGTAACCGACGACCGGCGTGAGGATCCCGCCACCCTCCATTCCCGTGAAGTAATAAATGCCGAGGATCGTCGACCGGCTGCCGACCGGCGTCTGATGAATGAGGAAGGATTCCGACGCGGACATCCGGGTGTAGATGATCACCCCAAAGAGAAGGAGCAGCGCTCCAAGCGCCCATCCAAAGGGAACAACGGTGAGCAGGAAGATGGCCGGGCCGGCGATGAAGGAGACCGCAAGGATCATCCGGACGCTCCCAAACCGGTCGGCGAGATAACCGCCGAGCGGGCTCGCCCAGAAGACCGCCGAAAAGGGGACCGAGAGGGAAGCGGCGGCCATCTCTTTGCTTACGCCGAAGTGGTCGACCATGAGCAGCGGGATGAAGGAGAAGGTGGAGCTGATGGTCGCCGATATGACTGTCGTGAGGATCAAAAAGACCACGAGGCGCCTCTTCTCTGAGCGGTGCGGCGCGCCGTCGTCCTCTTTTACCGTTTGTGGGACGGGAGTTGCCTTCTGCCGGGCGTTTAGGCGGCCGAGAAGGATGTAGAATGCGATGCCGAAGGCGACCGTGGGTATTCCCAGCGCGACATAGGCGTTCCGCCATCCCCAGGCGTTGGCGATGGCCACGGCGACAAGCGGCGCCAGGAAATAGCTGGCCCCGCCGCGGATGTTGTGAAACCCGAACGCCTTTCCCAGGTGTTCGGGTCTCACCGATGCGGAGATCAGCGGCGGTGCGGACGGGTGGTAGCCGCCGGCGAGGATTCCCATCAGCACGAGAAAGACGATCATCCAACCATAGCTCTGGGAAAGGCCGACCAGGATGCCGGCGAGGGCCACGCCGGAGATGCCGACGATCATCAGCTTGCGGGGGTCGATGCGGTCGGCGAGCCAGCCCGCCGGGAGCTGGCCGAAGCCGTAGGCAAGCGTGAAGGCCGAGACGACGAGCCCCGATTGCGTGTAGTCCAGGTTGAACGCGCTGCGGATGAAGGGGGTAAGCGGCACGGTGATCGCCGTCAGAATATGGTGGCTGAAGTGTCCCAGCACGAACAGGGGCAGCGCTCCCCCGAAGATTGCACGCAGATTCAATGGATGGTTCTCCTCCCGTCGCCGGGCCGTCCCCCGCGAAGAGGTCAAAATGATATCACCGAATATCGGGAAACAGGTTTTTTGTCAGCCGTCCTTCCCGCGCAGACAGGAACCGGGCGACCATCCGCCTTGAAAAAGCAATTTCGCGACATATCATAAATGGCCGGTGCAGGAAAGGACTGTTGCGCAGCGGCGGATCAGGCGATCCGGAGGACCTTGGCGCCGCGAATCTTTCCCGTCTTCAGTTCGGCGAGGGCCAGGTTGGCCTCGGTGAGCGGGTACTCCTGCACCTCCGGCCGGAGGGGGATCTCCGCGGCCAGTTCGAGAAATTCGGTGATGTCCCGCCGGGTGACGTTTGCCACGCTCTTGATCTCCTTTTCCAGCCAGAGGTGTGCGGGGTAGTCGAGACGGAGGAGTTCGGCTTTGTCCCTTTCCTCTTTCCGGATCGCGTTGATCACGAGTCGCCCGCCGGGGGAGAGGTGCCTAAGCGCTTCCACGACAGGCTTCCAGGCCGGCGTCGTGTCGATGATCGCATGGAGTTTTTCAGGGGGTTCCTCCTCCGTTGCCCCCGCCCAGGCGGCCCCCAATTCACGCGCGAAGGCGCGCTCGTGCTCATTCCGGGCGAAGACGAATGTTTTCGAATGGGGAAAGCGGCGGCGGACCATCTTGAGGACGAGGTGGGCCGAGGCGCCGAAACCGGTGAGGCCCAGATTTTGACCATCGGCAATCCCTGCGAGGCGCAGCGAACGGTAGCCGATCGCCCCCGCGCAGAGGAGCGGCGCCGCCTCCGCATCGGTGAAGGACTCCGGGATCGGGTGGGCGAAGGCCGAAGGCACGGTCATGAACTCCGCGTAGCCGCCGTTTGCATCCCGACCCGTGGCGCGAAACTGCAAGCAGAGGTTCTCGTTTCCGGAGCGGCAGGCGTCGCAGATTCCGCAGGCGGAATGGATCCATCCCACCCCCACGCGATCACCCGGGCGGAAACGTCCGGCAGACTCTCCCAGGGCCGCTACGCGACCGACGACCTGGTGTCCCAGGATGACGGGAAAGGATGGCGGCGGCGTTCGCCCTTCGATTTCGTCCAACTCTGTGTGACAGACGCCGCAGACGGAAACCGCAATCAGGAGCTCCCCTCTGCCCGGCACGGGTTCCGGCGCATCCGCCATAACGAGTGGCGACGGATTCTCCGCGAAACCGGAAACGCCTTTCAGAATCATCGCTTTCATGGAACCTCCCCGAGACGGTTGAAAAGAAGGGTAATCCAAACGATAACGGACCGGCGGGGAGTATGATCCGGGATGATCTCTTTTTCAATCAGAAATAGGGGCCGTTTGGAAAAAAGAAGAAAGCATTTATTTTGACTTGCCTTTTTCAATCTCTTCGGGTGATATTCCCCGAAGCTTGCTTCGTTCCTTGATGTCTTAGATACCCCGTAGCTTGCTGCGGGGTAGTTCATTCATAGACTGCCCCTTCGTGTCGCCTTTTGGCGGTGAAAAAGGCTTCGCGTTTTCATAATCCCCCTTGAGCGGCTTTTCCGGGATCAGGCTGCTGGGGCGGGAGCGCCGGAATCGCTCACCGAGACACGCTCCATCCGGTCGCCCTGGCAGACTGCATCGACGATCTCCATGCCTTTCACGACCTTTCCGAAAACGGTGTGTTTCCCGTTCAGGTGCGGCTGTGGCGCGTGGGTGATGAAAAACTGGCTGCCGTTCGTGTCCGGTCCGGAATTCGCCATCGAGATCACTTTGCTGTCGTGTTTCAGCGGATTCCCCCGGCATTCATCCGCGAACTTGTACCCGGGGCCGCCCCGGCCCGTTCCCGTCGGATCGCCCCCCTGGATCATGAAGTCGCCAATCACGCGATGGAACGCGACGCCGTCATAGAAACCCTCCCGCGCCAGAAAGACGA
>JAPLJX010000186.1 GCA_026388375.1 Deltaproteobacteria bacterium
ACCGTTTTGCATAAGAACAACGGGCATGCTTTCTGAAAATATCATTGATTTTCAGCCTGTTTCCACCCCGGATCCAAAAACGCCGAAGGCAAAGCGTTTCCAAATTCATTCGATCATGACGACGCACCTGATTGCAGGTTAGCATAATTCTCAATGTATTCATATAGAAAAAATTAGTGGGGGCGATACGGCCATGCGCGGTGATTCACATTGACACCCGGGACCGGATTCCCTATATTTCACGAAACGAAAAAAAAGTGCTGCTCGGATTTGCGGTCGGCGGCGGCCGGAAGAAATCCCGATGTCTTAAGAGGAACGGATTGCTGCGCCTGTCTGATGGTGAAATTCATCTCTGGTTTGCGTTTCCCGGCGAAACGGGAGGTCCGCACACAACCGCCTCCCTCCGTCCGATCCTCAATGACGGCGAGAAGGCCCGGATGGAGCGGCTCCATTCTTCGGAGGGCCGTCTCTTCGGGGTGAGCCACACCCTGGTCCGGACGACGCTCTCGCGATATTCGGAAATCCCCCCCGGGGAATGGCGATTCGTGAAAAACGCCCATGGAAAACCCTCGATCGATCCGGACCTCGATTCCTCTCCGCTCCGATTCAGCCTTGCCCATACGAGAGGGCTGGCGGTCGTCGCGGTGACGGAGGGGGCTGACGTCGGGGTGGATGTGGAAAGGGCGGACCGTATCGTGGCCGCGGCAAGATTGAGCAGCCGTTTCTTCTCGCCGGAAGAGGCCGCAGCGCTGCAAGAGATGCCGCCGGACCGGTTGCGGGGACGTTTTTTCCTCTATTGGACCCTGAAGGAATCCTATATCAAGGCGCGGGGGCTCGGCCTTTCCCTGCCCCTCGCGTCCTTTTCCTTCCGTCTCGCGGGGGAACGCCCCTTCCGGATCGACTTTTCCGGCGATGATCGCGACCCCGGGGATTGGCGGTTCGCGGTGCTCAGGCCCCTGCCGCAATACGTGGCGGCCGTCGGGGTCGCCCCCGCCCGTCCGGGCCCCGTTCGGATCCGGTGTTTTCACACCCGGCCGTCGGGAGAAATTTCGCCCCTGAGTTTTGAGACGGTGGGACGGTCGCCCGGCGTGGAAATGAATGAAGATCCATCAAGAAGCGTATGACCGGGAGCTTGAACCCGCAAGCCCCGCCTTGCAGGCGGGGATAAGGGGCGCAATCAAAAGCAGATACCTTCCTTGCCGGGAAGCCCCGCCCCGTGGGCGGGAAGCTTCACATTCCCCTTGACACCCATCGCGGGCTGCGATAGATAAGACCCGGATCCCTGCGGGTCGCCCGGACGGGCGATGAGGGAAGACGGTGCGATTCCGTCGCGGTCCCGCCGCTGTAACCGGGGACAAAGGCCGCTGAAACGTCACTGTTCATCTTTGGATGGGAAGACGCGGCCGGAGGATGATCCGGAAGCCAGAAGACCTGCCCGCAGGATGTGCTGCTAAGATTGGCCCTCGCGGAGAGGGGTCGCGGTTCAAGGAAACGGTTGAGGATGAAATACGGCATCCCCACGTCGAAAGGCGCGGGGATTTTTTATTTTCAGTCGAAGAAGGCATCGAGAGGGAACAGAGATGGTTCAGCGCCTGATCCTCATCCGCCATGGCGATCTCGGGGATCGCTACCGCGGCCGGTACATCGGCCGGACGGATGCGCCGCTCTCCGCGGAGGGGAGGCGCCAGGCGTTCGCCCTTGCCGGGTCGCTCGCCCGGCTGAACGGGTCGCATTTTCTGGCAAGCCCGCTTCGCCGGACCCGGGAAACTGCTGAAATTGCCCTCGGTGTGGACAGCGGATTAGAGATCGACGCCAACCTCCGGGAGATCGACTTCGGCCGCTGGGAGGGGATGAGCTTCGCGGAGATCGCAGCCGCCGATCCTGCCGCCGTGGAACGCTGGGCCGCCCTGGATGGGGATTTTACCTTTCCGGACGGTGAGGGGATCCGGGCCTTTCGGGAAAGGATTGGGGCTGCTGCGGAATGGATCGCAACCATTCCCGCCGGAACGGTTGTCCTCTTCGCGCACGGAGGCGTCATCCGGTTTCTCATCTGCCATTTTCTGGGGCTCCCGGACCGGCATCACCTCCTCTTCGACATCCGTCCGGCGTCCATTTCGGAGATCCGGATCGACGGCGGGAAGGGCGGTCTGACCCTTCTCAATGACCGGCGCCACCTGGAGGTTGGTTGAATGGCGGAGATCATCCTCATCACCGGCGGCAGCCGGAGCGGCAAGAGCGCCTTCGCACAGAAGACGGCGGAGGCCCTGCCCGGCCCGCGCGCCTACATCGCAACCTGTCCGGTGATCGATCCGGAGACGGAGGAGCGCATCCGGAAGCACCGGGAGGCGCGGAGCGGAAAAGGCTGGGAGACGATCGAAGAAACCGTCGATCTGGCCGGCGTCATTCGCCGGGCGGGGGCCTGTCGGGTGCTCCTCATCGACTGCCTGACCCTCTGGATCAACAACCTCCTCTATGAGGCGGAAAAGCGGGAGGGAATTTTTACCGAAGAGGCCGCGGTCGGCCGCTGCCGGGAACTGATCGACGCCTGCGGAACATTTCCCGGCACGGTGATCTTCGTCACGAACGAACTGGGGATGGGAATCGTCCCCGACAACGAAACGGCGCGGCGTTTCCGGGACATCGCCGGGCGCTGCAACCAGGAGATCGCGGCGGCGGCCGACACGGTCACACTCGTCGTTTCCGGGATCATACTACAGGATACGATTTCCGCCATTGTTCCCCAGGACGCCGCCTTCCGGGCGCAGGCCCACCGGCGCCTGGAGGCGCTGACGATGCCCTACTGGGCCCTCGGACGCCTCCTCGATCTGGCAGAGGATCTCGCCGGAATCACCCGCTCCATGCGGCCGCCCATCGCCCGAAAGGCGATCTTCACGATGGCCGGGGATCACGGCGTCGTTGCCGAGGGTGTGAGCAAGTTTCCCCAGGAGGTGACGCCGCAGATGGTTTACAATTTCGTCGCCGGCGGTGCGGGGATCAACGCGCTGGCCCGCCAGGTGGGCGCCACGGTGACCATCGTGTACATGGGCGTTGCCGGAGACATGAGCGGGCTTGCCGCCGCCGGGAAGATCCTCTCCCGGCGGATCGGTCCCGGCACGAAAAACATGGCCGAGGGACCGGCGATGAGCCGTGAGGAGGCCGTTCGCGCCGTTGAAGCCGGCATCGATATCGCCCGGAAGGCCGCGGAGACGGTCGATCTCTTCGGCACCGGGGATATGGGGATCGGGAACACGACGCCGAGCAGCGCGATCGTCGCCGCCTTCAGCGGCCATCCGGCGGCAGAGGTGACCGGCCACGGCACCGGGATCGACGATGAGCAGTTCGCACACAAGGTCCGCGTCATCGAAAAATGCCTGCGGATCAACCGGCCGGACCCGAAGGATGGACTGGACGTCCTGGCCAAGGTCGGCGGCTTCGAGATCGGCGGGATCGCGGGGTTGATCCTGGGCGCCGCCGCGCTGAAGAAGCCGGTTGTCATAGACGGCTTCATATCCGCAGCGGGAGCGCTCATCGCCTACGCGCTCTGCCCCACGGCCGCCGAGTACATGATCGCCGCCCACCGGAGCGTGGAGCAGGGCCACCGGATCGCGCTGGAGATCCTGGGAAAGCAGCCTTTGATCGACCTCGACCTCCGCCTCGGCGAGGGAACGGGGGCGGCGCTGGCGATGAATTTCATCGAGGCCGCCGTCCGGATCCTCACCGAGGTGGCCACGTTTGACGAGGCGATGGTATCGAAGGCAAGCTCATGAAAGACGACTTCGGCGTCCCGGAATCATGGCTGTTGCGGTTTTTTGTGAGGGCATCATGAAGCGGTTTTTCGCGGCTCTCCAGTTCCTGACGATCCTGCCTCTGCCCCGGGGCCTCAGTCCCGACGAGCGGGCGCTGGGGGAGTCCATCCCCTTCTTCCCGGTCGTCGGCCTGGGGATCGGCGCAGCGGTCGCCCTGATCGACTGGGGTCTCGGATTCCTCTTTCCCGTCGGCGTGACGAGCGTCTTTGCCGTCATCCTGCTGATCGCCGTCTCCGGTGGCCTCCATACGGACGGCCTCGCCGATACGGCGGACGGCTTCTTCAGCTCCCGCCCGCGCGAGCGAATCCTCGAGATCATGAGGGACAGCCGGACCGGGCCGATGGGAGTCGCCACCATCGTCTGCGTGGTCGCGCTCAAAATCGCGCTCATCGCCTCGGTCTCCGGACCTTCACGCACATGGGTTCTTTTGCTGACGCCCGTCGCCGGCCGCTCCGCCCTCCTCATCCAGATGGCCCTCCTCCCTTACGCCCGTCCGGAGGGCCTCGTCGGCATCTTTCACCGTAACCGTTCCCGGAGCCACGCCCTCTGGGCGCTAACATTTTTAATCGCCACGGGCGGCCTGGCGGGAGGCATCCCCGGGCTGATTGCGGGGGTGGGCTCTTTTTTCTTCGCCCTCCTCTTTGCGGCCTATGTCCGGCGACGTATCGGCGGCCTCACCGGCGATACGCTGGGGGCGTCCTGCGAGCTGACCGAACTCGTTCCCGCCCTCGTCGCGTCGGCCTGGCTGTGCGGAGGCGGCGCATGACGGAACGCCACGGCGGAAATCTGCTGAAATTTGCGCTGGCCGCGGGGAAACCCGTCGGGGAGATCCTCGACTTTTCGGCGAACATCAACCCGCTGGGGCCGCCGGAGGGGTTCCGGGAGTGGATCAGCGCACGGACCGGCGATCTCGTCCACTACCCCGATCCGGATTGCACCGACCTCGTCCGGGCCTTTGCGGCGCGGTACAGCGTCGCGGAAAATGAGATCCTGATGGGGAACGGCTCGATGGAGCTCCTCTACCTTCTCCCGCAGCTCCTCGGAAAAAGGCGCGCCCTGATCCCCGTGCCCGCTTATGTGGATTACGAACGCGCGGCGGAGCTCGCCGGTCTCGCCGTGGAGCGGCTTCCCCTCCGGGAGAAAGAGGGCTTCGCCCCCGACCTTGCGGTGATCGCAACGGCGCTCCGGGGGGATGAGATCGTCTTCCTCGGCCGGCCGAACAACCCGACCGGACATCGGATTCCGGCCGCCGCCTTGCGGGATCTCGCGTCCCGCCATCCGCAAACCGTTTTCATCAGCGACGAGGCTTTCGCCGATTTCACCCCGGAAGCGGAGACGCTGATCGCGTCCGGCCGCCCGGTGAATGTCATCATTCTCAAGTCCTTGACCAAGTTCTACGCGATGCCGGGCCTCCGCCTGGGCGGCGTCGTCGCGGCCCCGGAGCTGATCCGGCGCCTCCGCGACCGGACGCCCCCCTGGTCCGTGAACACGCTCGCCCAGGTCGTCGGCGCGGCGGCGCTCCGCGACACGGCCTACTCGGAGGAGACCCTCCGCTTCGTCCGCGACCGGCGGGAGGGTCTGTTCGCGGCGCTCCAGGCACTGCCGGGTCTCACCGTCTATCCGGGGACGGCGAATTTTCTTCTTCTGCGGTCCGACCGGAGGAACCTCGACGCCCCGGAGATCGCCCAACGCCTCCTCGCCGACGGGATCGCGATCCGGGATTGTTCGAACTTCACGGGACTCGACCGGCGGTTCTTCCGCATCGCCGTCCGGACGGAGACGGAGAATGACCGCCTTCTCGGCGCTCTCCGGAAGGTTCTGGGAATTACTAACAAAAAACCCGGCCGGCGGCGGACACCCGCGATCATGTTCCAGGGAACCGGCTCCAATGCAGGCAAGAGCATCCTCGCCGCGGCGATGTGTCGGATCCTGCTCCAGGATGGCTTTCGGGTCGCCCCGTTCAAGGCGCAGAACATGTCGCTCAACTCCTACGTGACCCGTGACGGGGGCGAGATGGGACGGGCGCAGGTCGTCCAGGCCCAGGCATGCCGGCTCGACCCGGATGTCCGGATGAACCCCGTCCTCCTCAAGCCGAACAGCGACACCGGCTCCCAGGTGATCATCCTCGGAAAGCCGGTCGGCAACATGGATTTCTGGGAGTACACCCGCGACCGCACCCCTCCCTTTGCCGTCGCGCGCGAGGCGTACGATTCGCTCGCCGCCGAACACGACGTCATCGTCCTGGAAGGGGCGGGGAGCCCCGCCGAGGTGAACCTCAAGAAACGGGACATCGTAAACATGAACATGGCCCTCTATGCGGAGGCGTCCGTCCTGATCGTCGGCGACATCGACCGGGGGGGCGTCTACGCCTCGTTCATCGGGACGATGGAGTGCCTGACGGAGCGGGAAAGGGCGCTGGTCAAGGGGTTCGTCGTGAACCGCTTCCGGGGTCAGAAGACGTTCCTCGCCGATGCCCACGACTACATCCTCCGCCGGACCGGACGCCCCGTCCTCGGCGTCGTCCCCTACCTGCGCGACCTGGGCCTCCCCGAGGAGGATTCCGTCAGCTTCAAGGACGGCCTGATCGACGGCCGCGCCCCCGAAGGCGAGCATGTCGACATCGCCGTCGTCGATCTCGCCCACATCTCGAACTTCACCGACTTCGACCCGCTCCGGATCGAACCGGACGTCCGCCTGCGCGTGGTCCGGCGGCCGGACGAGTTGGGCGAGCCGGATGCCGTGATCCTTCCCGGGAGCAAGAATGTGATCGGCGATCTGGCCGATCTGCAGGCAAATGGCATGGCATCGCGGATTCTCGATCTCGCCCGTGGAGAGAAGACGGAGATCATTGGGATCTGCGGCGGCTTCCAGATCCTGGGCCGGGAGCTCGCAGACCCCTTCGGGATCGAGTCCGCCGGCGGCCGAACGCTGACCGGGC
>JAPLJX010000216.1:0-20599 GCA_026388375.1 Deltaproteobacteria bacterium
GATGGACTCAGGCCGCGCCCTTCTTGGCGGTGATCTTGGTTTTGGCGGGTTTGACGTTCGGGTTTTCGAAATGGTTCGCCCCGATGGGATGGGTTTGCTGGGGTCCCCGGTTGCTTCTTCCGTGGCTTCCGGCAGCTGGCTACGTCCTTTTGACCTCCTACGCCTCCGAGATCGAGCGGCGGTTAGCGGTGATTCTTGGTTCCGGGAGGAGGTTCGTCTTCATTGGTGTCGTATTTTCTTTGTTGGCTTTGCCGCACTTCATCGTCCTTTTCCAGCCGGAGGTGATGGGGCGGTTCTTTTCTCCAGACGAATATTGCCCTGAAATCGCTTATATCGAAAAGAATCCGAGTTATTACTACAAATGCCTGAATCATGGTTTGTGGACCAAGAGGTCCATGCTTCTTGATGCGTTTCGGCCGGTTCCTCATGCGGCGCCCTTAGCGCTTTCTTTGGCTTATGGGATCTTTCTGATGGGGATGTGGCGCCGGGCGAAAAAGGGTGGGAATGGAGATGTTCCTTTATGAAACTGTCTGTGATTATTCCCTGCTACAACGAAAAGGCGACCCTCCGGAGCCTCATCGAGAGGGTGAGGGCCGTCCCGATAGACTTGGAAATCATCTTGGTGGACGATTGCTCCACCGATGGAACGCGGGATTTGCTCAAGGGCGGGTTGGCCTCCAAGGTGGACAAGGTTGTCTACCACGAGAAGAACCAGGGGAAAGGCGCCGCCCTCCGGACGGGGTTTGCCCACGCCACGGGCGATTTCGTTGTGGTGCAAGACGCCGACATGGAGTATGACCCACAGGAATTCCCCATGCTCCTCCAGCCACTGGTGGAGGGGAATGCGGATGTGGTGTTTGGGTCACGCTTTATGGGTGGGCGGCCGCACCGGGTTCTTTACTTCTGGCATTCGGTGGGGAACAAGTTCCTGACCCTCGTTTCCAAATAAGCTCTTCCGGCGGGAGATCATTCAATCAATCAAGATCGAGGAGAACCGATTTGGTTTTGAACCCGAGATCACGGCGAAGGTGGCGAAGAGGAAATGCCGTGTGTATGAGATGGGGATTTCCTATTACGGCCGCAGCTACGAAGAGGGAAAGAAGATCGGCTGGAAGGACGGCGTGCAGGCCCTCTACTGCATCGTTAAATACGGACTATGTTCGGCGATGGGAGCCGAAGGTGGCCGCTTGTCCCATTTTTTTCGTTGGAAATCCGCGACATTCTTGGTGATCGGAGCCATGCTGCTGGCTGTGTTCGCCAACGAACGCGTGACGGATACCTTGTTGATCCGGCTGGGGGAGACTCCTCGCTACACGAAACCCCAGCTCAAGGAGGAGGATTCCTTTTTCCTCAAAGGGGGCGGCCGAGACCTGTTGCACGCCGGTTTTCAAAACGGGTTTATGGGTTCCGGCAGGGACTTCGGCGCCGTTTCTTTTGGCGATCATTTTTCCCTGGAGGTCGTAGGGACCCCCCGGCGGGGACAGAAAGCGTACGCTCATATTATGGGGAACCATCCTGGTTATAATTACTTCGAGGGTTTCGCTATCCAACAGGACGGGGAACAGGAGGGAACATACTCTTTTGGTTTCGGCAACGGCAAGACGTGGCTGCCGGGCGTAAAATTTCAGCTTCCGACCGGTCGCCGTTTCCATATCGCCATCGTTGTGGAACGGAACAAGATCAAGGTGTTCCGGAATGGTGAACTCGTAGGGGATGCGGACGCCACGGACGTTCTAAAGAATAGCGGGATACCTTTGTCGGTTGGCAACTGGGTAAATAAGGACCGGCCTTTCCATGGTTCGATAGAAGAGATCCGGATCGTGGACGGCGCCATGTCCGAGGACGAAGTCCGTCGGCACGCCAAAGCTATTTAGAAATGGGTTTCACTTTGATAACTTCATTGATAGTGGTAGCTTCAGTTTTTTAACGCAACACCCGTGAGATTTTAGCGGTGCGTTTCAGTTCAAATAGGTTGAGGTTCATGTCCGGTTCTCGGAGAGCGCGAGGGTGAGATTCTCTCTCGCCACTAACTAAGGGAAAAAGAGTGCAATATGTTCAGTAATATATATCAAAATAAGGTGGTGCTCGTCACCGGCCACACCGGTTTCAAGGGGTCCTGGCTGGCGATATGGCTGAGGGAATTGGGGGCGGATGTGGTCGGCTATTCCCTTGATCCCCCCAGTGATCCCAATAATTTTGAGGCAACGGGGCTCCGGGAGAAAATTACGCACATTCATGGAGATATCCGTGATCTTGATCGGCTGATGGAAACTTTCAAAAAATATCAACCTGAATTTGTCTTTCACCTCGCTGCCCAGCCCCTTGTCCGTCTCTCCTACGACGAACCAAAGCTGACCTTCGACACGAACGTCGGCGGCACGATCAATGTGTTTGAGGCCGTCCGCAAAACCCCCAGCGTCAAAGTCCTGGTCAACATCACCAGCGACAAATGCTACGAAAACAGGGAGTGGGTCTGGGGCTACCGCGAAAACGATCCGATGGGCGGTCATGATCCCTACAGCGCGTCCAAAGGCTGCTCGGAGCTGGTCTTCGGCGCTTACCTGAAATCGTTTTTCTCTCGAACGAAATCTGGGGACACGATCCCAATTTCTGGCGAAATTGGGTCATGTCCCCAGATTTCACCGATCGCCGCCGCCTCCGCCCGGGCGGGCAACGTAATCGGCGGCGGCGACTGGGGGGCGGACCGCCTGGTTCCCGATTGCATCCGCGCCCTGAGCGGACACCAGCCCATCGGCATCCGCAATCCTCATGCCGTCCGGCCCTGGCAGCACGTCCTGGAACCCCTCGGCGGTTACCTGCTGCTCGGCGCCGCCCTGTGGCAAGATCCACAAAAATATTCCGGACCCTGGAACTTCGGCCCCGATGACGGCAGCCATCTGACGGTCGCCGAAATGGCCGACAGGCTGATACAATATTGGGGCGATGGTTCCTGGGAAGACCTTTCCGATCCGCAGGCGCTTCACGAGGCGAAGCTTCTGAAATTGAGCTGCGACAAGGCCCACGCCGGACTCAACTGGCACGGCGTCCTCACGATTGACGAATGCTTGCAAATGACAGCGGATTGGTATAGGGAATTTTACTCAGGCCCCCAGACAAAAGACATGCATAAATTCTGCGTTGCGCAAATCCGTAAGTATGGAGAAAGGACAACAGCAAAAAGGTAACTGATCATGAGCACTCCTGAAGCCATTCGCACCCAAATCCTCGCCCTCGTCAAAGAGTACCACACGGCGAAATTCGCACCTAAAACCTTCGATCCCGACAAGGACTTGGTCCACTACGCCGGCCGGGTTTTCGATGCGGAAGAGATCGTGAATCTGGTGGATGCCGGCCTGGATTTCTACCTGACGGCCAACCGCTACGCCGAACGTTTTGAAGCGGAATTTGCTGAATATCTTGGTCTATCCAATGCCCTGCTCGTGAATTCCGGGTCCTCCGCAAATCTGGTGGCCTTAACCGCCCTTACCTCGCCGAAGCTCAAGGATCGCCGTCTCAAGCCCGGCGATGAAGTCATTACCACCGCTTGCGGTTTCCCCACAACGCTCAATCCCATTTTACAAAATCAACTGGTTCCCGTCTTCGTCGATGTGAACCTCGGCGACTATACCGCCATCCCTGAAAGACTTTGCACAGCCATCGGTCCGAAGACGAAGGCCGTCATGATGGCCCATACGATGGGGGTACCCTTCCATCTTGATACCGTTACGGATCTCGTGAAAAAGCACAACCTCTGGCTCATCGAGGACAATTGCGACGCCCTCGGATCCACCTACACCATGAAATCTGGGGACATGAACCGAATTCGTCAGAATTCGGTATCGTGTCCCCAGATTTCTCCCCGCTTAACCGGAACCTTTGGCCACCTCTCCACCTTTTCCTTCTACCCGGCCCATCACATCACCCTGGGAGAAGGGGGCTGCGTGGCCACCGATGACGACGATCTGGCCCGCATTGCCCGCTCTATTCGCGACTGGGGTCGCGATTGTTACTGCGCCGGGGGGGAGAGCAACACCTGTGGAAAACGGTTCAGCCAGCAATTTGGAACCCTCCCCTACGGCTATGACCACAAATACGTTTACAGCCATATCGGCTACAACCTCAAGGTAACGGACATGCAGGCCGCCGTCGGCTGCGCCCAGCTCCGGAAACTTGATCAATTCATCGCCAGACGCAAGAAGAATTTCCGGAAACTTACCGAGATACTGAAGCCCTACGCAGATCGCCTCATCCTTCCCAGGGCCACGGAGAGCTCCGATCCCTCTTGGTTCGGTTACGTCATCACGGTGAAAGATCAGGCCGGTTTTACCCGTAACGACCTGACCACATTTCTGGAAACCAACCACATCGAGACCAGAAACCTCTTCAGTGGCAATCTCCTGTGTCACCCCGCATATCAGAGTATCCCCCATCGCATTTCGGGGGACCTGACGAACACGAATTTCATCATGAACAATACCTTCTTTATCGGTGTTTATCCCGGAATCGATGACAAGCGATTGAATTATATCAAGGCTGTGTTCAATCGATTCATGGCTGGGGAGCGTGTATCGTAAATGGCCACCCCGCAGAAACTCCGCTGTCTGGTAAATAAAATCACCGATCACGGCGATCACGTCTATACCGTTGATCTTACTCCCGAGCGGCCCGTGCCGCGCTTCAAGCCCGGCCAGTTCCTCCACCTGACGCTCGATGACTATGATCCCAGCAGTTTCTGGCCCGAATCCCGTGTCTTCTCCATCGCCAGTTCCCCTGCCCAAAGGGATGATCTAAAGATCGCCTATTCCGTCAGGGGACGCTACACCGCCCGTATGGAAAATGAACTTCAGGAAGGCCGGATGGTATGGGTGAAGCTCCCCTACGGGGACTTCGTGATTCGGGATGCAAACAATGTGGCACTTCTGGCCGGCGGCACCGGCATAACCGCGTTCATCGCGTTCATCGATGGACTTACTAATGAATTTCATAACAATATCTTCTTAGCCTATGGCGCCCGCAAACTCGGACTCCTTCTTTATCGGGACTTAATCGACGCCAAGGCAGGCATCGATAACGGTTTTCATGCTTTTTACTTCGTAGAGACTGAAGATAAGAATAAAAGCGGCGAAACCAAAGGACAATCACCGAAATTCTTCACAGGGTGCCTGTCCATTGGATCAATCTGGAATGAATTGGAGAATCCCCAAGAAACAACCTATTACATAGCTGGCCCCCCCGCGATGATTCAAGCCTTAACCGGAAACTTGCGGAAGAAAGACATTGCTCCGGAAATGATCAAAGTAGATGCCTGGGAGTGAACATGAAAAAAGATAATAAGAATATCCCCGTTGTTATTCTCTGCGGTGGCATGGGGACTCGTTTAGCGGAATACACTGAAGTGCGCCCCAAGCCACTGGTAGAAGTTGGCGGAAAGCCCATCCTCTGGCATATCATGAAGCACTATTCCCAATACGGTTTCAACGAATTCATTCTCGCCTTGGGCTACAAGGGAGAACAGATCAAGCGATATTTCCTTGATTTCTATAGTTTGAATCAGGATTTTACCGTGTCACTCAATGATGGCGAGATCAGAAGCATCAACCAAAATCATGGTGATCCGTGGAAGGTCCATCTCATCGATACGGGTCAAACCACCCTGACCGGTGGCCGCCTGAAACGCCTGGCATCCCTAATCAATCAAGAGTCTTTCATGATGACCTATGGCGACGGTGTGAGCGACGTGGATTTGGATTCATTGCTCAAATTTCATCAGAGCAACAAGGGCTTGGTTACCCTGACCGCAGTCCGTCCGCCGGCTCGTTTTGGCGCTCTCGAATTTGAAGGAAATCAGATCCGCCATTTCAAGGAAAAATCCACCCTCCATGAAGGCTGGATCAACGGGGGCTTCTTTGTTATAAACTCAGAGGCGCTCAACTACATCAAAGACGATGTCATGTGGGAACACGCCCCGATGGAAAAACTGGCAGAGGAGGGCGAGCTTTATGCTTACAAGCACGAGGGTTTCTGGCAGTGCATGGATACGGCCCGGGATCTCAAGTATTTAGAGGATGTTTGGCAAACGGGCAAAGCCCCTTGGAAGACTTGGTAAAGCATGAATGATCCTTCCCCAAACCCCCTCGCCGAGGACCTCGACGATATCCTCTCCCATACCCGCGACCTATGGGAAGAGCTTCGGGATCAGAGAATATTCATCACCGGCGGGACGGGATTTTTCGGTTGTTGGCTCCTCGAAAGCTTTGCCTGGGCGAATGACAAACTCCATTTAAATGCCGAAGCCCTGGTTCTTACGCGCAATTATGAATCCTTTTTGAAGAAAGCGCCCCACCTGGCCACCCATCCGGCAGTTAAATTTCACATTGGTGACGTACGGGATTTTGAATTCCCCGAAGGGCATTTTCCATTTGTTATCCATGCAGCCACGGAGGCCAGCGCCAAACTAAACATAGAAAACCCCCTTCTGATGTGGGACACAATCATAGAAGGTACCAGCCATACGCTGGAATTTTCCCGTCACGCGGGAACAAAGAAGTTTCTACTTACCAGCTCCGGGGCGGTTTATGGAAAACAACCGCCTGAGATGACCCACATCCCGGAGGAATATAAAAGCGCCCCTGATCCCACCGATCCCAACTCAGCCTATGGCGAAGGAAAACGGGCGGCGGAGATGCTGTGCACAATGTACGCGAAAATGTACGGCATCCAGACCAAGATCGCCCGCTGCTTTGCCTTTGTTGGACCTTATTTGCCCCTCGATATTCATTACGCCATCGGCAACTTCATCCGCGATGGTCTGCAGGGCGGCCCTGTCCAAATCAAAGGTGATGGGACCCCTTACCGATCTTACCTGTATGCTGCCGATTTGGCGATCTGGTTGTGGACAATACTTTTTCGGGGGGAACCTTGCCGATCCTATAACGTGGGCTCAGATCGGGATGTGACAATAAAACAATTAGCTGATATAGTGGCCAATATTTTCGAGCCGGCCCGTACAATCGAAATTCATAAAAAGCCTATAGCGGGGCAAGCTCCTGAACGCTATGTGCCATCGATTCAAAGAGTGTCCGATATGTTAAATTTAGCTGTTCATGCTGATTTGAAGGACGCTATTGAACGAACAAAAGAATGGCATAAGCAGGGGCATCAGTACGAGTAAGGGTTCACGGCATTGCTATTTTGCCACAAAATTCCCAGGGATCGATTGAATGATAAAAGTATCTGATTACATTGTAAAGTATCTCGCAGATAAAGGTATCCGCCACATTTTCATGATTACCGGCGGCGGTGCCATGCACCTGAACGATTCAATCGGTAAAGAAAAAAGGATTCAGTATATCTGCAACCATCATGAGCAAGCATGTGCAATGGCAGCAGAGGGTTATGCACGTGTGTCAGGTGACATAGCCATTGTATGTGTTACAAGCGGACCCGGTGGAACCAATGCTTTAACTGGCGTTCTGGGGCAGTGGCTGGATTCCATCCCCGTTTTATACATCTCAGGTCAGGTACGCTATGATACCACCGTTCCTAGTACTGGATTGCCATTACGTCAGTTGGGGGATCAGGAAGGCGATATTGTTGCCATTGCCAAGCCCATCACAAAATATGCAGTTATGGTAACAGATTCTAAAACGATCCGTTATCATCTTGAAAAAGCAATATATTTAGCAAAATCTGGCCGTCCAGGACCGGTCTGGCTGGATATCCCCCTGAATATCCAAGCTGCCATGATTGATGAGAATAGCCTGGCACCATATGATCCTTCAGAAGACGCGATCTTTTTTGATGAGAAACTAATCAAAAATCAAATCAAAGAGATCGTGGAGCGTATACAACAGGCTGAGCGGCCCGTTATTCTCGGCGGTGCAGGCATTCGCTTGGCCCATGCTTATGATATCTTCCGGAATGTTATCGATAAATTGAACATCCCAGTGCTTGTCGCTTGGAATGCTATTGATCTTTTACCATCAGATCACCCCCTTTATTTCGGCAGACCCAGCACATTGGGCCAGAGAGGTGCAAATTTCATCTTTCAGAATGCGGATCTTCTTTTGAATATCGGATGCCGTATGAATGTCCGGCAAATTGGTTATACTTTTGAGGCCGTAGCACGGCAGGCCTATAAAATCAGCGTCGATATTGATGAGGTTGAACTAAAGAAGCAGACTTTTAAACCGGATTTGGCCGTTCATGCCGATGCAAAATATTTTCTCGCGGAACTTGATAAAAAGATAGGGGCGGCGAAAGGCCAAGGCCATGAGCGATCAGAATGGCTCTCTTGGTGTCATAAACGTCGCGATCTTTATCCTGTGGTCCTTCCCGAATATCGTCAGATCAAAGAGAAGGTCAATCCATATGTATTTTGTGAAGTCCTTTCTGATTCCCTAGATGAAGGCGATGTGCTGGTCAGCGCAAATGGAGCAGCGTGTGTGATACCCATACAGACCATGCGTTTGAAAAATAATCAACGACATCTGGTCAATTCGGGCTGTGCAGCTATGGGTTATGGGCTCCCCGCGGCAATCGGCGCCTGCTTTGCCCATAAAAGGCAACGCGTTATCTGCCTTGAAGGTGATGGCAGCATCCAGCTCAATATACAGGAGTTACAAACCCTGGTTCATCACAGGCTTCCTGTAAAAATTTTCATTTTTAATAATCAGGGTTATCTATCTATCCGGACTACGCAAACAAACTTTTTTGACAAGAATTTTGTGGGAGAGGGTCCGGAAAGCGGGGTCAGTTTTCCAGACATGGTGAAATTGGCCACAGCCTACGGGATATCTGCATTTCGAATAAATAACCCGGAAGAAATGCTAAATATCATTTACCAAGCATTGAAAACAGATGGCCCTGCGTTATGTGACATCCACATGCAACCAGATCAGTTGTTTTCTCCCCGAGTTGCATCTCAGCGGTTGCCCGATGGGCGTATGGTGTCCAAACCTTTGGAAGACATGTATCCATTTTTGAGCAGGGAAGAGTTTTCATCCAACATGATCATCCCGCCGTGGGAACCATTAAAATAAACCGAATCAATTATTAACAAACACTATTGGAGGCACAGAGTATGAACTTAACAGAAAGAAAAATGGTCGATGTGTTAACGGATTTGAGAGAAAACAATCATGTAATCGGGATCAAAGCAGAATTTGAAGCAGAAGGCACGCGCATGGAGGAAGCCCTTCGCCTTAAGGAAGTCTGCATGAAGGCCGGCCTCGGGATAACCCTGAAAATAGGTGGTTGTGAGGCTATAAAGGATATGTATGAATCTCGTGTTATCGGCGTAGAAAGAATCGTGGCGCCGATGATTGAAACAGCCTATGCTTTGAAGAAATTCATACAGGCAACGAAACTCGTATATCCCGATGACGAAAAGGTAGATCTTAAATTTGCCGTAAATATAGAAACAATAGCTGGCGTAAATGCATTTGACAAAATGCTGGCCCTTCCCGAAATTAGTGCAGTGGATGGTATTATCATGGGCCGTGTTGACTTGACAGGATCCCTTGGTTTGACCCGGGAAGATATTAACTCGAAGGAAGTTCTCGAAATAACGCGCGGGCTTTTCATAAAAGCTAAGGCGAAAAATCTTGAATGTGCTGTGGGAGGAGGGGTTTCTGCCCACTCGTTTCCATTCTTTAGAGAACTCGGAAAACTCATTGATCGTTTTGAAACCAGAAAAGTTATTTTTTCATGCCCTGAGGCGCTTGCGAAAGATGAAGGCATTCTCAAGGCAGTAGGTTTTGAGTTGCTATGGTTGAAGAACAAACGAGACTATTATGGTTTAATCTTTAAGGAAGATGCTCAGAGAATCATTATGCTTGAATCTCGATACAAAGGTATGATTGAAAAAGCGGGCGGAAAATACGAGTAAGCAATCGTTGAAAATCTTGGTAACTTCAGAATTCCTCCTCGTGCTGCACCCGCAGTAGCAGTATGAGGAGGAATGGAGTGTTGGATGTTCTACGCATAGCCGGTTCCATAAGGCTATATATCGATTAAAATCCTGTCTTTTTATAGAAGGAAATTATGAGAAAATTTAATGCATTAGTGACAGGTGCTTCAAGGGGTATTGGGGCGGCTATTACAAAAAAAATGCGTAATGCTGGTATCAATGTATTAACGCCATCTCGGAAACAATTAGACTTATCTTCGAATGAATCAATCGACAAATATTTAAGAACGACTGATTTGCCGATAGACATTCTGGTAAATAATGCGGGGATAAACTTGATCGCAACCGGTTCGGAGGTTTCGGATCAGAACATTGTCGATACAATTCAGGTAAATCTGATTGCGCCTATCAGGCTGGTCAGAGGTATTGTTCCGCGCATGATACAAAAAAGATATGGTCGAATCGTAAACATCAGCACCATTTGGACTTTGGTTTCCAAACCTGGTCGATTAACATATTCCGCCAGCAAAGCAGGATTAAATAGTATAACCAGGACATTGGCAGTCGAGCTGGCATCCTGTAATATTCTCGTCAATGCCGTTGCACCTGGTTACACGAACACCGAACTAACAAAAATTAACAATACAAAGGATCAAATAGAAGAAATAAAAAAACTAATCCCTTTGGGTCGTCTTGCGGAACCTGAAGAAATTGCAGAGATTGTTTACTTTCTTTGTTCGGAAGCGAATACATATATAACGGGTCAAGTGATATTTGCTGATGGAGGATTCGTTTGTCAATGAACATTAAATCCAGTATCAGGGATTACAGCGTAGAATTCGTTGAAACGAGCGAATTCATGGATAGCCTCATCAGGCAACCGCAACATATATTTATTATTGATGGTACCGTCTGGGATTTATACAAGTCCAGTACCTTTGAGAAGATACGCGTAAATCAAGCTGTCATCCAGCCGATTAGCGAAGATTTAAAGAATTTAGAGTCTGTCTCTAAATTGTACGATCATTTAATCACTCTTCAGGCAAAAAGAAACATTACTTTGATTGTTCTGGGTGGAGGTATCCTCCAGGACATATGCGGGTATGTCGCCTCAACACTGTATAGAGGCGTCAAGTGGATATTTGTGCCCACAACGCTGTTGGCGCAGGCGGACAGTTGCATCGGTGGTAAGACATCACTAAATTATAGAAATTATAAAAACTTGATAGGCACTTTTTTCCCACCATCTGGAATCATCATCTATCCAGAATTTTTATTGACGTTATCAGAACTGGATTATTACAGCGGATTGGGTGAGGTTGTTAAGCTTCATATCATGGGGGGCAAGGATAAAACCGAAGAGATCAGATCACAATTTCCCTTACTGAAAAAGAAAGATATTCCCTCTCTGAAAAGGGCTATCGCTGAATCCTTGCTCATCAAGAAAGGATACATTGAAGAGGACGAGTTTGATTCCGGGAGAAGAAATATGCTGAATTATGGCCATTGTTTCGGCCATGCCATCGAAACGATATCCAACTTTGAAATTCCGCACGGGCAGGCAGTCGTAGTCGGTATGATTCTGGCAAATTTAGTGTCTCGTAGTAGAGGCGTATTGTCCCACGAGATAAATGATTACATTTATAAAGAATTATTAAAGCAAAGTTTGCTTATCTCCAAGAAACAATTAGAATTCAATCCTGATGATTTAATCCAAGCAATGAAAAAAGATAAGAAGCGCACGGGGGCAGATCTGGCCTTAATAATGATGGATCAGAAGTTCAATTTTATTAGAGTCAATGATTTGACCGAACAAGAGGTTCAAAAAGCAATTTCTGAATTTCGCAATGCGACCCCATAAGGACCGTTTATCCCAACCACACGATCGGTTTATCCACCTATGAATATCACGATTGGAAGGCATAAGAGCCATGGTTTCTGAATTAAAGCAAATCAGCGTCGTTACAGCATGCTTCAACGAAGAAGAAAATGTAAAAGAACTTTACGAGCAGGTGAAAACCATATTTGTCAATTTACCGCAATATGAATATGAACATATCTTTATCGATAATGACTCAAAGGACCGTACCGTGACGATCCTTAAGGAAATCGCGCAAATAGATCACAGGGTTAAAATTATAGTAAATACCCGAAATTTTGGTCATATTCGCTCACCTTTTCATGCGCTGATGCAGGCAAAGGGTGCTGCGGTAATCAGCATTGTTGCCGATTTACAAGACCCGCCCATTATGATCAAGGAATTTATCAAGAAATGGGAAGAAGGGTACAAAATCGTTATCGGTATCAAGACGCAGAGTGAAGAATCACCGCTTTTTTTTGCTATTCGCAAGGCGTATTACAATCTTGTCGGTCGTCTTTCTGATATAGAATTGATTAAAAACTTTACAGGATTCGGTTTGTATGACCAAAAAGTGATCGAGACCCTGCGCAGTATTGAAGACCCTTATCCTTATTTCCGGGGATTAATCTGTGATATTGGCTTTGAAAGGGCCGTTATTGAGTATGTGCAACCAACCCGAAAAAGGGGATTTACCAAGAATAATTTTTATACGCTGTACGACATGGCCATGTTGGGTATTACCAACCATTCAAAAGTGCCCCTCCGGTTGGCGACAATGACCGGATTTGCTGTTGCCATTCTCAATCTGATTGTGGCGTTGGGATATTTTGTTTACAAACTCGTCTTTTGGAATAGTTTCAACGTAGGCATTGCACCACTTGTGATCGGGCTTTTTTTCTTTTCCTCCGTGCAACTCTTTTTTATAGGTATCATTGGAGAATACATTGGATCTGTTCATACCCAGGTCTTGAAAAGACCTTTAGTGGTAGAAAAAGAAAGGGTGAATTTCGATTAGACGATTATCTGGATGGGCTCGTGATTTAATGAAGGGTCATGAGGTCAAGATCAAGTTTTTGATCGTGGGCCTCTGGAATACCGTCTTTGGATACGCTGTATTCGTGGGCCTTGATTTCCTTTTCACTCTGTTTTTTTTGAAGAGATATGTTGCCTACATGCTGGCGGCGGTTCTATCGAATATTCTAGCCATTATCAATGCTTACATATTCCACAAGTTTGTCACTTTTCGATCCCCTTCGAGGGGCATCGCCATTGTACCGGAATTTTTGCGTTTTTTTTCCATGTACCTGTTCAGCTTTTGTCTTGGCCTTGTTCTTCTTCCCGTTTTTGTGGAATTATTCCATCTTGATCCCAAAATATCGGCGGCACTGTTAATCCCGATTACCACCATCATCAGTTATTTCGGCCATTCCCGTTTTTCTTTTAAGTTATACAAAAAATTATAATGAGAACGTACAAGTCTCGTTCTGATAATATCTGGTATATTGCATATTCCGCTGATTCCGCCACCTGATTCCGAGCGTTCTGATAGTATCAAACGTTTATATGTTTTTGACTACAGTAGCTTTATTGCTTTGACTGCAAAAAATGATGTCTTTTCGCAAGAAGAAGTTTCATCGCTATATCATGTCCCGGCCGAACGCGACAGGCAGATCGCCAACCTCAACCAAGCTATGTATGAAAAAGATGTTTATATCAATAGCCTTAGTCAGATTCTCACTGAGCGTGACGGGCAAATAAAGAATGTTGAATCCGATCTAAACATGATCAAAAACTCCCGGGTATTGAGATTGGCGGAATTCTTTCGACGTTTGGTTTATCAAAAAATACTGGGACCTTTCCCGTTGTTGCAAATATCTGCGCTGACAATCAGCAGGGCAGGTTTTTCGGTTTATTATCACACTGTAAAAAGAAGACTGAAACATTATTCATGGCGATTCAATGATGTCCCGAGCGCCTCAGAAACATCCCCCTCAGAAACAGCTCCACTAAAGACTATGGAGGCAAGGACTTATGTCCGGCTGAGTGACTTCCAAATGAAGGCCGACAGAGAGGTCATCAGAAAGAAGTTAAGGGCGATCAATGAAGAAATTGAGAAGAAGCAAGGTGTATGAAAAGTGAAAGACCTGATTTCTGTTATCGTTGTCAATGATAATGCCTTAAAATACCTGGTACCATGCTTTGCATCACTGCTTAAGGTAGATAAAGATGGCTATTCGCTGGAAATAATTATGGTGGATAACTTGTCTCAAGATGGATCTGTCCCTGCGATAAGAGATAAATTTCCTGAGATTAAAATCATAGAGAACACCGTCAATAACTATGCAAAGGCACTAAACCTGGGTATCGACGCATCCACCGGTTCCTATGTGGGTGTCCTGAATCCGGATACCGTCGTAGAGAAAAATTGGCTTACGGGGATTCTCGATATTATGGCCGGGGATGACAGGATTGGTGTGGTCCAAAGCAAGATACTCTTTTCTGATGAAAAGACGATCAATAGTGTCGGAGTTGAGGAAGTTGGAGACTTTTACTTTCGGGATATCGGATTTGATGAAAAAGACGCGGGGCAATACGAGAAGCCAATGGAGATAAATTTCTTCTCAGGTGGATCGGTTTTTTTCAGGAGGGATTGCCTGGTGGATGTTGGCAGTTTCGATGAAGATTTCGTGATGTATATGGAGAATATCGATTATAGCATCCGATGTCGTGACAAGGGATGGAGTCTGTTTTATTCACCAAAAAGTGTCGTTTATCATAAATATCATGGCGTAACCTCTACCGGGTTTTGTGAATATTATAGTTCAAGAAACAAGATGCTTCTCCGCGGGAAGCATTTCCCGTTTAAATTACCGGGCAGTATTAAAACATCCCAGTTTTACCTGAAAAACGATATGGAAAATCTATATCGCTCTCTGATTCAGGCAGTGAAAAAAGTGGCCGAATATCAACCTACAGAAATTATCGTCAAGGTTCTTGATGACCTGAAAGACATCGTACAGGAAGTGTTTGGACCCCGGAGGGCAGCTAATTTTTTTAGCCAGTTGGAAGTGGTATTGGGTCTGCGGAAAATAAAGGTTGGAATTTATGACCATGCTTTTCATCTTGTCGGTGGAGGGCAGCGTTATGCAGCTAAATTAGCGGAAAATCTTCAGGATAAATATGATATCACATACATCGCGAATAAAGATATTACCCTTGAGCAGTATAAAGAATGGTTTGATATCGACCTGTCCAACTGCAAACTAAAAATCATTAAAATACCGTTCTTTGAGAAAGCCGGCTGGAATGATATTGATGAAGGTGCGGTTATCAACAAAGAGACCAATCCTTTCGACATCATCAGCCAGGAGAGCCTGAAATACGATATCTTCATTAATGCGAATATGCTGACGAAGGTAAAGCCATTATCTACTCTATCCATTTTTATTTGCCACTTTCCTGATAGGGAAAAAGAAAGATTCTTCAGTGTGGACAAATACGATTATATTTTAACAAATGGGAATTACGGATCATTCTGGGTGAAGCAAAGGTGGGGACTTGATCCAACATTACGGTTGTATCCTCCTGTGGATATGTATCATGGTGCAGAAAGTTCTGATAAAAAATCAAAAATCATACTGTCCGTGACAAGATTCGAAGCATGTGGCAGTAAAAAACAGTTGGAGATGATCAGGGCATTCCGCAAGCTCTGTAAAAGAGACCACCGTGTGAAGCGGGAATGGCGATTCATCATTGCCGGTAGCAGTGCAGGAGATAACCCCTATTTTAATAAAGTAAAAAGAGAAATAAATGCGATTAAGTCGACCAATATTGAATTAATGTCCAACTTGACTAACTCGGATATCTTGAAACTATACGCCGAAGCTTCAATTTTCTGGCATGCTTGTGGTTTGGGCGAGAAAGATCCCCATTTAGTCGAACATTTCGGGATGACAACCGTCGAAGCGATGCAAAATTACTGCGTTCCCATTGTTATAAATGGTGGCGGCCAAAGAGAAATCGTCGAGCACGAAATCAGTGGATTTCTGTTCAGTACAGTGGAAGAGTTGATATCATGTACATTAAAAGTCATAGATGATGATGGATTGAGAAAAAGAATTGCTCAAGAGGCGTACGAAAAAAGTCACAGATTCAATGCTGACATGTTCACAAAAAACGCTCTGTCTTTTTTTGCAAATGTTGAGAACCGATTAAGAGGCGGGGAACCTTTAATCCCTTGTAATTGAGGGATTGATGACTGGGAAAGAAGCCTTCACGGTTTGAACGAATCGACGATCGACTATTGACCCCCCAACGCATCTCTGTCTGCATGGCGACCCACAACGGCGAGCGCTTCATCCGGCGCCAGATGGAGACGATCCTTGCCCAACTGGCCCCGGACGATGAGATGGTGATCTCTGATGATTCATCTACCGACAGGACGCTGGAAGTCATACGTTCCTTCGCCGATCATCGCATTCGCCTGTTTACCGGCAATACCTTTTTCAGCCCGGCCTTCAATTTTGAAAACGCCTTGCGCCAGGCGCGGGGAGATATTATAGTTCTTGCCGATCAGGATGACATCTGGCTCGACAACAAGGCGACGGTGATCCGGGAGAGATTTGCCCAGGCGCCGACCGGACCATACCTTATCGCCCTCGACGGCTATGTGGTGGACGATGTCGAACAGGTTACGGAAGATTCCATCTTTGCCCGGCTTAACGTGGGGACCGGTTTCTGGAGGAATGTGTTTGACAACCGGTATCTCGGCTGCTGTCTTGCCTTTTCGCGGGAACTTCTGACTGTGGCGCTCCCGTTTCCCCGCCGGATCCCGATGCATGACATGTGGCTCGGGCAGTTGTGCGCCCTTGTAGGAACCGCCGAGTTCGTTCCGGTGAAGACCATCCGATATCGAAGGCACGCGGCCAGCCGGACAGAATTCCTCCGCATCCGTTTCCGGCCGTGGCTCCAGATCAGACGCCGGTTCTTCCTCGTTGCCCATCTCCTGGGGCGGTCACTTTGGTACAAGAGGGTGAGATAGAAGATGGAACATCCACTGGTTTCCGTTGTTGTGGTTTGTTGCAATGGCTTGGAGATTACCCGCCAATGCCTTGCCGGTCTATTCAATCAGGATTATGAGCCCAGAGAAATAATAGTCGTTGATAACGGCTCTCAGGAAGACGTTCAGGGGATGGTGACAGGGAAGTATCCCCAGTTCCGGTTCATCCGAATAGATCGTAATCTGGGGTTTGCGGGAGGGTATAACCGAGGGATAGAAGCTGCCAATGGCAAGTACATCGCCATAATAAACAATGATGCCATTGCTTCGCCACAATGGTTGTGTAAATTGATCGAGGTGGCTGAAAAGGACGCCAAGATCGGTGCGGTTGCTTCCATCATTGCTGATGGCAACAGACCGAACGCCTTGGATTCATGCGGTGTCGGGATTGCTTTGGATGGGATGTCCCGCCAGTTGATGAGGGGCCAGGCGCTGCCTGTACTCAGGGCTCCAAAAGAGGTCCTTGTCGCGAGCGGTTGCGCTTGCCTTTTCCGGGCGGATGCCTTAGAGGCCGTCGGCCTATTCGATGAATCATTCTTTGCGTATTGTGAAGACACGGATCTGGGGTTGCGTTTGCGGTGGGCCGGATTTAAAACGGTAGTCGCGCCTGATGCGCAGGTTACCCATTATTATTCTATGACAACGGGGAAATATAGTCTTCAGAAAGTGTTTTTTGTGGAACGGAATCATTTTTGGGTGGCGGTGAAAAATTTTCCTCCCGTTCTTTTACTATTTCTTCCTTTTGCCACGATATGGCGATATTTGGTGCAGATCTTTGCCATGATCACCCGTTCCGGGGACTTGATCGAATTTTCGGCACAATCGAATTTTTTTCAAGTGGCGGCGACAATCGTGAAAGCGTATATTTCCGCTATTGCCGGGATGCCGTTAATGCTGCGTAAGCGAAAATTATTTTTGCCTGAACGGAGAATCGGTAATTTCCAAATGCTTAGAATTATCGTGGCACATAGAATGTCGATGGTTGAGATTATTATAGGTTCGAAAACAAAATAACCGATATAATGATAACATGATACGTGAAGATCAAAAAGTTCTGGTGGTGATCCCGGCTTATAATGAACAGGGTCGGATCGCCGAAATTGTAAGGGCGGTAAAGCGCGTATTGCCGGCAGCAAAGACACTCGTCGTGAATGACTGTTCATCGGATGATACCGGCAGTGAATCCGCCGCGGCCGGCGCCAATGTGGTTACACATTTTATAAATTTAGGTTACGGCGCTGCTTTGGAAACGGGTTATCTTTATGCGTTACAACACGGGTATGAATTCATTGTCCAGATGGACGGCGACGGCCAGCACCTTCCCGATGAAGCGCCTCAAATTCTCGCCCCTGTTTTAGACGGAGGAGCAGATATCGTCATAGGAAGCAGATATCTATCTTCCAAGAATAATTATAAAACATCCTTTGTCCGTAAAGTGGGGCAGAAATTTTTCAGAATGATATTATCGGTGTTTACAGGATATAAAATTACCGATCCGACGTCGGGCTTTCAGTGTCTGAACAGGAAAGCCTTTGAACTATTTTCACGCGGGCAGTTCCCGCATGACTTTCCGGATGCCGATGTTTTACTGATGGCGCATTATGCAGGTTTTCGTGTGAAGGAGGTCCCCGTGGTCATGCTGGAACGTTCCGGCGGCGTGTCCATGCATACCGGATTAAAACCGCTGTATTATGTTATCAAAATGATCCTTTCCATCGTGATGGTTATTTTAAGTCAAAGGAGGTGGAAACAGTATGTACCCTAAGCAGTTTTATGTTTCATTGGTGATCAGCCTGGCATTATTCTTTCTCGTTGTGAGATTGATTCAGAAAGGAAGGCTTGATATATCCTATTGCTGGCTCTGGCTGACTGTTGGTATTGTGGCTCCGCTGATTGTTATCAAGTATGACTGGCTCCTCTGGTTTTCAAGGCAAATAGGCGTCGTTTCACCCGTTACGACTCTTTTTCTTTTTTCCATACTGATATTGTTCTTAATGTGCCTGCAATTCTCCCTCGTCATTTCCGTGCAGCGCCGACAGATTAAAAGACTGACGCAGTTGATCGCCATGCGGATGGAAGAGAAATAATTATGCTCCGCGTTGCCCTCATTTCATCACCGATCTCTTTGGAGGAAAGATATGGCGGTTTCGCCGGAGCGGGAAACACCGAGTCTTCGTATGCTTTGGTATGCCTTGCTGCTGTCGCTGAACGGGAAGGGATGGATGTTCGGATTATCGATGCCGCTGCTGAAAATCTTTCCGTCGAACAGACCGTAACCGAAATAAGGGAATATAAGCCCGACATAGCCGGAATCAGTTCAACGACGGCGGGGATCGTTGCCTCCGGAAAGTTGGCGGAATGCTTAAAAGAGTTAGATAAAGGAATTATTACAATCATCGGCGGGTGCCACGTTACCTCTCTCCCGGAGGAGACATTGGCAGAGTTCAATAGCTTCGACATGGCAGTCATCGGCGAGGGGGAACGAACATTTACTGAAATTCTTGGGGCCATCGATGAAACGGGAACCATACCCACGACGCTTCCCGGAACGGCGCTTAGACTCAATGGTCATTTTTCGCTGAACGTGCGCCGTCCGCTTATTGATGATCTGGACATGCTGCCGTTGCCGGCATGGCGGCTTTTGCGTGGCTTTCCCGATTCTTTTCTTCCCTCCCCGGCAAGGATAAACCGGTTTCCCTGCGCCTCGGTTGTTCTCGCAAGGGGATGCCCCAATCGGTGTCAATTCTGCGACCGTTCTGTTTTCGGAAACACAGTCCGCTCATATAGTCCGGCATACGCGATCAACATGTTTAAAGATCTGGCGAATAATTTTGGGGTCAGAGAGATATTAATCGAAGACGACACCTTTATTCTTTCCCACAAGTGGGTTAAAGAATTCTGTGAAAGACTCATGGCGGAAAAAATTGATATCACCTGGTCATGCCTTGGCAGAGCCGACCGGGTCACAGCGGATATATTAAAACTCATGAGAGAGGCCGGCTGCTGGCACATTTCATACGGGATAGAAAGCGGTGATCAGCGAATCCTCGATGCCATGAAGAAAGGGGAAGATCTTTCCCGTATGGAAGAAGCCGTTCGTTGGAGTCGAGAAGCGGGACTTAAAACGAAGGGTTTCTTTATGGTTGGATTTCCCGGAGAGACCGTAGAGTCGCTGAGACGTACAAAAGAGTTGGCATTGAATCTGCCGCTGGATGACATCTCTGTTATGCAGCTTACACCTTTCCCGGGAACGGCCCTCTATAAAAGTGCTGCTGAATATGGCGTATTTGAAAAGGATTGGCGCAAAATGAATACCCTGAGCACCGTTTTTGTGCCTCACGGCTTTACCAGAGAGGATATGGAAAAAGCCAGGTCGGAGATGTTAGGGGCGTTCTATTTCAGACCGTCGGTTTTGATTAGGAAATTTATTGATGTGATCTCAAATCCACGCCTTTTCCGGTATATGTTCAAAGGTTTTTTCGTGCTGCTGAAAGTTGTGAAAAAGCGGAAGAAAAATGAGTAGATGTCAATTAATATTAATATGTTATCATTGAATAAATGCATTTTCCAATGAAAAATTGGAGCATCAAGAATAAAAAACTTGATCCGTTGTGTAAAGGTCTCACCTTTTGGCGGTGGTTACTTTTTGTTATGCTTTGTTCGGTTTTTCCGGGGACCGCTGTTTTGCACGGAGAGGAGATCCGCGAACCGAAAGTGGCGATTTTAGTCTCTCGGGATATCCGGCCTTATATGGAAGCTGTGGAAGGAA
>JAPLJX010000216.1:20612-48040 GCA_026388375.1 Deltaproteobacteria bacterium
AAAGTCCGGGTGTTCTCTCTTGAAAAGTTCAAGGGCAAAAGTAAAGACATTCTCATGCAGAGTCTTACCGGAGAAAAATTCGATCTCTTCGTTGCCGTCGGTCCCGAAGCCGTCAGATTTGCCCGGGAAGACCCTGTGTTGGCGAAAACCGCCTGGCTCTATTCCATGATCCTGAATCCCCCCGGGGTATCCGGCCAGGCCGAGACCGCATGTGGAGTTCCGATGGATATCCCGGCGCAAAGACAGCTTGAGATGATCGATCAGGGGCTCAGGACCATCAAACGTCTCGGCCTCCTCTATGACCCTCGGTACAATTCCGAGTTTTTCATGAAAGCCGCTGCGGAAGCCCCTTCTCTGGACTTGGAAATTGTTCCGCTTAAGGTATCATCCAAAAAAGATATTCCCGCTGCTCTGAAACAAAATTGGGAAAATATAGATGCCCTGTGGCTTATCCCCGATCAAACGGTCATATCGGAAAGCATTGTACAGTACATTATCAAGGACGCCTTATTCAAGAAAATACCCGTAATAGGCTATAATCGGTTTTTTTATGAAAGCGGCGCCGCTCTGGCCTTTGTATTCAATTATGAAGAACTCGGAAGGCAGACCGGCCGGCTGGCGGCCAAAATGCTGATGGGGAAAGCCTGCGAAAAAGAGAACCCTGTTTTTCACACATGGCTGAATCTTCGGGTCATCGATAAGCTGGGGATTGGCGTTCCTGAAAAGAGACCTCCATCCATAGAGGTGGGGCCATGAAAAATCCGGGCATCCATGTCAGGATCCTTCTTGCAGCCTTTATGCTCATCAGTGCGACCACATTCACCCTGGGCTATATCGGGGCGAACATTACGCACCAGTTCGCGCAGAAGCGGTTTATAGAGCACATATCATTTCTGGCAAAGTATCTTGCGCTCACCGCAGAACTGGGTATACTGATCGACGACAGACCCATGTTACGGAGACTGGCGGTCAATCTTATGTCTGAAAGAGACGTGGTCGGGGTTGCCATACTGGATAGCCATAACAAAGAGCTCATCCGAATACCTGAAGCGACTTCCGGCTCGTTTCCCGTCATGGAAACGCCGGTTTTTCTGACAGAATCACGGGAAGAAAGCCAGACTTTTGAATACAATAAGGAATCGAAAGAGAACTTGGTCGGAAAGGTGCGAATTATCTACAGTACGAAGGGCATAGACCAGCTCTGGGCGACGATGATAACCTACTTTATCTGGCTCGCCGGCGGCCTGACCTGCCTGGCCGTCCTGATCTTCTACTTCATCTCCCGTTCCCTGGTGGCTCCGGTAAAGGGGTTGGCCCAGGCGGCCAGGAGGGTGGCACAAGGAGATCGTAATTTACGGGCGCAGCCGGGAACTCTTCCCGAGACAAGAGAGCTTGCAGTGGCTTTCAATGTTATGCTCGATTCCCTGGAGAGGAACAGGAAGTCCCTTGAGGAAGCCAACGAGCAGATGAGACGGCAGAAGACACTGGCCGAGATGGGGAAATTTTCGCTGATGATTGCGCACGAGCTCAAAAATCCCTTAAGCATCATAAAGAGTTCGCTTGATGTCCTGAAAAAAGATTTTGCCCTCTCCTCCGACAACACAATGGTCTTTTATATCGAAGATGAGATCATGCGTCTGAACCGCTTGATTGGAGACTTCCTGATGTTCGCCCGTCCGTCCGCGCCCTCTTTTCGCCATACGGATCTGAACGCCCTGCTCAAGGAGATTGTAACGAGATTTGAACTTCAAAAAACCGGGACGCCCTGTGAAATACGGTCTCATATCCCATCTGTCCCCTGTTATGCATACGTGGATTCCGATCTGCTTATCCGCGCAATTGGTAATGTCATAAAAAATGCCTTTGAGGCAAATGGGGACAAATGCGTGGTGCAGGTGACGGCGACCCGCCTGGCGGATGCCTGGACAACAGAGATAGCGGACGATGGGGAGGGGATTGCCCCTGAAAATATTGAGAAGATCTTCAATCCCTTTATTACCACACGCGCAAAGGGCGCCGGCCTGGGACTTGCCTACGCTTCCCAGGCGATTAAGGCGCATGGCGGCGTCATCAGCGCGGAGAACAGGAGGGAAGGGGGTGCCCTGTTCAGGATGGAAATACCGGTGTCGCAGGGCGGCATTTTACATGCCGCCGTTTCCGGCAGAGGCAACAGGGTTTAACGGGGGAAGGACGCCATGGCGCGGATACTGATCGTTGACGATGAAGAGAGAATGCGGCACCTGCTTTCCATCATGCTGAGCAGAAGGGGGTATCATGTAGACCAGGCGGGAGATGGCATGGAAGCCCTGGAGATGATCCGCGCCACACCTTTCGATATGATCATAACGGATATAAAGATGCCTCGGATGGACGGAATAGAGCTCCTGAAAAAGATCATGAAGATGGAGATCCCCTACCCTGTGATATTTATCACCGCATTTGCCACAGTGGAGTCGGCCGTGGAAGCCATGCGACAGGGGGCGGCTGACTACATTATCAAACCGTTCGAAGAGGCTCGTATCCTGCTGACCGTGGAACGGACGCTCGGCCTGTCGCGCATTATGGCCGAAAACAGGGATCTGAAGAGGGAAATCCGCAAGACGGCAGGCGGCGAAGATATCGTGTACGCCTCCGAAAAGATGACCACCGTAATGGATCTTGCCGCCATGGTTGCCGGGACCGATGCGGCCGTTATGATAAGCGGTGAATCCGGGACGGGAAAAGAACTTCTGTCCAGATATATCCACAATGCAAGCCCGCGCTGCAAAGAGCGGTTTGTTCCGGTGAACTGCGCTGCGATATCCCCCAACCTGGTGGAATCCGAACTGTTTGGCCATGAGAAAGGTTCATTTACCGGGGCAGTTCAAAAGAGCCTGGGCAAGTTTGAATATGCAGATAAAGGGACCCTTTTCCTGGACGAGCTCGGTGATCTTTCCCTTGAAGCCCAGGCCAGGCTATTAAGAGCCCTTCAGGAGAAAAAAATCCAGCGGGTGGGGGGAAACGAAGAGATACCCGTCGATATACGGTTTATCTGCGCCACCAATCAAAGTCTCAGTGAAAATGTGAAAAAGGGAAGGTTTCGCGAGGATCTATTCTTTCGCATCAACGTGTTTCCGATTCAGCTTCCGCCTCTCAGGGAGCGTGTAGATGATGTGATTCTCCTTGCGCGGCATTTCGTGCGCCGGCTGGAGGGCGGGCTCGACAAGACACAGTTCTCCAACGGGGCGCTGCGTGTGCTCAAAGAGCATACCTGGCCCGGAAATGTCAGAGAACTGGCCAACGCCATAGAGAGAGCCATGATCCTGGCGCGAGGCACGGGAAAGATCACATCCGAAATTCTCTCTTTCCTTAAGACAAGCCAGCCTCTCCGTGCCGGCCATGCCGGTTTTCGACTTCCCCCCGAGGGAATATCGCTGGAGGAGATCGAAAAGGATATTGTTCGGCAGGCGCTTGAGACGTGCAGAGACAACCAGACGGCAGCGGCCAGGTTCCTTGGATTGACCAGGGCCAAATTCAGGGTTCTGTTGAATCAGGCAAAGAAGAACGGGTAGCCCGGGTTTCGCCCCGGCGATAATCCTTAAATTACGGTATACGGGACACGTTGTGAACCATAAATTTTTCAACATACCTTTAATGACCCTTGTCATCCTGGCCTTCCTTGTCCAGTCCGGACCGCTTCGGGCAGAAAGCCAGGAGCCGTCCACCGGACCGAATGACACACTGCTGATGTTTGTGGGCGAGGATCTGGAGGTCCTTTCCATTGCCTCGAGACGCCAGGAAAGCGCATGGCAGGCGCCTGCCGTGGCCCATGTCATCACCCGGGAGGATATGAAGGATAGGGGAATTCAAACATTGAGCCATGCGCTCGAGATGGAGCCGGGATTTTACATGGCCAAAAAGGAGTGGGGCACGCAGCCCTATCTCAGGGGAA
Source organism: Deltaproteobacteria bacterium (assembly GCA_026388375.1). Classification (GTDB taxonomy): domain Bacteria; phylum Desulfobacterota; class Syntrophia; order Syntrophales; family UBA5619; genus UBA5619. The sequence goes on from JAPLJX010000216.1 coordinate 24,544, forward strand.
TCCCCGATTCGGTTCTGTTTCTCTACGATACGGTTCCCACGGGCTCCGATATCAGCAAGTCCCTGCATCCGCTGGACCATGAACTATCCCTTGCCCCGATAAAACGCATTGAGATCCTCCGCGGCCCGGGTTCGGTGCTCTGGGGACCCGACGCCTTTGCCGGCATCGTCAACATGGTGCCCATGACCGGCAAGGACCTCGAAGGAGCGGAAACGGGAATCCTGTATGGCAGCCCGGGAAATCAGCGGGGCTTTTATGCGAATATGGGACACGATGCGGGATTATGGGACGCCTTTTTATCGGTGAGCGGCCACGAGGGTAGGCAGAATGACCCCGACTTCAATGTCGTTCGATTTTGGAAGGATGATACAACGGCGTTCCCCCCCGAACAACGGTATGGCAGAAAAAGTCCCGATGATTCCCGCTACCTCGAGGCTTCGGGTCGCTTTTCCTACGGGGACTGGCTTACCGTCTCCGGCCTGTTCTCCGACTACCAGAAGAACTACACCATGACCCGGGCAGAAGGCGATTTCTCCTGGGGGGAAAGCCGCAATGCACCCTTTGGCTTTATCAAGCTGGAGGCCAAAAAGAATCTGGATCGATCGTCAGCCCTCAGATTTACCGGCTCTTACAGCTCGCTGAATCCCGAATACGAGATCATAGACAAAACCTTGAAGCAAAAGGAACGGACCGCATACGGCGAGATCATATACGATCGCTCCTTTCTGTCGGGCAAGGGTCTTTTTACCGGCGGGCTCTCGTACAGAAATAAGGAGATAGGCGACGCCCCGATCTGGAACGGCTACCTGCCCGATTATTTGGGACCGGAAAACAGAAATCTCCTGCCGGGGGTCACCGCGAAGGACTATAACGCCAGCCTCTGGTCCGTCTTTGGCCAGTACAACCAGAAGGTCGGCAATGTCGACCTCTTGGTGGGTTTGAGAAACGACGCCCATGACGAGTACGGTAATCATCTGAGTTACAATGTCGGGGCCGTCTGGTCTCCCGAGCCGCAGTGGATGATGAAGCTGTTGTATGGGGTCGCCTACCGGACGCCCTTTGCCAGGCAGCTTCTGGAAGAGGGGCAACCGGATATGGAAGAGATAAAGACGTTGAATCTCCAGGTTGCATGGAAACCCTCCCCGCAGGCGGGGCTGAGTGTGACCGGTTTCGTCAGCCGAATCGAGAAGCACATCATGGAAGATCCCTATGCGGGGCTTTCGCTGCCCAACCAGCAGAACATCACGGGGTTGGAAATAGAGGGCCATTTTTCGCCCGTCAAGAGCCTCGATTTTTCCGCCAACCTGACCCTGCAGGATAATGACGGCCCGAGTGAGACTTACCATTACAACGATTTTTCCTTTGTTCGACCCGACGGGACAGTGGTAAAGCATTATACCGATTTGACCTATCCCTATGACAGGGGGCCGGGCGCCCTCTTTAACCTGACCGGGACATGGCGGCCGGTGGAAAGGGTAACCGCCTTTTTACGGCTTGGCTATTTTTCCGAGAGAAATCTTATATTCCCTCGAAGCGCGGAGATCCGCTCGGTCCCCGGCGTCTGGCTTCTCGATATGAGTACGACCATCCGTGATATCGGCATCCACGGCCTGGATCTGGAACTTTCCGTCAGGAACCTGCTGGACAGGGATTACGAGACGCCCGGGACGTATGGCCTCATCCAGGGCGATCCGGCGACGGTATGGGTGGCACTGAGAAAGCGGTGGTGAAGAGATGGTCGGTTTTCAGTGAAGCGGCAACCCCGATGATACGATGCCGGACACGTTGCCGGGGATGGAAGATTAAACAAAATCGACCATTGTTGGTCAGATATGACCAGAGGGATGGAGGCGCAGCCTCTGTCCCGGTCATCGATATCGGGATCGATCCCTCACGGTTAGCTACGTAACATATTATAATATCTTAATCAATTACCGGTTTACCAGGAAATCAAAAAAAAATAGTCAAAGGTCGTCTTTTTTGCACGAATCTTGCGAACGTTTCATCACATGACGATGATTGCGAGAATTTTATGTATCCTGTTGCTCACGGTCTCCTTTTTTGGAGGCGCGGGTGGGATTGCATCCGCGGCCGAGGGCCTTCCTTCGCCGCAGGACGAGGTTTTGCTGGCGCTTATCAACCAGGCGCGCCAGAATCCGCTGGCCGTTGCCGCCTCCATGGGCATGGATCCCGAGAAAATCCTGAAAGATCTCCCCGAACTGGAAAAGATCCTGAGGGAGGGTCTTCCGCCCGTAACGCTTAACGGAAACCTCTCGGAGGCCGCCCGCGCCCACACACAGGACATGTTTGCCAAGGGCTATTATTCGCATGATTCCCCCGACTGCCGGGGCTACGACGCGCGGATTCGGGACGGAGGGTACCCTGCCGCCACAACCGGAGAAACCTTGGGGATGTTGTGCTTTGCCAATTTCATCAATCCGGGCGATGCCGTCAGACTCCTATTTGAATATATGTTCTGGGATGAACTGGATCCGTTGCGAAAGGAAAAGCGGAACATCCTCGACCCTCTTCTCAAGGAGGCGGGCGTGAGTGTCAACACGGGCGTTCTCCGCCTGGGCGGCGCCCCGTGGAATGTTTATCTGGCCACGTGTGATTTCGGCGCCGTTATCTCCATCTCCGGGCCGGAAGCCAAACTGTTTCAACTGATCAACCAGGCCCGTGAAACCCCTCTGACGGTGGCTGCCTCCCTGGGCATGGATCCGCAGCAGATTCTTGCAGATTTTCCTGAATTGCGTGATCTCCTGACACAGGGGCTTTCCCCTCTAACCTTTTCCAGCGGTCTCTATAAAGCAGCCAGGGCACACGCAGAGGACATGCTGGCAAACGGTTATTATTCCCATGATTCTTTAGACGGCCGCACATACGTGGACCGCATTCGGGAGACCGGTTATGACCCGCTGGATGCGGGAGAATACATGTGGCTTCAATGCCTTGGCACCGATCCCATGGATGCGGTCAATGACAAGGTAGACTGGATAGTACGCCGTATATTCGAGAGGTCCTTTACCCGTGAGTTGCTGCCGGATAGTGCTGAGCGGAGGCTCATCCTGAATCCCGCTCTAAAGGAGGTTGGCATAAGCCTTATTACGGGTATATCCAGTAAACTGGGGGGGATATGCGGGGACTTCGTCCTTTTGATGGCGGCGGATTTTGGGTTGCGTTCTGAATAGCAGACGACCGCGAGGGGAATAAGGCTGTAATGTTAAGCCATTACCATTAACTCGATTCGGCATGACGTATTCTAAAAAATGGTAATTAAAAAAGGTTGACAGTGAGTAGCTATTTGGTGTAGACACGGAACGGGAAAAATTATAAACGATAAACGAAACGGGAAAAATCAAAAGACAAGGATCAAAAGAAAGGGGGGGATGCAGACAAGACAAGCTGAAAAATCAAGACGTTAAGTTTTTGCGTGGTGCAGATGCTTATTAACAGTAAACAGATTATGGAGAAGGAGGAGGTAATCGTAAAAATGAAAAAGATATTGGTTTTGCTCACCTTGGTGGTGGGGTTATTCGGTTTCAGCACAGGCGCCTCTGCCCAACTGATAGATATCTGCAACAGTTGCAAGGGTGGTACGGACCTTGGAAATATTGCATGTCAGGGTGCGCAGGCAAATTGCGATAATGTCGTCTTTAATTATCAAACTCGGCTTGGATATGATGACGGAGTACCCTTATATGATTACTCGTCAACACGTTACAGAGCGATCTTCAATATCTGTAACTGCGAGACCGCCGGTACAAGCTTTGTCGAGGGCCACAGAATCGGGATCAGGCTGACGCTCCTGGTCAATGGTGTTGCCGGGGATGGGAAGGGGGCCTACTGGGCCGACCCCAACTCAGCTAATATACAATTCGGGATGTATGCCAAACCGGAAGACACCTGTGCTGTAGGAGCCTATCTGAGTTTGGGCGCTATCAACGACGCCGGCCAGCCACGTGCTTTTGGCCCCGGGGCGTTCTATAAAGCCGATGGTATCACACCGAAGACTCCAATAGCCGACACTTTCTGTACTGCGGTTGCTTCTGCGAACCAGGCTGTGACATTAGTCACCAACGTGGATGCAGGCTACAAAATCACTTCGGGTGATGTACTCAACAAACTGAGCCGCTGGTGGATAATCATACCCAATATCCGCATTGATCCTACCGTCCTTAAAAACGGCGAAACGATCTCGGTTAAGATAGAGACCCTGGATCAAGCTACGGGCGGTATTTGCGCCACATGCGTTGCTACTTGTGAATGTGTTATCGATGTGGCGAAGATTTGCCCCCAGGGCGGATCTTCTACGTGTTTCTTCCCCTACTTCACGAGTACGACTGATGCTACGTCGGACAACCCCTACTGGAACGGAATTGCCATCGTCAATAACGGTAAGACGGCCGGCACCGCCACCCTGTCGGTATACCAGCAGGATGGTAAGACGGGTACGTTCACGACCGGCACGATTGCGGCAGGATCGATGTTTGTTGCGGCCCTGGAAAATATAGGGTTCACGGGAACCGGGCTGGGCGGTAAGCCGGTCTACATCAAGGTAACCAGTACTTTCGGGAACATCGACGGGTTCGCCATGATCGCCAATTCGGGATCCGGCGAATCGATGGGATACCTGTGCAGAAAGCCAGTAGTTGTAGGTCAGTAGTTGTAGGTAGTTATTAGGACTCGAATCCCTGTGTCCTGCCTTGATGCCGGACACAGGGGTTCTTTCCAGAGGCTGATGGATCGCCTCTGCTGATGGTTCGGTGGGGGGCCTTGAAAAAGGCCCCCCAATTTTTCATTGCGTTTCTTGTGCGGAGACCCCTCCTTTTAAGGCGGCGGTCTCAAGGGGGGTGTGCGGTGGCAAAGGAGTGGAAAAACAGGGTGATGCATTCGGGCTCCGTCCTGCTGGCAGTGATCGGCCTGCTGATGCTTGCGGAGGAGTGCCGGGCCTTTCCCTACCGGCCCGCGGCCGCAGTGAGCATATTGTCGGAATATGCCGCTTCCAAGGATTCGGCCCCGCCCCATACCCAGGTTTGGAAGGTTGTGCCGGAAGTCGGTCCCGACGGCGCGTCTATCCTGCGGTTTTTCCTGGAGGCATCGGCCGAGGCGGTTCCTGTGTGTGAGCTCAGGCTTCCCTCGCCCGGGGCTGCCGGAGAAATCCGGTGGGAAGGAATGGGGGAAACCGGCCAAAAGAGAAGCGGAGCGGGCATATTGTTTCTGCCCGGTTTTCCCGCGCCATGCGATGTTCTCCCCGTCGGCCAGGGAGATAGAGAGAGGGCGTACGGGGAGAGGATCGAAGCCGGCGGCAGGGTGTTCTCGAAAAGTTACCGGGTTTCCTTTGCTGCATTCAGTGTCGCCGACGCAAAGGCGACCGGCTGGATCAGGACGGAGGAGCCGGTCAAGGCAGGGCTGATCATGGTCACGGTTACCGATGAAAAGGGGCGCCCGGTGGTTAAACAATTGTGGCCTGCGGACGGGACATGGTGGCTTTATGAAGAAACGCCTCTGCGGCGTTCGTGGCTTATTTATTAATATTACTATGAAATCAATAGGTTTTGCAAAACTGGCATCAATTATGAAACTTTCTGCGATTGCGGCGCTCTTCTCTTTTCTTTTCCTTTCGGTTTTTTTTCAGCCTTTTGCTTACGCCGAAACCTATGAGGCGCAGGCACGTCCCTGGCCGGGTTACTGGTGGCCCTATACTCAAGGGGGGCTCGGCACCGGTCTGGATTACCGCGGCAATCCGGCGCCTTTGGAGAAGTACAATCTCCTGACGACCGGCACGACGGACGGTTTGGCGCTGGACTTGTACCTGGCCAGGCATTACGATCCGCAAGCGCCCGCCTGGTACGGGCTCTGCGAATACTGGGCGCGCGCCGCGGCCTACGAGCATATCAACATACTCCCTTCTTCGGAGAATAACATCATCTTCCGGGTCGGGGACAAGAAAGGGCTCCTGACCCTTGCGCACAACAGCGACATCGGCGAGCAAGCACGAGGCTCCTTTCCCGAAGAGTTCCATTTCTGGCTTCTCAAATATATCAAGGACCAGAGAAGGGCCTTTGTGGCCGACCTCGACGCAGGCGTAGAGGTATGGTCATACCCGATCTATAAATACGAGATGCAAACCTCTCGAAATGGAAACGTCGAGTCGGTTTCGGTAAAGATTTATTACGTGAATGATCTCGTGAAACCGGACTACCTGGGAGCCGGGATCCTCACGAATGATTACACCTATGACCTGTTCCTGGATGGGGCCGGGGCCATTACCGGCGGCCAGTGGACAGGGAGCAGCATCGCCTACCATCCGGATACCCTGAGCTTTTCCATTGGTGTGGGCGCCGCCATTTTCCCCGGTCTGGATTATAAGGAGATCGTGAGACTTGCCGGATCCAGGGATGACTTCCTGGAGAAAGGGAGCGCGACCGTGGAGATCGGCCCGGGGACGTACAATCTTGTCCTCCTCGATGAAGATGTGTACACGATCTCCACTTCTTCCGGGGATATTCTGTCTCTGCGGATTGAAAAGGAACCGGGGAGTTTGCAGAATATTGATGTGGTTGTCGTGGATGGGAACGGGGCTGAGGTGAAACGCGCAATCGTATCTGAGAGCAGTCCCATGGACATTCGGATCACCTCCACAACCCCGCCTTACATCATACGGTTAACGCAGGCCGATTATGCGGACCCGAATATCTATGTCCTGAAGGCGGATGTGAAAAGAGCGTACGAGCAGTTCGTTCCGTACACTCCCAAGGGGGCTGAGTGGTCCGGGTTCGCCCTGACCAATCCGGGAAGCGCCGCGGTTGATCGCGTGACATTGACGACGCGAAACGGGGAAGGAAATCCGATCCAGACGGTCTTGGGACCGCTTCGGCTTGGGCCCGGCGAGAAGAGGGTCTTTTTATTCAGCGATTTACCCGTGCGACGGCATGAGCTGCCCGAAACCGCGGGGCTCACCTTGGCGGCCGATGGGCCGGTAGATCTTCTCAACCTGATCGGCGAGGGTAATCGTTTTCTCGCAACAGTTGTCCAGGGCGATGCACGGGGTTCTCGGCTGGTGATCCCCGATACGGCCCCGTCGCTGATCCCGGGCGTCCGGGGCGTAAAGATGTTCGGAGGTGTGAGAAACGAGTCGTTTGAAGAGACCCGGGTTACGCTGCGCTTATATTCCGCGGCGGGCGCACTCCTGAAGGAGACCTCGGAACCGATCGCTGCGCGCGGGTGGCTCTCCATTGCGCCCGGCTCCTATCCGTTCTACAGCATGCCGAAATCGGGATGGATTGAGGTTCTGGGGAACGGGGAACAGATCCTGAGCGGTTTTCAATACACTTCGGATTCATCCGGTGTTGAAACCCTGTTTGCGCTCCCGGTGGGCTCTTCGAAAAAGATCGTGCCGCATGTCCCCGAGCCGGGCTATTGGAGAACCCGCTTGACCCTGATCAACCCGAATGATACGGAGAATTCCGTCAAGCTCCATTCGGCACGGGCCGGGGCGGACGGGGGAGGGGATCTCGATATCCTGCTGGCGCCCCGTGAAAAGAGGATCCTGGAGATCCAGGATCCGTTCGGAAAGAGGGAAGGGGAGCCGCTGTATCATTCGATCCTTGAGATAACCGGCCGGTATCCCCTGGTCGGTTACTTTACCTACAGCACCATCAACGGCACAGACTATGCGAGCTATCCGCTCCTGGACGACACCCATTTCAAGAGCACGCTCAGCCTGCCGCACTATCCGGGCAATGACGGCTACTGGTGGACCGGGGTCGTCGTCTGCAATCCTTCGGCGGTTGCCGTTACGGTGAGGATCGAGCCCTATGACCGTGACGGGAATCTGCTGGCTGGGAGCGTGATATCCGTCAACCTCGATGCCGGGGCCTATGACGTGTTTGAGGTAGCCTCCCGTTTCGGGGAGGCCGCGTCCGGGATCTCGTTCCTCAAGTTCCGCACGGAGGGAGATTCCGGCGCTATAGGCGGTTTCTATCTGTATGGCGACAGCGGGAGTCGTATCTTGAGCGGGGCCAATATGTAGAAATCCGTTATTTCTGCTTTTCCTGCGGGGTAAATGGTTTTCTTTGCGACGAGAACTCGGACTTTACAAACCATTCTCCCTTTTCTTTAACCCAGTTTTGCATCTGGGACACCCCTTTGAAGTCGTATCCCATATACGGAATGTCCATCCTGACCTTCACCGTTGCCTGGTCCCCCGGGGGAAGCACCTTGATCTCCTCTATCGAGAACGCCTTGAAATTCGAGCTTCTGGTCCGGTAAATGTAACTCTCCCGTGCGACCTTCTCGCGAGAGGAAGAGTCAAAAAATGCATAGGCGCGGTCCCATTTTCTCTCCATCTGGGCCTGCATGTAATTTTTTACCCTTTCCTCGAGAGGTTCCTCTTTTGTTGTTATGGGAGACAAAGCGGCACACCCTGCCGACAAGATCAACATCAGGCAGCATGCCGCCGCCAATAGCGTTCGTCTATTGTTTTTCACCGTGTTTCTCCTTTTCCTTTTTCGGTTTGTTCTTTCCGGTAACGCTCTATGAACTCCTCCGGACTCAATTGCAGCGGCTCCATCAGTTCCTTCAGTTCCTTGCGTGCTTTCTCCTGTTGTTTTGTTTCATGGGCCTTATTATGCTTTTCTACGAGCCTCTCGATCTCCCCATTGCCCGGAACGGAACTATCCAACAGAACATATCTTCTTTCGATCACCTGGTGTGCCAGCTTTTCATCGAGGGTGATCTTCAGTAATCCCAGGGTCTTTCCCTTGGACCCTGTCTGGAGAAGCACGGTGTTTTCGTTCTCGGGCGCCGTTGGGAAAAATACGTCATCTTTTCCGGACGAAATGGCCACGTCGACTCCTTTTACGGCCTTTACCAGCGCAAGGGTCTTCTCTGCGTCGAATTGGGATAGCAGGATGACTAGGTCGGCCTTTCCCCTCACCTCGGGCAGCAGCCTGTTGAGGGCGGCTTCAGGGGGTATGGCCTCTAACCCTTTCGCCTGTTCCCGATCAGGGAGTTGTGCGAGGTCATCCGGATCTAAAACGCCGAGAATGGCAACTTTAATGCCGCCCACCTCCTTGAGGAGGTACTCCCGGGTCCAGGGGAGCGTGCCGCCATAGAGCAGATTTGATGCAATATAGGGGAAGGAGAGATGGGAACGTGCCTGCTCGAGGAATTCCTTCCCAAAAATAAACTCCGGACTTCCAAGATTTAAGGCGTCGTATCCCATCAGTTCCATTGCCTGAAATTGTAATTCGGCCGTATCTTTTTGATCATCGAAAACGGCCCCGCAATCCAGGAGCAGGACTGATGGTTCGTCTTTCCGGATAGATTCTATCATCTGTGCGCGTCGGGCCAGACCGCCCGAGCTTTTTTTACCTCAGGAAGGACATGGATCAATGGTCCCCTTTACGGAGCCGGTGTAAAGGATGGTGATGGTCCTGGCGCCTGCGGCAAAAGAGACAGCAAGAAAGGAGATGCTAAAAACAAAAGATAACAGCAAAGGAAAGAGAATCCGTTTCATTTTAACCCCTTGTGAAAAGTTTTTTCTGTAATTCCGTATATAAACGGTGAATTTATACCATGTGGGATTTTTAGAAGCAATGCTTTTTATGAAAGAGAGTGAATCCGCGGCGAGCCCCCGGAGCGAAGATTCTCCGCAGTTTGCCGCCGAGAGATTCAATTCCAAATTGCCTTTTCCTGTAAAAACGGATATTGGGTAATGCACAAGACGGAACGGGATGATGTGTCGTGAAAAACGGTCGGAGACCTGAGAAACGTTTAAAGGTTAAGGTTATCGATGGGAAAAAAATCAAAGAGAAAAGTATCAGATAACAAGAAAAAAACCGACAAGATGACGCATGGGCCTGTCAGGTCAGCGGCTTTTTTCCGAAAACCGTTTGTCCATATCCTGATCATTGTCGCGTTGGGCATTCTGATTTATTCGAATACCTTCAACGCTCCGTTTGCCTATGATGATATCTCTAATATCATTAATAATTCCAGTATAACAGATGTTCGTCATCTGATCCATTCGCAAAATATCTATGACAATCGACTCATCGGGAACCTGACCTTTGCGTTAAACTATCAACTGCACGAACTCAATGTGGCCGGCTACCATATTTTCAACCTTTTGATTCATCTGCTGAATGCCCTGCTTGTTTACGGGTTGATGATTCTTACCTTCAAGACCCCGTATGTGATTGCTTATCTTCAGAAGGATGTATTAAAGACTTCAGATCCCTACCGCTGGATCCCGTTATTTACAGCCCTTCTCTTTGTGAGCCATCCGGTTCAGACCCAGGCCGTGACATATATTGTCCAAAGATTCGCATCTCTATCGACGCTGTTTTATCTGGTTTCTCTCGTCATGTATATCAAGGCAAGGGGTTCCGACTCATCAAAGAGGGCAAGGTATGCTTTCTTTGCGGCGTCGATCCTTTCCGCTCTCCTGGCCATGAGGACAAAAGAGATTGCCTTTACCTTGCCGGTGATGGTCTTTCTTTATGAGTTCATGTTTTTCCCGGGAGATATCAAGAAGCGGATGCGTTACCTGCTTGCCCTGCTTCTCATGCTGTTGACGATGTTTATTATCCCTTTGTCCATGATGTTAACGCAGAGTGGCTCAACAGGGTTCAGAGGGATTGATGAATTAACAAAAATGGCAGGTTACGCGGATGTCTCGCGGTGGGATTATTTGAACACGCAGTTCCGAGTCATTGTCACATACATCAGGTTGTTGTTTTTGCCGATTCATCAGAATCTTGATTACGATTATCCCATATACAAAACATTCTTTACCCCTCCTGTGTTTTTGTCTTTTTTTATTCTTCTGGGTTTTTTTTGTTGGGGGATATATCTGCTTTACCGTTCGTACAAATCAGACCAGTCAAACCGTTGCTGGTACAGGTTGATTTCTTTTGGGATATTCTGGTTTTTTGTGACCTTATCGGTTGAATCGAGTATTATTCCTATTCGGGATGTCATTTACGAACACAGGCTGTATCTCCCCTCGGTCGGATTTTTTATGGCTATCATGTCGGGGGTTGGTTTCCTTTATGATCGGCCGGCAAACCAGACAAACGGAGTAGCGAAAGTATTTATACCGGTCATGATCTTGATGGTGATCGGTTTATCACTGACAGCCTATGCGAGGAATATGGCCTGGTCGGATAAGGCGACACTGTGGGAGGATGTGGTCAAGAAAAGTCCCGACAAGATTCGACCTCATTACAACTTGGGAGAGGCTTATCAGGAACAGGGTCGTCTCGATGACGCTGTCAGGGAATATCGGACTGCGATAAACCTTAGGCCGGATCTGTTTGAGCCCCATTTCAACCTGGGGTTGGTTTATCGGACACAGGGACGTTTTGATGATGCTGTCAGGGAATATCAGATGGCGATAAAACTCAGACCGGATTTTGCTGATGCCCATACCAACCTGGGTGTAGCTTATCATAAGCAGGGTCGTCTTGCTGATGCTGTCAAGGAATATCAGACGGCGATAACCCTTGAACCGGATCATGTTAAGGCCCATTATAACCTGGCTGTGGCGTATCATAATCAGGGACGTTTTGATGACGCTATCAAGGAATATCAGACGGCGATAAACCTTAACCCGGATTATGAGGAGGCCCGTAAGAACCTGAGGATGCTTTATCAGGAACGGGCAAGTCTCGATGACGCATCAAGGAATATCGGAAGGCGATAAACCTTTAGACCACTGATTATGCTGTGTGTTTACACCTTTGTCTTTCGATGCGTAATATCCCTTGACAAGTAAAAAAAAGTCCCCCTATACTTCCATCCACCGAAAGCAATACCTTATCAAAAAAACGGAGGTCCAAGAGCGGTTGTTGAGACCAGTAAAACTATGGGCCGCAGGGGTCTTCTTCACACTTGCGCTGTGCTTCGGGATCGGGGAGGTTATGGCGCGACTGGCCCACGTGCCGGTATTCCGAGTCCAACAGTCGGAGCAGTCCACGGGATGGGCTGTGCGGGATCCCGCCCTGGGATGGCGGAACAATCCTGGAGTCCACCCTGCACACGAAGGGCCGCATGAACCGATGACCATTCTTCCCGACGGCTCACGCACAACCGGGACTCCAACTGCCGCCGACGGCCCGATAGTCATCGTTATCGGCTGCTCGCTCGCTGAGGGCTATGGAGTGCGCGATGACGAAACGTTTGGATGGATACTGCAGCAAAAATTTCCTCATTTGCGGTTCCTGAACTTCGGAACGCCTGGATATGGCACATACCAGTCCTTTCAGTTGCTCCGCGAGGTTGTCGATCAGCGTCACATCCAGCCAGCCCTGGTGATCTATGGATTTGTTCCCTTCCATTCCGGACGCAATGTCCTCACGTATTACATGCTCGACGCGTTTCGCTCGTTTGGCGGTCAGCGATTTTCACCTCCTCATGTCGAATTGCGCGACGGACGGCTTGAGGCATTTCCTCCGTTTGTAGTCTCCAATTGGCCGTTTGAAGAATACTCGGCGCTGGTCACACTTCTCCATCGGACGGAACTGAAATACAGATTGGTGGACCGCGAAAAGGACCAGACGCAAGTCACCGTTCTTCTGCTTCGCCAGATGCAGGAGTTTCTTGCGGGAAAGAACGCTCGTCTTCTGGTCGCAACCATTTCAGATTACGGACCGCCCGGGCCGGAAGAGTATCGGCTCATGAGCGACGGGATGCGAACTGCAGGAATCGAGGAACTGGATGTGGTTTACCGAGGAGAGGAAACACGCCCGGAGAAGCTCCTGGTCGGCGGAAATGGTCATCCTGGAGCCCGGATTCACGCGTGGTGGGCGGAGAAGCTGGGCGCATGGCTGGGGCGACAGCAATTCCGGTAGCCCGGTTAGCATTTGATTTGGTTGCAAAGAATTTCTTATCAAATATATGAAAATACTTGGCATTTCAGCTTTCTACCATGATTCTGCTGCCGCGTTGATTGAACATGGTCGTATCGTTGCCGCAGCTCAGGAAGAGCGTTTTTCACGCATCAAACAGGACAGTAGGTTTCCTGTCGAATCGGTGAAGTTTTGCATGATGCAGAGCGGCTTCAGGATTGCAGAACTCGATGCTGTGGTTTTCTATGATAAGCCGCTACTCAAGTTTGAGCGTTTGCTTGAAACATTTTACGTGAATGCACCCAAGGGACTTGAACAATTTCTCTCTTTCGTTCCGGTATGGTTGAAGGAGAAATTATTCCTGAAAAAGCTCATCAGGGATGAGCTGCAAGTGATCGAGCCATCGCTTGATGTTAAACAGCTGAAGCTGCTTTTCCCAGAACATCATATTAGTCATGCGGCTAGTGCGTTTTTCCCATCACCCTTTGATGAAGCGGCTATCCTCACTATTGATGGAGTTGGCGAATGGTCAACTGCGACCATTATGCATGGTCGGGGCAATGTCATCAAGCCTCTTAAAGAAATGAGATTTCCCCACTCGCTGGGGCTGCTTTATTCGGCATTTACATATTTTCTCGGTTTTAAGGTTAATTCTGGTGAATACAAATTGATGGGCATGGCACCTTATGGAAACCCGAACTCGATGAAAATCAAAGAATATCGTGAAAAAATCATTACCTACTTACTGGATATTAAAGACGATGGCTCGATTTGGATGAATCAGGATTATTTTAAGTATGCAACGGGTCTCAGAATGATCAACGAAAAGAAATGGAAGGAACTTTTCGGGTTCGAAACCAGACCTGTTGAAAGCAATATTGAACAACACCACTGTGATCTTGCGTATACGATACAGCAACTGCATGATGAGATCGTTATTAAAATGGCCGTTACAGCAAAAAAGATGACTGGTGCGAAGTATCTTTGCCTTGCTGGTGGTTCCGCACTCAACAGTGTTTCCAACGGGAAACTGCTGAAAAAGGGGATTTTTGAGAATATTTGGATACAGCCGGCGGCTGGCGATGCCGGAGGGGCGCTCGGAGCGGCGCTTGCTGCATACCATCAATATTATGGCGCCGAGCGCGCTATTGCTGATAATCATCATGATACAATGCAGGGAGCCTACATAGGTCCCGAATTTAGTGATCTCGATACAGAACTCATGGCCCGAAAATTCAAGGCTATATTCCATCATATCGATGATTTTGAAAAAATGATAGATATTGTCACGGATCATCTGAATGACGGTAAAGTTGTCGGATGGCACCAGGGACGAATGGAGTGGGGGCCTCGTGCTCTTGGCAATCGCTCAATACTTGGGGATGCTCGTAATAAAGAAATGCAGAAAAAGATCAACCTAAAAATCAAATATCGCGAGGGATTTCGCCCTTTCGCTCCTTCCGTGATTGCAGAAGATACCCAATCATTCTTCGATCTCAAGACTGACTCCCCCTACATGCTTCTTATTTCTGATGTGGTTGAAAACCGTCGAAAATCCTTGCCTGTCGATTATTATGATCTACCTCTCTTTGACAGACTGTATACGCCACGCAGTGATCTCCAATCAATCACCCACCTTGACTTTTCTGCCAGGATTCAGACTGTTCATAAAGATACAAATCCCCGATACCACAGACTTATAAGCAGATTTAAAGAGAAAACGGGATACGGAATCATCGTGAATACTTCATTTAATGTGCGGGGTGAACCGATCGTCTGCACGCCGGAAGATTCCTTCTCCTGTTTTATGGCAACAGAAATAGACACGCTTGTCATTGGTAATATGCTCTTTATCAAGGAAGAGCAACCTGAATGGAACAATAAGGATAAATGGAAGCGAGTCTTCGCACTCGATTAGGGGGACAAGATGGAATTTCTAAGAGATCTTTGGGGGTTTATGAAAGAAAGAAAAAAGTGGTGGCTTTTACCGGTGATCATCGTTCTGTTGTTTATCGGAGTTCTGATTTTGATGTCGAGCGGATCGGCAGTTGCCCCGTTTATTTACACACTGTTCTAAGGGATCATTATGATTAAACAGATAGATGTCCTGAGAACGCTTCTCGTCCTTTCCCTTGCCGCGATTGTCTTCCACCTCATATTGGAAGTGAACTGGCTGCTATGGCTTGCGATCGGATTTCTCGTGATATCTCTTAAGCAAAATCCATTAGCGGACCTCATTGCGAGACTTTGGCTGAAGTTATCAGAACATATCGGCAACTTCATGTCGAAAATAATACTGTCAATCATCTTTTTTCTTTTACTAACACCCATTGCGATGCTTTACCGTCTGTTTAACCGAGATATGAAAAATTACTTCTTCGATCGATCCTCTACATCAACATTTCACAAAGCCAGTGTTCCAGAAAGAAACTCATTTGAACATCCGTGGTAGTGACCTGCCCACCCAAACCGGTCCATTTTTTATGTTGGGATTGAGGCATAAACGCGATTTTGATAGGGAAGGTTCTCTGTCTTTTTAGACGGTGGATCAAGGTGAGAGTGAATTGCAAATTGCGTTTTCGTGTAAAAGCGGATATGGGTAAGGCGCAAGACGGAACGGGATGATGTGTTGTGAAAAACGGTTAGAGACCTGAGCAACTTTTATTAATAATGACTGAAAGCATCAAAATAATATCCCCCGGGGGAGAGAGTGTCATCGGATTTTTCAATCCGGTCCGAATCGTGGCCCATCTCTGGAAATACCGGGACCTGATACGACAGTTGACATGGCGTGAGGTTGTGGGGCGCTACAAGGGATCGTTTATCGGGCTGGGATGGTCATTCATTCAGCCGCTGATTATGCTGTTTGTTTACACGTTTGTCTTTTCCGTTATCTTCAAGGCCAGGTGGGGTGTCGAGTCCGATGAAGGCAAAGCCGCTTTCGCCCTTGCCCTGTTCATGGGGTTGATAACATTCAGCATTTTTTCAGAGGTGGCAAATTCGGCCCCCTCTCTGGTGCTGGGCAACGCCAATTATGTCAAAAAGGTGGTTTTCCCTCTGGAAATTCTTCCTTTTGTGAGGCTTTTAAGCGCTTTGATCAATGCTGTTTTCAGTCTGGGTGTGCTGTTCGTGGGCATCCTCATCTTCAATCATTTTATCCACTGGACGGCGCTCCTGCTTCCGCTCATCTGGTTGCCGATGATGATGTTTACGCTGGGTTGCGGCTATTTTTTGGCCTCTCTTGGGGTATTTGTAAGAGATATGGGTGCGGTCATCGGCGTGTTGACCACAATGCTTTTCTTTCTTACCCCGATCTTTTACCCCATAAGCGCCGTGCCCGAACCGTTTCGTATTTTTTGCCGGGTAAATCCGATTGCCATATTTGTGGAGGATGCCCGCAGGGTTGTGCTGTGGGGCCTTTTCCCCGACTGGCCCTGGTTTTTTTTCGGCATGGTCTTGTCCGTAGCGGTGTTGATTATTGGTTTTATCTGGTTTATGAAGAGCAAGAAAGCCTTTGCGGATGTCATATAGCAAAGATTTTTTTATTTCCGGGAAGAGTCTATGTCTCATGATTTTGCAATTCGTGCCAATAATTTAGGCAAGTGTTATCAGATTTATGAGCAGCCGTTGGATCGGCTGAAACAATCTCTCTGGCGGTCACGAAGACGGTTCTATCGGGAGTTTTGGGCCCTCAGGGATTGCTCGTTCGAAATCAGGAAAGGAGAAACGGTCGGGGTCATTGGCTCCAACGGGTCCGGGAAATCAACGCTATTGCAAATCATCTGCGGCACACTGAATCCGACCGAGGGTGAACTGGGGGTGAGCGGCCAGATTGCGGCTTTATTGGAGTTGGGGGCGGGATTCAATCCGGAGTTCACGGGGCGCGAAAATGTCTATATGAGCGCAGCCATCATGGGGATTTCCAGGTCAGAGATAGAATCACGATACGATAAGATCGCCGCCTTTGCCGATATTGGCAACTTCATTGAGCAGCCGGTAAAGATGTATTCCAGCGGAATGTATCTCCGGCTGGCATTCGCCGTCGCGGTCAATGTGTTACCGGATATCCTCGTGGTGGATGAAGCGCTGTCCGTGGGCGATGCCCGTTTTCAGCAAAAATGCATGGCGAAGATAAGAACGTTTTGTCAGACCGGCACGGTGATTTTTGTGTCGCATGATACGGCTGCGGTGACGGAGCTGTGTTCACGGGCCATCTGGATCGAGTCGGGAAGGATTAGGATGGATGGGCTTCCGAAGTATGTTGTGGAGAAATACCTTCAATTTATGTATGAAGGCGACAGCAGCTTTGAGGCGCCGATCTTGAAAAGCGATGGGGATTCTCAGCGCCATTTTGATACAGGCGGATTTACACCGGTAGGAGACGATATACGGCAATTTGGGGACCGCCGGGTTACCATAGAGGCCGTGCGTCTTATTTCTCAAGGATCCTTCAGCAGTGTCGTGTATGCAGGGCAGGCGTGCGAGATCGGCGTGGCGCTGCATGCTCATAACGACATCGCAAACCCCATCGTTGGCTTTATTGTAAAGGACCGTCTGGGCCGGGAGATCTCCTTGAGGGGGAATATTCCCTGACTGTTGCCATAGCAGACGGTACATTGAATGACAATATGCAATGCCACTACCTGCATGATGCCGTGATTTTCAAAAATGTTCCTGTCAGGATGCCCGGCGGGCTACTTTCTGTTCCAAATACAAAGGTCGGATTTTTTAAGGAGAACAGTTGACGTGCATCAAAGTTCGCTGGATAAAATGCTGGCTTTCAGAAAGAAGTATCTGGAAGGCAGGGAAAACGAGCCATTATTCATACTCGATCTGGGAAGCCTTGATGTAAACGGTTCTTACAGGGAGTATTTTGAGGTTTCTTCCTGGACATACCGCGGGATTGATAGGGCTGCCGGCAAGAATGTGGACATTGTGCTTCAAGATCCCTATGACTGGCGGGAAATAAGATCGGGTTCGGCCGACGTCGTGATCTCAGGACAAGCGTTCGAACATATCGAATTTTTCTGGCTGACTGTGCTGGAAATAGCCAGAGTCCTAAAACCGGAGGGATTATGTTGTCTGATCGCTCCCTCAGGCGGCCCCGAGCATCGTTATCCGGTTGACTGTTGGCGTTTTTATCCGGATGGATTCGCTGCGCTTGCCCGTTTTGCTTCTCTGGAAGTTTCGGAGGTTTATTCACAAAATGGAACGACCGGTTATTCTGATGGAAGTGACATGTGGCAGGATACCGTTTTGGTGTGCCGGAAAACCGCTTCATCAAAATTATCTTTGTTGAAAAAGCGTTTCACACATTACCTGCTGCGCAAGTTATGCGGGGCAACAGCTACAGGCTTCGTGGAAAAGTCGGAAAGGAGGGTGCGGAAATGAGCCAGTCATGAGGACAGGGTGGCTCACTTCGAAAAGATCGTTGACAACTTTAAGTGATAATTATTTTATCCCCCGAATTTTGTTGCTTATACTGGATCTGGAGAAAAATTGAAAACGTCTTTCCGTTCTTTTTCGACAAAACTATAATTTTGTAAAATTTCATCCCCCCACACAGGACAATTTTTGCAGTCATCTGGATAAATAGAGAGTTTAAATTGTTCTCTTAATTTTTTATAGATTTCTCCATGCCATATTTCATCAAAATTCTGTATTTGAAAATTTCCTACGCACCATTCTTTTAATGGAAACCAAGCACAAGGAATAACTCTGCCATCGGAAATTATGCACAGGCTAAAATTGGGTATTCGGCAGTTTGGCTTATTAAATAATAACTCTTTGCTCTCTTGTTTGTTGAGATCGAAGTTAAGGGGCATGATAACACTCAAACCAAGTTCTTTAGCTAGACTCCGAGATTCGTTTAAGACCTTATTAGTTTCTTCCCGATAAAGTCCCAGAGATTCGTTAATGATATTCAAACTTTTAAATGGAATCAGATGTGTTGCACGAACTGAATCAGCATTTAATCTTTTAGAAAGCCTTAGGAATTCTGGAAATTCGTATAAATTTGATCTCATCAGCGTGTAATTAAGATGTAAACAAGGAATGCGTCTCCCTGCTCGTTTTTTCATGTCCTGTAATAGAGAAATGTTTTTTGTTACTTTTTCAAAGTTAGCGCCGCATCTTATTTTTTCATATGTTTCCTTAGTTGCCCCATCGATAGAAATTTCTATATTAGTAACATCGGTTTCAAGCATAGCGGTTATAATTGCTTCATTCAACTTGGTCCCATTTGTAACAATCCCAACTACCGGTACACGATATTTTTTTACGATTCGGAGGTAATCATGGAAATCTGGTATGATTAGTGGCTCGGCGCCGCACGACAAATTAATCTGAGTTGCTTTTGGAAAAACTTGCTCTGCGATTTTCTCAAACAGTTTTAGACTCATCGTTACGGAGGGGACACTTTTTAAATCATGGGAAAAATGACACATGCGACATCTTAAATTACATTTATTATTTAAATCCATAAAAACAAAAATAAATCTCTTCGGGTTATATTCCCCGAAGCTTGCTTCGTTCTTTGATACCTCAGATACCCCGCCACTTACTGCGGGGAGAGGCATTACTTTTTCATTCATATGCTTTTGTCCTTTTATCAAAACTCCTGCAGAATACTCTATGCGATGACCGTTGGCGCTTCAAAGAAGTGGTTTTTCATATCATAATTTTCTCTCATGGACAATGTCTCTCGACTGGGTGAGCCTTCCATCATATAAATTTTATCTTCCTGGATGCAAAAAGGCACATTCTTAATAAAATTAAGCCATGTTTAAATCTGCTAATATTTGTCGATCCGTATGTTCGTTCTTTATATCGGATCGGTATCTCCACAATCTTAAGATTCAGTTTTGAAGCTCCGAGGATCAAATCGAAGTCACCGAAGGGATCAAATTCACCGAAATAGCTCCTACCATTTTTCAACTGCTCGTAATCACACTTGAAGATCGCCTTTGTTCCGCACAGGGTATCTTTGAACCTCTGGTCAAGTAGCCATGTGAACATCATACTAAAAAATTTATTTCCGAGAATGTTAAGAAACCGCATCGCTTTTTTGTCCATATTGTAGACAAGACGGCTGCCGTTGATAAATTCACCCTTTCCCGATGCCATCGAATCGTAAAACTTTGGAAGGTCTTCCGGCGGCACGGTCAAATCGGCGTCAAGGATCATCAGTATATCGCCGGACGCCATATCGAACCCTTTCCGTACAGCGTCCCCTTTCCCTTTTCCTTCCTGTTGCGCAATCTTGATGTCATAAGCGCCTTTATACTTCTCGAACACTTCCTGTATCTTCCACCATGTATCGTCGGAGGAATTCCCTTCAACAAAAATAATCTCGGTGTGTCTTCCCATAAAAGGCATTCTTTGGATTGCGTTTTCGATATTCCCGCTCTCGTTCCTCGCAGGGATAATGACCGATACGGAATATTTGCCCTTGAATTTCTCCTCTGACTGTATAGGGAGCGGTTTAGCTATGGTGTAGTTGGTAATACATAGTTTTCTGAAAAAGGGCAACTTTGCGATGTATTTGTTAATACCCATGGACAATAAGGGAATATATACCGGGAAGAGCAGGCGCTCTCCTCCCTTGAAGGCATCGAATCCCGCTTGATAAAGGAGGTTGTTGATATCCGGCCCCGACAGCCAGTTCTGTTCCGGCTGCTTCATGCGCAGACCCAGATGCTCGGCAATGTTCAACACCGGTTGCCACAGGAAATTGTAATAGGTGACGATGATTTTTGTATGCGGATGACATACTTTTTTAAGTTCAGAGAACACCCTCTGGATGTCCTCAAGATAACCTATGGTGTTGGAAAGGATTATATAGTCAAAAGGTTTGTCAAACGTCAGCTCTTCTGCTTCCATGCAAAAGAAGTCGATATCGGGATATTTTTTTCTCGCAATTTCAATCATCCCGCTGCTATAGTCTATTCCAGCCCTATCCCTTGTCTTAAGGGAAGCGAGCAGGTCGCCTGTTCCGCAACCGACCTCTAAAACGCTTGCATTTTCAGAGACCAGGAAACAGCAGAAATTCTCTAAGTCTTCCCAGTAATACCAGTTCTTCCTCTTCCATTTGTCTCTTTCGGGAGCCATGGACTCGAAGAATTGAAGATATTTTTTCATCATTAATGACCTTAGAGATATTCTTGTTTACGGCTTCTTCTTAACGCTGGATAAATAATGACTTGGTAACTCCCTTTTTATAGATTCTGAGAACAGTATTATCCGGCAGTGATAGAGTCCCAATTTGTCCAAATGGCAGGATCCCCTTGTCAAAAAGAGTCTTTACCTGCATATTTTTGGTATTCGAATAATCAGGCCCAAGTTTATCTGACTTTGTCACAAGGTAATCGGCACCATTTGTTATTTTATCAATGAGGTCTTCAATCGTGTCCTTTTTAAAATAGTCGATTGTTTCAAACCTGATATTAAGGTTACGGTTTGCAGCATAATAGTTTGAAGTAAGGCGATTCATATAGGGGTGGTCAAAGAGGAAAGTCGTGAAAGCGTTGTCTTTCCCTCCTCGGATAGCATCGGTGTGGATGAGATTAATGAGTTGAAGGTTGGGCCAGACTTCTTTCCTTGGTGGATGGGCGTAAGCAAGATTATCTCCCAGCAAAATAAAGGGCTCCCATTTGTAATAATGAGATATGGGTGAGAAGGAGATATACATATAATTGAAAAGGGGGAAAAGCATTAACAGGACAGGTATATATTGGCTATATCTTTTTGTAGTTAACTTCACAATAGTCATACCCATTAGTATGGCAAGAGCAGGATAGAAGGGTAATGTGTAGCGGTAATCCTTGTTTACTATGAATGTGAAAAAAAGAAAGGGAACGATTAACCAGATCATCAAAAAGTATTGATATTTTCTATCTAAAAAACAACGGACTATATTTTTTATTGAGACAGCAAATTTCAAAAATAAAATAAATAATGCTATGGCGAATAGTGCAAAATAGTAGAACGATACACCATAATTTATCAAATAAACCCAATACTTGAAAATTGTATTCAGTGAGAAAAGATCGCCCATACTCCAGTTCTTGGCAACATCGCTGAATCCTGAATAAAGTGCGAAATAAACTACTTTGGGAAGGTTCTTAAAATACCACGTACCGGCAACTACCGCCCCCATAAGAATAATTATTAAAAAGTTACTTTTCCATTCAGTAGGAATTCTCTTTAATTCATTAGTGCGCATTACAATCAGGAATAATGTGGGAAAGATTATATACAGGATAAAACTGGATTTCATGAGCATACCCAGGCCCATAACAATCCCAAGCACATAGGCATCTTTTCTGCCGCCGGTTATTTCTAGCCTTAGAATATAATACATCCATGCAATCACAAAAGTCATGAGACCGTATTCAACCAAATATTCTCTCGACATGGCAAATGTCAAAGGAAATGAATTTAGGATAAAAACACTCATTAATGCACTTTTCTTACTGGAAACAAGAGACACAAGCTTGTAGAGATAAACACTACCGACAATAATAAATAGAAGATTGACGTAAAGAGCGCTTGAGTAATCATCCCCGAAAATCAGATAAAAAGGTATTGGTAAAACGGTTATGAGCGGAGCTTTCGTTTCCATAGCATTCATATAGGCAGTAAAAAAAGAAAAAACGCCCTTGCTTGTGAGTGTATGATACAACTGCTCACTGGTTAGCAGATAGTGGGATTGGTCCCACATGGGAGGAGCAAAATCGTTGTTGAACCAGAACAGATTAGTTGAAACAAAGAATAAGATAATTCCGGAGAGGATTAGGTCATATTTTTTATCATTAAAATTAATCGGTATCATCTGATAAGTCTCTTTGGAAAAAATTAATTCAGTTCATCTTTGCTGAGAACTATATATTCGAGCCTTCCCATTCGCCGAAAAAATGGGATAGTATAGAAAATACTGTTAATGAAATCGGAGAAGTAAGGGATGTTTTCCGGAAGCAATAATCTCCAGTCTCGGTTCCGAGGGGGTAGAATCCTCGGAACGGTGTAAATATAGGGAGAGGTCTGCCCGGACGCGGAGCAACGGGCAGATCAGCCATGAAACAGCTCCCGTAACTGAACGTTTTGAGGTTAACCGTGTCGCCATAACTGAAAAGTTGCTCTGAGGTCGGTCGTCAATAGTGGACACCAAATATTTCATGCTGCCAGTCGTTTTTCATAGAACCATCGTTCATAAGCAGCGGGAGACAGGAACCGGAGTCTGGCCTGTTTCCTTTGCCGGTTATAGAAAATCTCGATGTACCCTGTAATGCCCTGTATAGCCTTTTGTCTGGTTGCATACCGGCAATGGTGGATCTGTTCGTTCTTGAGCACACCCCAAAAGCTTTCCACAGGGGCGTTGTCGTAGCAATTTCCTTTCCGGCTCATGGACGCCCTCAGCCCGAATCGGTCAAGCAGCAAGGTATATTCCCGGGCGCAATACTGGCTGCCCCGATCCGAGTGGTGAATCAAACCCGCTGCGGGTCGCTTGGTGGTTATGGCCCCCAAGAGGGACTGGCTGACCAGGTTCTTCGTCATGCGCTCTGCCATGGCATAACCTACGACTTCTCCGGTAAAAAGATCCTTATGGCCGGCAAGATACAGCCAGCCTTCCCCCGTGGGGA
>JAPLJX010000418.1 GCA_026388375.1 Deltaproteobacteria bacterium
ATGGATGGATTTACGATCGCCCAAGGCCGATCGATCTACTCGGAATCAAATACAGCCTGGAAGATCATCGCGACCGGCGACTTCAACGGTGACGGGAAGGTCGACATCCTCTGGCGGAACGATCAGAGCGGCCAAGTCTATATGATGCTCATGGATGGATTTACGATCATAGAAGGTCGATCGATCTACTCGGAATTTAATACGGACTGGAAGATCATCGGCGCCACCCCCTGAGTATAGACGATCCAAGTCTGTGTTAATAACCAGGGACAGCCACTGATAATCCGTATGATAATCGGTGGATGCGAAAGAATAGGGATCAAATCTTTATTCTTGACAAGAGGTTTGCACAACGGCATATTTCAGTAATGGAAGGATTTTCACCAATTTTTTTCGACTCGCAATTTACATCAGGGCTGCTGAATCAGCAGTCGGAAGGTTCATAGGACTATGATGAGTTCATCATTGCACCTCCATGAGGTTGGTTTTAAGCCAGATTACGCTATAATTGGCTCATATGACGCACCACCCCCTTTCTTATGCGGTCCTCAGGACTTTGGTTCCTCTGAAGAGGTTGAATGCCAGTTGTCTCAATTTGCCGTCGATGGCATTTCTAATCATTTTAGTAACCCTTTTGATGCAAATTGACACAGGAGCTCATTATTCACAGCGCGCATGGCATCTTGAGAAAATCTGCTTCTGAAGCGAGAGAAGGTGGAATGATCGGGCGAAGGTTGATCAAAAGGGATTCCCAGAAATTTCTTAAAAGATATTCGGTCGTTGATCTGTGTTTCCAGTTCGGGGTCGGAGTCGATGCGGAACCATTGCTGGAGGAGCAGACATTTCAGAAGCAGAAGAGGAGGATAGGCTTCATTGCCTTCGCTACTTTTCCCGACGGGGTAATTTCTGATCAGGATGCGATCAATGCGCGTCCAATCGACAACGGCATTGATGTGTTGCATTCTTACGATTGCGCGGTTACGTTCTATGGAGTTGAAAAGTGCAACGTCGGCAAAGGAGAGGTTGGTTTCCATTTTTTTGAAGCTCATAGTTCCTTCAGGCTGATGAATTTGCAGGAACTATGGCAGAAAAAATAACAAATGTCAAGATAAATATAAATAATATTATGATGTTACCTTTGCACAACTACGTTTTCTTACAAAAACTCAATGAGGTAGGAAGTATTGCCCGGCTGAGTTGTGCAAAGCTCTCAGGTTGTTGATCTGATCATAATCATTTATTTGTCGGAGTAGAAATAATTGTGAGACGAATACTCCACTGGGGCGCTGGGCTTCTGTTGTTCTTTTCCCTGACGCACTATATGTACAATCTGGTTTATCAAGGGGACACGTACGCTCTTTTGAGTGAAGTGGACCGTATTCTCGCCGGTGTTTCCGAGGGGCGGTGGATGGGCTGGGGGGGTCAGTTCCCTCTTCTGCAGAAAATTCCCGTCCTCCTCATGAAATCGTTTGGATATCAGAACGAGGCTGTCCTCCATGGCCTGGGGGTGCTGAGTCTGGTGTCTTTCGCCTTGGTCCTTTATTGGGGTTGGCGGAGCCTTCTCCGGGAGTCCGCCCGTTTAGCCTGGTTTTTCCTGACCGTCTTGCTTTCCGGCCCATTGCTTTGGTACGGAAATTCCACATTCGGCGAAATGCTTGCCTCCCTGGTCACGCTCGGTTTTGTCATCGCTTGGCGTGAGAAGGCGGCGGGATGGAAAGTTTTGCTCTTTTCCGTAATGGCAAGCATCTCAAAGGATACCGCCTTTCCGTTTC
>JAPLJX010000336.1 GCA_026388375.1 Deltaproteobacteria bacterium
CGTCAT
The DNA here is from genome assembly GCA_026388375.1 of Deltaproteobacteria bacterium. Classification (GTDB taxonomy): domain Bacteria; phylum Desulfobacterota; class Syntrophia; order Syntrophales; family UBA5619; genus UBA5619. The sequence goes on from JAPLJX010000336.1 coordinate 7, forward strand.
GGCCCGGTTCGTTGCCCCGCTTATCTCTAACTACAACCTTTCACCGACACCTTTCATCGTCATCACCAAATCGGGCGGTGCGGGCGCCGAGGGGTTCATGTATGTGAAGGGCAAAAAGGGCGATCCCCATGTCGTGGTCATCACGCTATCCAACCTCTTTACCACGCCGATGGCGACCGGCGTCCCGTTCAACTGGAAGGATCTCACGCCGGTGGCGCGTCTGGCGCTGGACTATTTTGTCCTCTGGGTCAATGCCGAAACCCCCTACAAGACGGCCAAGGAATACCTGGACGCCGTCAAAAAAGAGCCCGGAAAATTCATAATGGGGGGAACGGGGACGGCCCAGGAAGATCAGATTATCTCCATCATGATGGAGCAGGCCTTCGGGGTAAAGTTTACCTACGTCCCCTTCAAGGGTGGCGGAGAGGTGGCGGTCCAGCTTGTCGGGAAACACATCAACTCATCCGTCAACAATCCTGCAGAGGCCGTCAGCCACTGGAAGGCGGGGAGACTGCGGCCGCTGGCGACGATCGACACCGCGCGCATTGCCCTTCCGGAATGGGATAAAATCCCGACCCTGAAAGAGTCAACGGGGGTGGATTTGAGCTATCTGATGCTCCGCGGGATCTTCGCAGCGCCCGGGATTACCCAAGAACAGCAGGCTTTCTACACCGACGTCCTGAAGAAGGTTACCGAGACCCCGGAATGGAAAAAATACATCTCCGAGAATGGCCTCAAGTCGGCCTACCTTACCGGACCGGATTATGTGAAATGGGTCGGAGAGCAGGAGGTCATTCACAAAGACCTGATGGCCAAGGGGGGCTTGCTCAAGAAGTGATGGTCCCGGGGCGACCATTTGGACCCTCCAAGGAAGAACGCCCTCCCGATCCCCCTTTTCCCGGGGGATCGGGAGATCGGGCGGTTCACGAATAACGAATGTCGTTATGGATCAAGTAAGGAGGAGAGATGCGAAGGGCTAATATTTACGTTGCCTTGGGCATGATGCTGGTCGGGATTATTTCATTGGGGGATGCGATCCGCTTGGGTTTCGGATGGGGGATGAGCGGCCCGGAGGCCGGGTTCTTCCCCTTCTACATGGGGCTGGGCATCCTCATCTGCACCATTTTTATTGTCGTCAAGGCGGTCAAGGTCTACCGGAAGGAAGGACCGGGGGAGCCGCTGATTCAGGAGGGGGGGTTGGTCCAGATCCTCTGGATACTCATCCCCGCGATCGGTGTGGTTCTCTTGACGGAACTGATCGGTCTTCACCTGGCGACGATCTTTTACCTCGCCTTCAACATCAGGGTATTGGGAAAGATGAGCTGGGTCAAGGTGATCCTGATCAGTGTTTTGGTGCCNATCAGTGTTTTGGTGCCTGTGTCCATGTACATCATCTTTGACAGGGTGTTCCTGATCCCGCTGCCGGAAGGTTTATGGGGGGGGAGCTTTATCTCTTTGTTGAACTTTTAAGCTGGAAGGAGGAACGACATTGGATATTTTATCGAATTGGATGATGGGGTTGGGCGTCGCGTTGCAGCCGACCAATCTCCTGATCGCCTCCTTGGGGCTCATCCTGGGGATCATCATTGGCGTGCTGCCCGGCCTGGGCGGTGCAAACGGAGTCGCCATTCTGATTCCCATTACCTTCACCATGAATCCGATATCGGCCGTCATCTTGCTCGCGTGCATCTACTGGGGGGCGCTCTACGGCGGGGGGATCTGCTCCATCCTGTTCAACATCCCCGGAGAACCCTGGGCGGTGGCGGTGACCTTCGACGGGTACCCGATGGCAAAAGGCGGCAGGGCCGGAAAGGCGCTGGTCCTGTCCTTCCTGGCGCATGGCGTCGGCGGGCTTTTCGGCGTCATTCTGCTGACCTTTTTTGCGCCGCTCATCGCGGAATTTGCGCTGAAATTCGGACCTCCGGAGACGGCCGCCGTCATGGTGCTGACCTTCAGCGCCATGACAAAATTGGGTGGAAAATCCCCTTTGAAGTCGGTTATCTCCATTTTTTTCGGTGTCACTCTGGCGGCCGTCGGAATGGATATCGTCAGCGGACAACTCCGGATGACCTTTGACCTGGTCCCGCTCATTGCCGTCATCGGCCTGTTCGGCCTCGGGGAAATTTTTCTCACCGTGGAAGAGGGCCTCAAGATGGAGGGGGTCGCCGCAAAGGTGACGTTTAAGGATATCCGGGATGCCCTGAAGGAACTGGTCATACACCGCAAAGTACTCGTACTGGGTTCCCTGATCGGCTGCTGGCTGGGCATTCAGCCCGGAGGAGCGACGCCGGCCTCGTTCATGGCTTACGGTTTCGCCAAGGGGTCAGCCTCCGACAAGGACCAATATGGAAAGGGGGCCTCTTCCGGTATCATCGCCCCCGAGGCGGCGGCCCATGGCGCCGGAACCGCCGCGACCCTCCCGATGATCACGCTGGGAATTCCGGGTTCCCCGACCATGGCCGTTATCATGGGAGGATTGTTGATCATGGGCCTTCAGCCGGGGCCGATGCTGTTCAAGGAGCATCCCGATTTCGTCTGGGGGCTGATCGGCAGCATCTGGGTGGCAAACTTTCTGGGCCTCATCCTCGTGATGGCCTTCGCCCCGCTCTTTGCGGCAATCCTGAGAATCAAGTTCAGCGTTTTGATGCCGATCATCATCTATGTCTGTGCGATCGGCGCTTTTGCGGTCAACAACCGGATGATCGATATCTATTACATGATTATCTTTGGTGTGATCGGATATCTGTTCAAGAAACTGGACTACCCCATCGCGCCGATGGTGCTGGCACTGGTTCTGGGCAGCATGGCGGAGTCGGCCGTAAGGCAATCCTTGATTATGGGCAGCGGGAATCCGTTGATCTTTTTCAAACCGCCGATTGCGCTGCCCCTGATGCTTCTGTCCATTCTGTTGTTCGTTTGGCCGAGCATCTCCTCATGGAGAAAAAAGAGCGCCGCGAAAAAGAAGGCAGGGGGAAGTTGAGAGGGGAAATCAATCCGGCTATGGCTCCATGGAAGGCGTGATGATTCGGCAAGCATGCCTGGTCTCATTGGAGGAGCGAAATGAACTTCTTGATTACGGGCGGGGCCGGATCGGTCGGTCGGGATCTGACCGCATCCCTCTTGCGGGAGGGGCACCGGGTAAGGATCCTGGACAAGCAGGCCGAGATGGCTTCGCCCCTTCAGGATAAGAAGTTGGAATGGATACAGGGGAGGCTCGAAGATGTTCGCCTGGTTCAAGGAGCGCTCCAGGGCGTGGATACCGTCATCCACCTGGCATGGTCTTTTTCCGACGATCCGGTCGAACTCCTGGAGAGCGACCTCAAAGGGCATCTGGTATTGCTCGATGCATGCGTAGCCGCGAAGATCTCCCGTCTCTTTTATGCAAGCACCGCGGTTGTGTATGGGAAGCCGGTTCAACTGCCGATTACCGAAGAGGCGCCCTGTCTGGTTGAAGATGCGAGGAAACCCTTTTACGCCATTGCCAAGCTTACGGCGGAGAAACTTGCGTTGACGTACGGGAAAATGAAGGGACTGCCGATTACTGTTTTTCGCTTCTGGTGGTCCTTTGGGAAGAAGATCGGCGGAAGGCACCTCCGTGACATGATCGCGCTTGCACAGGCGGGGCAACCGTTGCTGGTCCCCGACAGGGCGGGCGGAAGCTTTCTCGATCACGATGATCTGACCCATGCCCTGCTGCTTGCCGTTCAAAAGCAGGAAAGCATCGGGCAGGTATTGAACCTGGCCACGGTTTACATGGAGTGGCGGGATATTGCTCGAATGATCATCGAAGTCGCCGATTCATCCTCTTCCGTTGAAGTCATTCCGTCCCGGGAGTGGAAAGGGGCGCAATTTTTGGCTGATTCCTGGGAGTTGTCGACCGCCAAAGCCGAACGGCTTATTGATTATCGCTCCCTGTTTTCTCCTTCAATGGCGCGGCAGAGGCTTGAGAAGGCGCTCGTACGGTGTCATGAGGAAATCAATGTCAAGTTGTGAGTATCCTGGAAGCACTTACTGTAAGGAAGCGCCTCCCCGTTTCACGGATGACTCTTCTGAGCAACTTCAAAAAAGTTACTCAACGATAAAGCGCCCCCGGGGCGTGGGTCGCCAAAATAGGGAAGTGCTTATCAAAGCGGTGGCGTGAGCCACGAAAGGAGGAGTCATGCGACGTTTGATGGGACTGGTGGTGATAGCGGTGGTGGGGCTGGTGGCGAGCGCCGGCTGGGCGGCGTCTTGCTTCGAGGTTATGGAGGAGGTCCAGACGAGGATCAGCTGGCAGGTTTGGAACGCCGACGGCTGGGCGGCAAACCCGGTGGTGGTTGAGGCCGTGCTTGCTCAGAACGCGAAGGGCCCGATCCCGGGCATGGACAATGCGAAGTGGAAGACCGTGCCCGAGAGCGATGCGATCGTTCAAGGCTTCATCAAAAACGAGGCGGCCAAGTTTCTGAAGGCGGAAATGGCGAATACCGACGGGATCTGTACCGGGGCCTTTCTGAATGCGGCCCAGGGAGAGAAGGTCGCCTTCTCCGACAAGACCGGCAGCTACATCCACAAAGGGTCCGCGAAGTTCGATGTGCCTTTCGCCGGCGGCAAAAACTGGCAGGGCAAACCGGAGTTGGATGACAGCGGCAAGGTCTACGAGATCCAGATTTCGGTTCCCGTCCTCTCCAATGGAAAACCGATCGGGGTACTGGTGGTCGAGCTCGACGGAACAAAGTTGGAGGCGCTCTCGAAGAAGTGAACGGCTTACCGACGCCCGGCCCCCTCGGCCGGGCGTCGGTCGTCAACGCTGTATCGTGGTCTGCATGAATTACTGAAGCAGGGGGGAGAAATGATTGATTTTGGTTGGCTTGGGCATATTGCATTCACGTGGCAATTCTTGCTCGCCGTGCTGAGCATCGTTCTGATCGACCTGGTTCTGGCCGGCGACAACGCCGTGGTGATCGCGATGGCGGTCCGGAACCTGCCAGCCAGACAGCGCGTGTGGGGTATCGCGCTGGGGGCGGGCGCCGCCGTCGTCGTCCGGGTGATCGCCACATTTCTTGTGGCCCAACTGCTGAACATCCAGTTTATCAAACTGGCCGGAGGGGCGGTGATCATCTGGATCGCGGTCAAACTGCTTAGCGAAGGCGCCGACGAGGAGTGCCAGGATAAGGAGTGCGGCAACATCTGGCAGGCGGTCTGGATCATCGTCGTGGCGGACATGAGCCTGGGCA
>JAPLJX010000104.1 GCA_026388375.1 Deltaproteobacteria bacterium
GCAGAAGGCGGCCGACACCGACGCCGCCCTCGCCCGTTCCATCGAAAAGGCCAAGAACATCACGCTAGGCTACTTCTTTCACATCACGGAAAAAGAGGTCGGCCATCTGACCGAGCAGCAGATCACCAGCGGAGAAAATGCGATTGCCAACGGTCGATTCCAGATGGTCCGAGCAAAGAAGGGGGCGGACGAATCCCCGCTGATCCACGCCTATGCGGCGCAGCCGAACATTCCCCGGATCTCCGAGGCGGCAGAAAACGGCGGTTATTTCAATGCCTTTCCGGACAGCGACGGCGTCTTCACGATGACGACGAAATAATGATTCGGTCAACCGGTTTTTCACCGGGAAAGGGATTCTGCCGAACGCAGAAACGACGATAAAATTGGCAACGCCATTGAAGGAAAATCTGAAATATCGAAGCTGGGTCGAGGTCGATCTCGGCCATTTCGCCGCGAACTGGGCGGAGATGAAGCGGCTGGTCGGCCCCGATGTGAAGATCATGCAGGTGGTCAAGGCGGACGCCTATGGCCACGGGGCGATCGAGATCTCCAACGCCGCCCTCTTAAATGGCGCCTCCGCTCTTGGCGTGGCAAACGCCGACGAGGGGGTGCAGCTTCGCGTGAGTGGAATCACGGCGCCCGTTCTGATCCTCTCCCCTGCGACCGGTTCGGAGATCGACCAGATCATTAAATACAACCTGACCCCTTCGGTCTCCGATCTCGCGTTTGCGAGAGAATTTCAGAAGAAGGCCCACAAGGCGGGCATCCGCGCGCCACTCCACGTCGAAGTCGATACGGGCATGGGCCGGGGTGGGACAATCCAGACCGAGGCCTGCCGGACCATTCGGGAGGTCTCCTCCTTCCCGAACCTCAGCCTGGAAGGAATCTTCACCCACTTCTCCGAAAGCGAGATCCTCTCCTGCTATAACGACCTCCAGTGGAGGACCTTTCAGGAGCTTCTGGATAAGCTGGAGACCGGCGGCATTCGAATCCCGATCCGCCACATCTCCAACAGCGGCGCCATCCTGAACTACCCGGATTGCCACCTGGACATGGTGCGGCCGGGGATTATCTCCTACGGCATCTACCCCTCTCCGGCGACAAGAGGCAAGGCCGCCCTCAACCCCGTCATGAGCTTCAAGACGCGGGTGGTCCTCGTCAAGGAGTTCCCCGAAGGTTGCGGCATCGGCTACGGCCGGACGTTCATCACCCGGCGGCCGACCCGGATCGCGACGATTCCGGTCGGCTACGGCGACGGCCTCGGCTGGCCGCTCTCCAACCAGGGGGAGGCGCTGATCCGCGGAAAGCGGGTCCCCATCGCGGGCCGGATCTCGATGGACATGTGCACCCTCGACATCAGTCAGGTCCCGGAGTGCACCGTGGGTGACGAGGTCGTCCTCATGGGCGAACAGGGCGGTGAGCGGATCACAGCCGACGAAATCGCCGCGAAGGTCCATTCGATCAGCTATGAGATCCTCTGCGCCCTCGGGAAACGTGCGCCACGAGTCTTTCTGCAGGAGGGAAAGACCGACCGGGTGGAACCGAGTCTCCGGAGGATCTTCATTCCCGACGAGGAAAAGTCGATCGACCGGATTGACAGCATCATCCGCCACTGCTTTCAGACGCGGGCGCGCAACGAGGAGTTGGGAGACGCAATCTACTACGAAATGTTCGAAACCCTCTTCGGCAAGGAGGACCGCCAGCTCGAACTCCGGAACGATTTTCGCTATCGGATTCAGGTAACGGAGTTCGCCCCGGATGAAGGCGTTCCCGACCCACTCCGGCGGGACTACTCCAACACGAAGGCCATCCGGAACGCACACTTCATGATCGGCTGCGCCCTCGACAACGAACAGCTTGCCTCCTTCTTCGAGGAGAAGCGGTGCGAATACCGCTGGCTCCTCAACCGGGGGGGGGATCTCGTCCCCGAGCGGGACTTCCGGGTGAACGGCGTCCGGATCGATGGGGAAGATATCCCGCAGATTCTGTCGGAAAGCACGGAACGGGGTTATGAGGTCTGGTTCAGTTCGGAAGGGCTGAAGAAGAAGCTGAACCGCCAGGCCCGTGTCGAGATCGAGATCGAGACAAAACAGATCAAGAGCAACCGGCTCTTCTCCGCCTACCTGGTCTACCCGACGCGCGGGATGGAAATCTCCTTCCACTACGGGGGGACAGGGATAAAAAATGTGAAGGATGTCGGATTCTTCTCCGGGAAGCACCCCTATCCAGAGACAATCCGGGAGGAGGGTAAATCGGTCACACTGCGGCTCGGCAACGAGGCATGGATCTTCCCCACGAGCGGCGTGACGTTCCTCTGGGATTTATAAGGTATGGAAGATATGGAAAAATTACGTGTGGGTGTGATTCTGGGGGGCATCTCCTCGGAGCGGGAAGTTTCCCTCAACAGCGGCCGGAACGTGCACGACAATCTGGATCGGGAGACCTTCGAGCCCATCCCGATCTTCATGGATGAAGAAGCGCGGCTCTGGATCATCTCCTGGCAACTCATCTCCCAGAACACGACGACGGACATCACCGAACGTCTCGAAAAGGAGGCGCGCCGCATCTCCTATGAAGGGCTCAGGGAAGAGATCGACTTTGCCTTCATCTCCCTCCACGGAAAGTATGGGGAGGACGGCTGCCTTCAGGGGCTCCTCGAGCTTCTCGGAATCCCTTACACCGGCCCCGGCGTCCTCGCCTCGGCCCTCGGCATGGACAAGCATATCCAGCAGATGATTCTCCGGGCCGCCGGGATCGGCGTTCCCGAGAGCAGCCTCATCCGGGAGGAGACGTGGCGAAACGACCGGGAGGGGGTCATTAAAACCCTCCGCGATCGTTTCGGATTCCCCATCTTCACGAAACCCCCCCGTGAAGGATCGAGCATCGGCGTCACGCTGGTCCGAGACGAGGAGTCCCTCGTCCGCGGCTTCGAAGAGGCCCTGAAATGGGACCGGGCCGTCCTCGTCGAGGAGGCCCTCGACGGGCTGGAATTCTCCTCCATCATCCTGGAGGAAGCTGGGGAACCCCATGCCCTGGAGCTCACGGAGATCACCCCGCAGAGCGACTATTTCACCTACGACGACAAGTACATGCCCGGCCGCTGCCGGAAGTTCACGCCTCCCAAAAACATCGCGCCGGACACCGTGGAGGCGATCAAGAAGGAGGCGGTCCGCGCCTTCCGGGCGCTGGGTTTCCGGTCCTATGGCCGGATCGACGGCTTCTACCTCAAGGATGGCCGGATCCTCATCACCGACCCGAACTCCTCCTCCGGGATGGCGCCTTCGTCGTTCTTCTTCGAACAGGCCGCCTGCGCCGGGATGCTCCCCGCGATGATCATCGGCCGGCTGATCGAAAACGCCCTCATCATCCACCGGGAGAAAAACGGGCCTCTGTAGCGGGTGAATCCGTTTCCGAATGAATCAATCCGGGAGAGCCGAAGCGCCGGCATCTTCTTTAACCATCCATTTCTCAGGAGCAGGCTATGTCGATTCTCCTCGGCGCCATCGGCGATGATATCACCGGATCCACCGATCTGGCCCTGATGCTCGGCAATAACGGCATGCCCGCAATTCAGTATATCGGTGTGCCACCGGAATCCACACCCGATCCGGACACACCGGCCGCGGTCGTAGCCCTCAAATCCCGCACCGCGCCGCCGGAGGAGGCCGTCGCCCAGTCCGTGGCCGCCTGTCAATGGCTCGTTGGCAAAGGGGCGCGCCAGATCTTCTTCAAGTATTGCTCCACCTTCGATTCCACAGAAAAGGGCAACATCGGTCCCGTGGCCGAGGCGCTGCTGGACGAGCTGGGCGCTGCGATCACGATCGCCTGCCCCGCTTTCCCCGCCAATGCCCGCACGGTCTACCAGGGTCATCTGTTCGTCGGCGACCTGCTGCTCTGCGATTCCGGGATGCGGCATCACCCCCTCACGCCCATGACGGACCCGAACCTTGTCCGTTTCCTGAACCGTCAGGTCCGGTCGGCGGATGCGGTCGGACTGGTTCCCTGGCCGGTCGTCCGCCTTGGGTCGGCGGCCATCCGGGAAAGGTTGCAGCAGCTCAGCCTTCAGGGCCGGCGCTTTGCGGTGATCGACGCCCTCTGCGACCGCGACCTGCTCGACATCGGCGAGGCCTGTGCGGAACTGAAGCTGATCACCGGCGGCTCCGGCGTGGCCATGGGGCTGCCGGCCAACTTCCGAAAGGCGGGTCTGTTGTCCCGAACAGACGGGCCGGCCGAAATTCCATCCATCCAAGGGGCGGCCGCCGTCCTCGCCGGGAGTTGCTCGGCGGCGACGCGCAAACAGGTTCACCACATGGCCCGGACCCACCCCGCGTTTCGGATAGACCCGCTCGAACTGCTCGACGGCCGGCCGGTGGCGGACCGGGCGGTTGCATGGGCCATTGGGGCGATGCGGAAAGGCCCCATCCTGATCTTCTCCACGGACGACCCCGAGGCCGTGGTCAGGGCGCAGGCCCACTTCGGCCCGGAGAGGACCGGGAAAATCGTGGAGAACGCTCTGGCGGAAATCGCCCGTCGCCTTCATCAGGCAGGGGTGAAAAAATGGATCGTCGCCGGTGGGGAGACCTCCGGGGCCGTCGTCGAGGCCCTCGGGATACAGTCCCTCCGGATCGGGCCGGAAATCGAACCGGGCGTCCCCTGGACTTTCAGTCCGGCGCCGGAGGCACTGTGTTTGGCCTTCAAATCGGGGAATTTCGGGACCGAAGGGTTTTTTGAAAAGGCCCTGGGGATGCTTCCCGGAGGGGCATGATGGTCAAACGGAGGGTAAAATCACGGTAAGCCCCGATCTTTCCGATCCCCCGGCTCCGTAAGGAACGGTTCGAAGTGGTACCACTCGTACGGATGGGCGCGGACTGTATCGGCAAGGAGATCCGCATACGCCTGGGCCGCCTTTTCGACGGCCTGGCGCCGCTCTCCCCTTGAAGCCTTGGCGATACAGAGGGGCGGCTTCGTGATGAGATGATATGCCCCCTTTCCCGTGCGATGACCGAAAAAGATCAAAAGCGGCGCCCCGGACAGCATCGCCAGGAGGTAGGGGATCTCGGGAATCCGCGCCTCGCCGCCGGCAAACCGGACGGTGACGGCCTTCTGATCTTTGCCCCACAGCCGGTCCCCAGTCAGGGAGACCAGCCCCCCCTCCCGCAGGAAATTCAACCCCTCCAGGATGTCCATGGCCGAGCCCCCGTTCTCCGGAACAGAAATGACGCGGATTCCGCTCTCTTCGACGCTCTTCTTCTGCCGCCGTTCGATCTGCTCCTTGTGCTTCGCCCCCAGGTAAAGCAGCAGCCTCATGCATGGATGGTTCCGCCCCTGATGCCGGAGGAGCCGGGCGGCGATCTCCCAGCTTCCCACGTGAGACATCAGGATAACGCCCCCCCGGCCGCTTTCGGCGGCCGCGAAGATATGCTCCAATCCCTCCTGCGTCATTACCAGATCGTCGCCTTCCGCCAGGTGGAACCGATCCAGAAAGACGTGGACGAAATGGTGATACTGCCGCCAAGTGCACCAAAGTGCATGGCGGCGCCCCCGGTCCGGGAAGAGTTGGCGGTAGAAGCGGACACTGACGGCGACGCGACGGGGAAACAAGAGGAAATATCCCGTCGCCACATGCCAGGCGATCAGCAGAAAGATCCAGTTCCCGAATCTCTTCTGCAGGACGACGAGAAACCGGTAGACAAAATCCTTCATGGTTCGGTTCCCTCCGGCAGACGGCGATCGGCGACGAACCAGGCTCCCTCGCCCTCCGGCGTGTCCTGCTCGATTGCGGCGATCTCAAAACCGGCTGCGATGATCATCTTCTCCAGAGCGACCTGCGTCCGATAATGGGGGAGCAGACGGTGAATCTTCAGGCGGAGCTCCTCGATACGCCACTTCCGTGACCGGGAACGGTTCGCGGGGATAGTGACCCGGATGACGAGCCGGCCGCCGGGGATGAGCTTTTCGTGCAGAATTCTCAGAGTCTCGCGCAACGCCGCATCGTCCAGCATGTGGATGACGTCGAGGATCAGGGCCGTGTCGGTGCGGTCCGGCAAATCGGCAAGATCGGGCGCCCGGCCCGTCCGGACGTCGCCTCTCGACCCGAGCGCGGACCGGGCCACGCGGACCCGTTCCTCATCCGGATCGAGACCGCAGACCGTAGCCGCGGGGAACAACTCCAGGAGCCAGACGGACGGAACGGCGTAGCCGCACCCGATGTCGAGGATGCGCCGGGGATCCTTCACGAAGGCCGCCAGACGGGGAAACATCGGATCGAGGCGGATCTTCCAACGGGCGAAGAGTCGCGGGGTGGCCTCGATGTGACGGTACCGCAAGAGCGTCCGCTCGGTGTGACGGGGCGACCCGGCCTCCAGGGCTTCCGGCGGGAGCACCACGGGGACGAGCGCACGTTTCACCAGAGGCGGAACGATCAGAAAGGCCCCGACGAGGGAATAGGCAATCCCCAACAATGATGTCAGGCCAATGCTCTTGAGGACCGCGTGCTGGGCCCCGGCCAGGACGCCGAACCCGATCAGGGTGGTCGCCCCCGCCAGGAACATCGCCTGGCGGATCAGCCCCATGAAGGGATGGCGCTCGTCGAGATACCGCTGGTAGGCGCAGACGTAATAGATGCCGTAGTCGATCCCCATCCCCCTGATGACGATCCAGAGCATGATCCCGGGGATGTCCACCGGATGGCCCAGGAGCTTCAGGGTCCCCAGGGTGCTGACGAGGGCGAAAGCCACCGGCGCCAGGACGATCAGGGAGAGGCGCCAGTCCAGGAAGAAGACAAAGACGACCAGGACGATCCCGAGACCCGTGATGAGGGCGATCTCGGTGAAGATCGAAACGAGGACCTCCCCCAGCCGCCGGCTGAAGAGACCCGCATCGAAGATGCTGACGAGGTTCGTCGCCGCATACCGGGCGAAGAACGGTTCCGCATCATAGGCCGGGCCCGGCGTCACCATGGAGACCTGCACCCGGGAGGATTTCTCCGCCGCGATGCCCAGGAAACCGGCGAACTTCTCCGGGATCGCCGCGACGGCCGGAGGCGCCTCGGACAGGGAGTTCACGAAGGCCCCGAAGGCGTCCGGGGCGAACCCCATTTCCCGGGCTGCCTGCTTGAGCTCCCGCCGGAGATCCGCTACACGGCGGGGCGTCCAGAAGGCCTTCCAGTCCGCCGCACGGCTCTTTGCCAGCGCCTCCCCCGGGAAGAGGTCGGCAAGGGCAAAGGCCCC
>JAPLJX010000109.1 GCA_026388375.1 Deltaproteobacteria bacterium
ATCGCTCTGATACAATTAGCGTTCTCCATTATCTGCTGGAGAAAAATAAAAAGAACCAATGTTATTTACGGATAGGCTCTAAATGTTTTGCATTGACGTAGGTAAATGCCCCGATGTCCGTTTTGTAACCGCGTCGGAACTTCTGATTGCCTCTCCTAAATGCCAAACGCACCATCTTTCATGTAGCGCAGGCCTTCTTCAAAACCAATACGGGACGCAAAGCCGAATGCATCTTCTGCTGCAGAACAGTTTAGGTCGAATCGTAAGAAAGGGCTTTTTAAGCTCTCTTTTTGCTGGACCACAATCCCCCTTTTACCACAAACGTGAAGTACTTTTTGGGCAATTTCAACGATGGTAAATGTCTTCGGAGCAGCTATATTAAATGTTCCCGCAACACCGCGTTGAAGCACAGTTAACATTGCCGTGGCGACATCGGCAGCATGGATTAAGTTAACCCGGCTTCCGGGAGGTGCATTGATAACAATGTCTTCACCTTTAAGTCCGCGACTGAAAAAAATGGAAATCATCTGATCGTCGGACAACCCTGTCCCGTAAATAGAAGAAGGGCGCAAGACACAAAGGTGTAACCCTTCCGCCGCCAAAGTCGTAAATACTTCTTCCCCTAACGATTTCGTAACACCATAGAATCCACCGAGCTTTCCTCGCTGGTATCCTAACAGTGCATTTTCCTTTATTTGGTGAGCTTCAGGATCGGCATATACCACTGCACCTGATAAATAAATGACCGGAATATTTTTCTGAAGCGCCCACAGGCCCAAACATAAACAGGAACGGACGTTCGCGTCGAACATATCACGCTGCGCAATTGTAATGTTTTTTCTGGGTGTCATCGCTCCCACATGGAGCAACGCTTCGACATTCCCAAAGAGAGCATCGAGAGCATCCACTTCAAGCCACCTGCATAAGTCCCAACTACGCCACTCTGCGAGAGACGGCAGAGATCGTGGCCGATGACGAGAGGTTACAACGCAACTAATGCCCTGGCTTGCGGCGTATTGAACTATATGTCCTCCCACCATGCCTGAAACGCCGGTCACCGCTATTTTTCGTATCTTCGGTTTCATCTCCATTTTACAACGACCTAAACGGATATTCAGTACAATTTGGTGCGGAGAGAGATTTCGTTATTTTGAAATTCTCCAGTTGAAGTGCGTCAACATAAATATCCGACCAAGCTCGAAATACCGCACCCTCTTTGATTTTAACCTCAGGAATCGGCGTATCGGTATTAAGATAATCCACTATCGCTAAGACCTCATTGAAGCCAAACATCGCACGGATGGGCGTCGTTCCGCTGAAACGCGCGTTTATTTCGAAGACTACAGGTCGTCCATTCTTTATGCGAAACTGAAAGTTGCACGGGCCATAACAGCCTAAACGTTCTGCAATCGCCGATATCTCCCCATCAAATCTTCGGCTCGTGTCGGCGTATGCACGATAGGTATTACCATCCCGGAGATCACGCCTCAACATAACCGACGCTAAACACTTTTTCTGCACCACGAGACAACCGGCCGTATATTCACCTTCGTTGCCCGGCAGCAACTCCTGGACTACGAGATCAGTGCGACCCATAACATGAGATAGCTCCTCTGGTGAGTTTACTACGAAAACTCCTACCGATCGGGCGCCCTGCTTCGGCTTGGCAATGAGAGGAAAACCAATAGTTTTTGCCAGTTCTGCAATTGCGCTCCTATCGTCAGCGGATACTGAAAGCGCGAAGGAAAATCCTGCACCTTCCAAAAAATGGGCAGTCATGAGCTTATCGTTGGCAATCTCAACAACCCGAGGAGATGAAACGACAACTCTGGTTCCATATTTTGCTTCGAGATGTACTCTTTCTTTGCTGAATATTGGCAACTCGACATCAGTACCTATCAATAGAATGCCGACTTGCTCCCGAGCCAGTATAATTTCAACAGCCTTGAGATATTCTGGGTCATCAGCCATTGGAATTGTGACCGCAAAATCGCCGAGCCAATGCCCAGCGGCCCGGTAATCGGGATCAGCGGTAATAACCCGAATTGGTCGTTGTGCCATTCGGAGACACCGAAGAACTCCCTGGCCTAACACGGCCCCGGCCCCTGTTACCATCACCGTTAGTTGTTTCATAAGATCTCCTTCAGCATTTTTCTACATTGACCCAGTTCATCAAGCTTGTGAACATCTGAGCCTATTGAGATCAACGGATTTTGCTCCATTGCGAGGGAGCAAAAATCGAACAAATTTGAAATGTAAGAACTATTCAGCTCAATCGCGATGCCGCGTGCGCATGCTTCACGCATTAATTGTTTTAAAAA
>JAPLJX010000404.1 GCA_026388375.1 Deltaproteobacteria bacterium
GCAAAAAGACAAGGATTATTTCGGCGCGGAGCCGCTCTCGTTTCGTTTGACTTTCCGCGTGACTGAAGTTAGGATGAGACCGAAAAATGCAAGCAGGGGCTGAACATCATGATCGAATCCTCACTCGACAGACTGGCGCAACAGATCCTCGGCCTCGACGAGGCCTCCCTCTCCGCCCTCTGGGAAAAATACAAGAAGCGGATGGAGCATTTCGAACCCTCGAAGGAATGGGAAAAGGCGGTGATCATCTTTTTCATCATCAACGCGGTCCGCGCCAAGAACCACATCTTCAACGAGCAGCTACTGCGGCAGCATGAGACCGGACCGGAAAAACCCCCGAAGAAAAAACCGGTTCTGCGGCTGGTGAAATAAACTACCACAGCAAAAGCCCGGGAATTTCCGGCTTCGTTCCTTACGACGATTACAGCGCGACTCATGGACACTTTCTGGGAGAGGCAGTTTCTCGCAAAAACAGGTTTTTCTCCTCTGAGACAAAATTTATGAAATCGCTTTCAACAGCTCAGAAACAAATACTTGCTAGAGCTGACGTGAAGTTATCGACGCTAACAGAACAGCAAGTAATTAAACTTGTGAACCGTGAGTCGGACGTAGAACACCTTAGTGACGATCAGCTGGTCGAATTCATAAAGATAGCAAACGCAACCTATCGTGGTGGAAATCGTATCATTCCGGACGAAGAATACGATTTTACCTATCTTGCCGAGCTCCGTAATCGTAATCCTCATCATCCGTACCTATCTTCCGTGGAACCCGAATCAGCATTCGAGGGGAAGACCGTCGAACTGCCGGTACAAATGCTTTCCACGGAGAAGAAACATTCAAAAGACGACGTGAAGAAGTGGCTTGCGGGAATCAAAAAAGAGGCTGCCGATGTCGGCTTGGAGTTTGATCAAGTAAGACTTCGAGTCACTCCCAAGCTGGATGGTTTTGCCGCATACGACGATGGGCAACATCTTTACACCCGTGGTGATGGGCGTAGAGGAACCGATATAACCCGGGTGTTCGAAAGAGGGCTGTGCATTGGCGGCAAAGGAGGGCGCGGTCAAGGGGCCGGTGAAATTGTTATCTCGGACTCTTATTTTGCGATTCATCTCGCGTCAAAGTTTGAAAACACGAGAAACTTTCAGGCAAGTATCATTCGTGAAAAGGACTTAGACCCTTTGACGGAACAAGCGATCTCCAACAAAGCCGCGGTGTTCTTTCCTTTTGCAGCATTGCCGTCCTGGGAAGGCAGCATCGATGAGTTCCTCTCCAAATTTGACGAAGTGGCTCATGAAGTCAGGAACTCGGTAGGTTATGATGTGGATGGCATTATCATTGAAGTTGCCAATGAGGATATCAGGCGCAATATGGGTGCATCGAGACATCATCACCGTTGGCAATTGGCGTATAAAGAAAATTTGGAAAGGGCCAAAGTTATAGTCTTAAACGTTCGCCCGCAGACATCGAGATCCGGGAGAGTTAATCCTGTAGCTGAATTTGAACCAACGCGGTTGAGTGGTGCTACCCTAAGGAATGTAACAGCGCACCATTATGGAATGGTTATCCAAAAAGGTATCGGCCCGGGTGCGGAGATCGAACTCATCAGAAGTGGGTTGGATATTCCGAAAATTGAAAATGTGCTTATAAAAGCGGAACCAAAGATTCCTGAACTTTGTCCAAGTTGTCAGACGAGGCTAATTTGGGAAAAAGACTATCTGATATGTCCCAATACTTCTGACTGTCCCGCTCAAATAGAAAATACGCTCGAACATTTTTTTAAAACCCTGAGAAATATAGATGGATTTGGATCTCAGACGATTAAGAAGCTCTATGCGAATGGAATCAAGACAGTTCATGAAGTGTACCTGCTGGATAAAGACAAACTGATTCAGATGGGATTTGGCGAGAAGAAAACACCACAGAACTTATTGGACCAACTTCAAAGGAGCAGGACCGAACCTCTTGAAGATTGGCGGTTTTTGGCAGCCTTCGGAATCTATCACATGGGACTGGGCATGTGCGAAAGATTGCTACAGCACTACCGTCTTGCAGATGTCTTTGATTTAACGATGGATGAACTTGAGTCCGTTGAAGGCTTTGCCGAAGTGGCCGCAAAAGCAGTTGTAGAGGGGTTGCACAGGATAAAAAATAGATTTTGGAATTTGTACCACCTTGGATTCAATATTCAAAATACTCAACTCATCACAGAAGGATTAGAGTCCAAAAATAGTCCCATCGCTGGGAAATTGATCGTTTTTACCGGAGCGATGAAATCCGGATCACGTGAGGACTTGAAAAGTCAGGCAAAGGCTTTAGGAGCTCACATTGCCAGCTCAGTTACAGGCAAAACTGACATATTGGTCATTGGTGAAAATGTTGGTACTATAAAAATGAACGACGCAAAGGAAAAGGGGGCCGAAATCATCACAGAAGATGACTATTTGGCGCTTATTTCCAAAAACCCGGAAAAGTTAATGAATGATCTTGATTTACACCCCGATAATCAACTCAGTTTATTTAAGTAGAAATCTTTTACCATATCATGAAAAAACGCTATCATCTCCATATCTCCGGCCGCGTCCAAGGGGTCTGTTTCCGGGCGAACACCCGGAAGCAGGCGCGCGCGCGCGGACTCACCGGCTGGGTCCGGAACCTCCCGGATGATCGCGTCGAGACGGTCTTCGATGGAGAACAGAAAGAGGCCGAGGCGATGCTCGCCTGGTGCCGGACCGGGACGCCGCCCGCCAGGGTGGATCATCTTGAGGTTGCAGAGGAAAGCGCCGGAGGCGGCTTCACCGACTTCGATATCATCTATTGACGCCCTTCCCTATTTGAATTCCTTCCAGACTTCGCCGAATCCTTCGATCGCGCCCAGGAGTAGAAGCCGCTCCCCGGGACGGTGAGGATCCGCCGCTTCCGGAGCTCGTCGGCGAAACGGACATCGTCGGCGATGGGCGTTTTGGGAAACAGATAAAAGGCCCCTTCCGGTTTGGTCACCCGGCAACCGACAGAGGCGAGACCGTCGCAGAGGAGATCCCGTTTTCTCCGGTAAGTCTCCACATCCACCCGCACCCCCCGAAGACCGGCGATCGCCCGCTGCATCAGCGCGGGGGCGTTCACAAAACCGAGGATCCGGTTGCAGAGGGTGATGCCGCCCAGCACCTCCCCGAGACCGCTCATCGCGGGATTCACGGCGATATAGCCGATCCGTTCGCCGGGAAGGGAGAGGCTCTTGGAGTAGGAGGAGGCGATGAAACTGTGGGGATAGATCTTCATCACGCTCGGCACGGTCACCCCGTCATAGACGATCTCGCTGTAGGGTTCGTCGGAGATGAGGCAAATCTCCCGGTTGAGCGCTTTTCCCCGTTCGGCGAGAAGCGCCGCAAGTCCCCGGATCGACGCCTCGTCATAGACCTTCCCCGTCGGGTTGTTCGGTGAGTTGATCAGGACGGCCTTGGTTTTTTCGGTGATCGCCTCACCGATCGTCTCGAGATCGAGGGAGAAATCCTCCCGCGGCGGGACGATCCGGGTTACACCGCCGGCATTGTCCACATAAAAACGGTACTCAACAAAGAAGGGGGCCGGGATGATCACCTCCTCTCCCGGGTCGAGAATCGTCTTCAGGATGACGTTCAACGCCCCGCCGGCGCCGCAGGTCATCACGATCTGGTCGGCCGCAAGCGCAATCCCCCGGGTGGCGCTCAGCTCCGCGGCAACGGCCGCTCGGGTCTCCGGATATCCGGCGTTCGGCATGTACATGTGCTTCCCGGGGATCTCGGCGGAAACAAGCTCACGCAGCCTTGCCTTGACGGCCTCCGGAGGATCGACATTCGGATTTCCGAGACTGAAATCGAAGACATTTTCCGCGCCATGCTTCTGCTTGAGACGAACCCCTTCCTCGAACATCTTCCGGATGAAGGAAGACTGTGTGATAAATCCATTGATCTTCTTCGCGATAGCCATGGCAAACCCCTGTATTGTGATTCCACAATTCATACCCCGGCTTCTACGGGGCAGGAAGGATATTGGAATCCCACTGTCACGACCGCTTCCCGCTGTCAAGAGAAATATGCAGAGATCTCCGCCGGCCGGTCGGTCTAAAGACGATGGCCCGGTCACCGTTTCGTGCTACGCGACCGCGCATGCGATCTACCTTGACATTTCCGGGGGGTTCTTCTAATCTCTGGCAACAAATAAAATTCAAGGGCCTGTCGTTTTCCGCGATCGTAACGCGCGGGGGATATTGCGGTCCGCCGAAGGAGATAAACCGATGCCGATTTTTGAATTCAAGTGCCGAAAATGTGGAGAACCCTTTGAGGTCCTCTTCCGGAGCCGCGACGAAAAGATATCTGTTGCCTGCCCGAAGTGCGGGTCAATCAAGGTGGAGCGGCTGATGTCCGCCTTCGCAGGAAAGATCGGCAACACCTCCGCGGGCGGCGACGGCTGCGGGAGCTGCGCCGCAACCAGTTGCGGACCTTCCTGAGGACACTGACCGGTCACGGCCGTGCGCCGTGAGACCACTTCGACTTCGTAAAAAAGCCCAGGATCTTCAACATTGGGTGCTTTTTCCCATAATCAACAGGTGGCGAAGGCCGCTTATCTCACATTGAAAAGGAGCTCACGGATATGAACATTCTGATTTTCGGACCCAACGGCAGCGGAAAGGGAACACAGGGCGCGGTGGTGCAAAAGAAATGAACGGAACTCGGAAAGAAGGCAAAGGGTTTCATTGATAACGGAGAACTGGTTCCCGACGCGATCACCGTCCCCATGATCCTGAACCGTCTCCAGGAGGCGGACTGCAAAAGCGGCTGGCTCCTGGACGGTTTCCCCCGGAACCTCGCCCAGGCGGAGGCCCTCGGGAAGGCGCTTCAGGACGCCGGGATGAAGCTCGACTACGTCATCGAGATCCTCCTCGACCGGGAGATCGCCAAGAAGCGAATCATGGGCCGCCGTCTCTGCGCCACGGACAACAACCATCCCAACAACATTTTCATCGACGCGATCAAGCCCGCCGAAAAGGACGGGAAGCCGGTCTGCCGGATCTGCGACTGCGACAAACTGACCGCCCGGGCCGACGACCAGGACGAAGGGGCGATCGACAAGCGCCACGGGATCTACTACGACACGAAGACGGGGACGCTGGCCGCCGTCAACTACTTCAGGGCGCGCGTCAAAATCATCGATCTGGACGGAACGCCCGGCGTGAAGGAGGTCTCCCAGGCCCTGCTCGCGAAGTTGGCGTAACCGACCTCGCCACCGCTCCGCATGATCATCCAGCGGTGAGACTGAAAAGGACAAACACGGTCACAGTGCCCTCCCAGACCACGGGAGGGCATTTGTTTGTCTCCGACAAGGTCCTTGACTTTGCAATCAATATTTGTTCA
>JAPLJX010000372.1 GCA_026388375.1 Deltaproteobacteria bacterium
TTAGGATTGAAGCCGGGCACCTTCTTGCCATTGGGGTAGCGCCAGCTATCTAACAGCGCTTCTTTTCGGAAGATCTCGCTACGCTGGGCCACGTATACCATCTCCTCAAAACGCGTGCCATAGGCGTCTTGACATGCGATCTTGACCTTTACGCTCTGTCCCGGCTCCAGGCCGATAATCGCCTCTTGAAATTTTGGAAGCAGGTCGCCCTCCTGGCCGATGACAAACTCTATCGGGCTGAAAATGACGTACCCGCTGCCTCCAGACGAATCAAAAATGGTGCCGTCATCCAGCGTGCCAGTATAGTGTACCTGAACTTTATCTCCGTATTTTGCCTTTACCATTGTTCTTTCCTCTAGCTCGCTGTTATTCGCACTGTCCGATTGATGTATCCTTGCATACCCGGCCATCAATCCATATCGTCCCGCTCAGGGCCGCGGAACTCAGGTCTGCCCCGGTCAGGTTCGCATAGGACGGGTACTGGGAGCCGGCGGAGCCGCTTGCAGAACCGCCTGATTACCTGATCCGCAGGCGGTAACCAGTTGCAGATGGAATATCAGGGCAAAAACCAGACCTAAAAGATGAAAGCTTCGCCGTCGCATGCCCATACGTTTATGACAAAATTTCTCCCTGCTCCAGGGGAAAATGCTTGCCTACCGGCAAAAGAATTTCTTGTCAACCTGCCTCAGGCTTTCGGAGGCTCGACTCAATGGGGCGGTTCAGAAGAGAGTCGATTCAGGGCAGGGACAACCATCGATTCCGCATCCCGGGGCGGACATGCCTCTCCCCGAAGATTTTCCCTTTTCGCTGAGCAGCTTCACGATTGGGGATCATCCGGCTTTTTTTCGGCGATGGGTGTGACGCCGATTTCGTGCGGCTCACGGGTGGCCGTCTTGAAGTTCTTGATGCCCCGGCCGATCGCACCGCCGATCTCGGGGAGTTTACCGGCGCCGAAGATGATCAGGATGATCACCAGAATGACCAGCAATTCAGGCATGCCTATTCCGAACATGGTTCTATCCCCTCTTTCAGGATTTTATTGACGGTCGTCCCATACGAAGCGGCAGCACACGTCAGGGTAACTTTCCAAGATAATGTAAAAAGCAGGCGCCACGCAGCCCGGATATATTCTCCGTAACCTGCATCGCAAGCCGCAATCTGCCCGGTGTTCCCCATATCACTTCTCTATCCCCCTGTTTACCACGATCTAAGGATTATTGGCCCGACCAACCTCCTCCCAATCCATCATCGCCCATGCCTGGGCTTCGTTCATGTATTGATTGGAATACAGGTGGACAGCCCCCGTCGAGGGATGCACGATCTTCTTGATATCGGCGTACTCAGGTTTCCCCAAGGTATCAACGATAATGGCATCCAGGTCATTGGGGGGAATGCCATATACCTGTTGTTCGCGGAAGATCGCGACATTGGTCGTCCGCGGGTAGATCTTGGATTCCTCCCGGACCGTTTCGGCGATGGTGGCACAGTGGTCTCCGGCCATGGCCATCAAAAGAGTGACGGCATCGTTGCCTACCAAATACTTATCAGAGTGGAAATAAACGTCGCCGTTGGAAGCCGTCACTGTTTTAATATCAGCGAACCTTGCCTCGGTCCGTATCCCTTTCAGGAGGGCGTCTATGATCGTCGGACCCGTATCGGGAGCCAGTGCATAGAGGGCGCCGACAGGCGTGAGCTTGACGTTGTCCCGTGAATCTGCCCTGATCGCACTCGCTAACATGAACTTTGCTTCTTCAACCAGGCTTTTTGCGGCGGCATCATCTGCAGTAATATATGTATCCGAGTAAACAAAGACCAGCCCGGTAGCCGTGGTTATGGCTTTAATATCCTTGAAGCCGTCTTCAGTGGCCATCTCAGTCAGAATGGCGCTGATGGCTGTTCTGCCTGACCGCAAATCATCATCCAGCTCGGCGATGATATCCTCCGGGGTCAGGGCAGAGCGTTCCTGAGAATCCCCCCTCACCTTTTCCGCTATCTTGGCCTTTATTTCCGCTATCTTGGCCTTCATCTCCTCGGCCTTGGCCTTCAGCTCGTCAGCCTGGGCCTTCATTTCATCAGCCTTGGCCTTCAGCTCGTCAGCCTTCGCCTTCATTTCATCAGCCTTGGCCTTCAGCTCGCCAGCCTTCGCCTTCATCTCCTCGGCCCGGTCCTTTTCGGCCGGCGAGGCTGCCGGTTCCGCTTTCTGCATGGGTCTAACCTCCAAACGGCTGATTAGAACAAATCTCCGCCCCGCCCCCCTCTTCACCAAAAAGAGGAGGACGGGGCGGAGGATGTCTCGGATTAGTATGAAGCAGGGATAATTTCAGTCGCCTGTTTCAAGGGGTTCCAAAGGTGAAGCCCCCGGTTTTGCCGGGGGCTTCCTATCACAAAACTACGGTATCAGAGTTGGAATTGCAGCCTTGACATAGTCGAGGCCCAGTTTGGTCAGTGTTGCCGCGGTCGGCATACCAGTGGCCTTATCCCAGCCGAACTGTGCATACAGGAGATCTCTGCCCAGGTCAATGTCAGCACGGGTCATCAATTGAGTGGTCCCGGTGAACGCCACATCAGTCGCCGGATAAGCATCAGTATTCCCCGTTGATACATTGTCGGTACCGGGACCGGTACCGGGACCGGTTAAGGGACCGGTAACGGCATCGCCAACTTTCTCGAAGTGCCAGTCATTCACCTGGTCGTGATCGGTACGCATGTTTACTTTTTTGCTGGCGTCTGTTTTCTTGATGACGTAGTCCATATAACGAGCTGTCAGCGCCCGGAAGAGGGTGAGTATCCTCAATCCGACGGTCTCCAATCCCTTCTGGTCTATGGTGTCCCCCGTTACCAACGAGTACGTTTGCGCATCGAGCGAAGCATCCCCACGGTAGGTGAGACTCTTGAGCGGTGAGACCCAAACAGGCAGCGTGTAGTTGCATACGGTCAGCGAGTTGTATAGCTCCAAGTAGACCGCCGCCGCCGCTGTCATGGCAGCCATGCCGGGAGTCACGGAATGATAACCAGTTTCTGCGGATACAAATGTGATATCGCTTCCCGTCGGGTCGTTGAAGATCGATTTCCCCGTGGTAAAGAGCTCCTTCATGATCGTATTTATCAAAGCTGTTGGCAGGCCGCAGCCAACGATATTTTGGTGAGTGTGGTTTTGCGAGTCGCGGTTCCACAGCATGCCATTCAGAACCCCTATCTGGCCGAAACTCTCCACTCCGTGATGTTTTGCATGGTTCATCTTGGCGCTTGAGGCACTTTTGCCATGGTCGTTGAAGTACCCGATCTCTGGCCACTGCTTCGCCAACCACGCCGGCCCCATGGCAACCGCTTGTGCAAACACAGGAGTTTTTAGGCCATTCAGAACTGGATATAAACCATTGGAGCTGATGAGTGGGACTAACACCTGGAGGGCTGACGGGTCGCCGGCATCTGCTTTTGCAAAGGGAGTACCAGCAGTGTAGGGCTTGGTAGCCGTTGCATTACCCGACAAAATGGTCAATTCCGCAGCGGGGAGGCGATTCTGGAAGGGGGTTTTCCCGGCATATCCAGCAGGTAATCCCAATGCAGCAACTTCAAGCGCTGTCATTACGTGGGTGTATGCCCACTTGTAGTCAGCGGAGTACAAACTGTAGTCGCTCCAGAAGCCAAAATCATCGCACAATGCGTTGCTCATATAGGCATTGGTGATTGAACTATCCGGATTGGCAGCATTCGTTGACATCAAACCGGTTGCGATGGAATTGCCTATGCATGTGTTCTGATTATAGCGGGAAACACCGTATTCCTCCAGGGCGGGTATATCCGTCGCGATATGACAGCGGATCGGGCAGGCATGGCAGCCGTTCATTTTGACCGTGTGCATCGCCCCAGGGACTCCAAAGTCCCCGTATCCTTTGTGGGTGCGTAATCCCATTTTGTTCAGGGGACTCGGGCAATCAACGGGCAAAGGATGCTCAACGTCCGTGCAGTACCCGGTCTCGACCGGTGGCGTGGCGGCGCCCCAGAAAATGCCCTTATCCGCCGTCCAGCGAGAACCACTGTTGTTATATTCCGCCCAGGGCTGTTTCGTTCGTGGCACCACCATCTGATTGTTGGCGCCCATCATGCTCAGGTAATGTTTATTGTAATCCGCCCATACCTTTTTGTCGGCGGCTATCTTCAGTGAGCCGGTCCCCAAAACACCGATGGCCTTTAAGTTCTTGGAACCCATTACGCTGCCCGCACCACCCGCAGAGTGGGAACGGTCGCAAATGACGCAGGATAAGCGACACAGATTTTCCCCCGCCTGGCCGATGGAGGCAACATGGGCGCTCGAGCCCATGTTGGTGCAGATTTCTTCGGTGGCGCGGTAGATACCATTACCCCACAATCGCGCTGCGTCTTCGATCGTAACTTTGTCATCGACTATTTTTATCCATACCGGAGTGGCAGCCTTGCCCTGTACGATAATGGAGTCCCAGCCGGCATATTTGAGCTCTGGCCCCCAGTGCCCTCCCATGTGCCCACTGCCCGGCAGTTCATCTTTATGAGCCGGCCACAGGGTGGTAACCGAGACGCGCCCGGAACACGGCGCCCCGGAACCGGTCAGCGGACCCACGCCGAAAATGATCCGGTTTGCAGGATCCCAGGCCTTCGTACCGGGCGGGACCTCGTCCCACAATACCTTGTACCCGAGACCGGTGCCTCCCAGGTAGTCCTTATATTTCGACGTATCTTCTGAAGTAATTGCACCCGTCGATAAGTCAACTCTTAGAATCTTTCCAGTCCATCCGCCGTACTGTGCCATATATGCCTCCTTGACAAAATTGTCTTATTTATCTTGCACCTTCGGTTAGTGACACTTAGCGCAGCTATCCGCAACCGCCAATTGAATGGATGCAGGCACGACTTGGCGCGCAGGGATGTCCTTGGTCTTGTCGGACCACGCCATATATTTCAGCGCCCCCGCCGGACATGCCTGGACGCACTCCGGGTTGCCATTGCAAAGGGTGCACTTGTTCGACTTTGTACCCTTTGCATTTACCGGTCCATTCAGGGATGTCATTGCCCAGGGGCAAGCCGCGACACAGATGCCGCACCCTACACATTTGTCAATATTTACCACCCTGGCGTTGACCGGCGCGATTACCTCGATGGCGCCATGAGGGCAAGCCAGCTGACAGGGTACCGGGTGCGGGCATTGGCGGCAGGTATCCTGAACAACACGGAAGTTTCCATAATCGCCATCGCCGCGCTGAAAGCCCTTTGTTACTCCCAAGACGCCAAAGAGAAGATTCCGGTTGACTTTCACATTCGAAATCGAGGGCTGTACGAAACCTTGATTGTACGCGACACATGCCGCTTCGCAGCGCCGGCATCCCACGCAGAGCGTCGGCTCGGCGACGACCATGCCCAGCGCATTGGCCACAAAAACCTGTCGTGGTGTTTCGCTGGCTCCGCCAGCTCCACTAGCTCCGCACCCCAAAATACTAAACGTGGCTACACCCAGTCCGAGGGCACTCGAACCTACCAGAAATTGTCTTCTGGTAAAATGTTTGCGGATAAGCGCTGTCACCTCGTCAGTTGAAGCGTCCTTTTTTAGTTCCCGAGCAACTGCGGTAAATATTTCCTTCATTTGCTTCCTCCTATATGACCCTTAGATTTTACTATTTCCGGCGTCCTTCCATTTCAAAGCAGGGATCTTCACCATGCCGCTCATGCAGCATTAACGGCTTCGAAACGGTTTGCCAGATTTCATATTGTGACATTGTGAACAAACTACCGCATCCGGATGGCATCCCTGGCAGGACTGCAGGTTCCTCCGCGCTTCCGCTGCATGATCTGCAGTAAATACAAATCTCTGGGTGTTCCCTATCGCCTGGTGAGATTTGATGTTCATGCTGCCCTTGTTCCGTATCTTGCTATGGCAGTCAGAGCAGAAACTCGACTCGTGGCAGCGATAGCAGGTCTGCGAACCATCCTTCGCCTTTATCGCATGGATGGAGATAAAGTTGGACCGATGCGTCGTAGGCATGGTCTCCCCTGTTCTCGACAGACTTTTCTTCAAATCGGGTTCGATATTCCCGCCTTTGTGGCAGTCGAGACAGAACGATTGTTGATGGCAATCGGCGCAGTTGCTTCCCGCCTTTTGTGCCAGTAATCGGTGTTCCTTGACGAAAAAGGCGCCATGATTGCTCATTACGCCGGCTCCGCTATGGCAGTCCCGGCATTCCTCAAGCGTGGTGCCCTTGTATTCCCTGTGGTCGGTCTTGGCGTATGACAGACAGACAACCACAAGGAGAAAGGCCGTGGACATCACCATTATTTTAAATGCCTTTTTGTTTATCATGATCTCCCTCACAAAGTTTAATAGTTGATGTTAATGGCTGTATAACCCTGATAGCTGTGGTCATAATTGTAATCGTAATTTTGCTCAACCCTCACAACAGCGCTCATGATCTTACTGAATTCGTAATTGATGCCGGCCCAGTATTTCTTCGCGCTGCCTTCGCGGGAGGCTTCCCTTCGGAAATCATCATAATCGATCCCCGCCAAGATCGACGCCTTGTCTATCCTGTATTGGCCAAAGAGCCTGATGCCGCTCAGTTGCCCGGCATATCCGTTTCTTTTTTCAAAGCTTACATTGAGGGTAAAATCTTTTATCGGCTTGGCAAGAAAACCTACCTCATAAACATCAGCAGTCGCATCACCGTTAAAATCTTCCTTGGCGTATTTAACGCTGACTCGGTAGTTCTTGGTTAGATAGTACTCAGCCGCAATGCTTTTTTCCTGGTACTTGTCAACGGCAAAAATATTATAAATGGAGGCGGCGTCAAACGTGGGATAGCTTTGATAATACTCGCCCCGCAGGATTAAATCTTTGAGGGGAGCAAGCGTTGCACCAAAAAGGAGCTCGTTGTACTTTTCCGCTTTGGTGTCATACTTCACCCGTCCGTAGAAATTGGTTATATCAAAGGGGGTGGTGGAAAAATCAAGACCGACGTTTTCACGTGCCACCTCGGAATCCCGGTACGTCTTCCCGTAGCTCACCTCTACATGGGTATTCTTTACCGTATCAAGATAGATGCTCCCACCCGCGAGGGCATTCCCACTGCCTATCTCCTTTTTATCCTGAAATATCACTTCCCTGCCGCCGAAAACGGTGACCCCTATGGGTCCAAAATTCTTAAAATCCAGATAGAGACCATCCATGGTACCGGAAACCGCCGCCGCATTAACGAAGGTTCGGCCCGCCTTTAAATCCAGATGGTCTTTAAAGACATCCCGATAGTCAACATAACCGTAATATAGTCTCCCTTGGACATCATCGCTGCTCGATACCTGCTTCGTTACCCTTCCATACGAGTAAAAGTTGATTTTGCCTTCCTTGTCAAGTTTTGTCACGTTCAGCCGTAAATACTGTGCAATCTCATCTTGGCCTTTGTCAGCCACATAATCCTGATACCACAGATACTGGGTCGAACTGGTCATCTTTACCTCTGCCGCATACGAGAACAATGGCACACACGCAAGAGCCAGCAGAATTACTAAAAGTCTTATAAGCCTCATGAACTCGCCCCCCTATTATCATTTTGAATATTTGTGATGAACCAATTTCGCTTCAGTCACGATAAAAATAAAGTTATCTAAGATCAGCAATGAATATGCCAAAGCCGATTAGGGAAAACTTTCTCATTACTGTTCATGGGCTGTTGAGAGAAACCATCCCTGTCGTATTCGGCAGATGGCAGCGTATGGACGTGTGGTATTGGCTTTGATTTGACGCACCAGAGGTCCGGGTGCTTGAGGATGGCCGTGAGCGCCTCCCCATCCTCGATAACGCCGATGATGCTCATTGCCCCGACATTTCCGGCAGTTCTCGAGAGCTTCATTTACTGCGGTATATTCCGCAACTCCCTGCGTGATTTTACGCAGTGAAGCGCCTCTGAGGAAAATAGCGAACGGCACCTCCTAATCAACCCTACAGCGGATGCGCCTCCCATTAAAATTGAATACCGCGATATTTTTTTGTTACACCTTATATGGCATAGGAATTGCCAATGTTAAGAATGTTAAGGGCGGTACGTTGATACGGCTTCTCTGTTGAAGCGGGAGCAAGTGAATCCGCTGCAGGTCGGGTACGACACAATGCAGCATCAGACGGAATGACGGCAATGAAAAAAATCCTCCTTGTCGACGATGAAACGTTTTTTCTCCAAGTGTTGAATAGAGCGCTGCAAAGCCCTTCCACGGAGGTGAAGACGGTTGAAACGGGAAAAGCGGCGTTGCAGGAAGTCGCTGCCACCCCGTATCATCTCTGCTTCCTGGACATTTGTCTCCCCGACCTTGATGGAACGGAGGTACTAAAAAGAATCGCGGAAATATCCCCCAAGACCAAAGTAATCATGATGACGGCAGGGGACGTCACCGACAACATGCAGCAAGTAATTGAAAAGTACGCCTATATGTTTCTCACCAAGCCCTTCGATCTTATCCAATTGCGCTTGCTTACCAAAAGCATCCCTGAGGAGGCCGCCACATGATCCTCTCCATGAAAAAAACATGAGCTCCGGCTTGACAATCCCCCTGCCCCCCCCCTTTTCCGATGATTGTCCTTTGGCTCCGGATCCGTAAAGGAGTTTATCCCCTCGCAAAGGCGGGGGATGACACCGACGGCGCCTGTTGCAGCAACGGTAATAAAAGGATGGGGGGAGGGATTGTTGTTTTTCTTAAGCGCGGGTGGTTTCGATGCCGAACTTCTGCATACGGTAGCGTAGCGAGTCGCGGCTGATGCCTAATAACATTGCTGACTTGGTCTGGTTGCCGCAGGTCATCATCAAGGCTTTCCTGACGAGCGACTCTTCTAACTTTTCCATTGAGATGCCTTCCTGTGGAAGGTTAAGCCCGGTCATGATTTGTTCCTGATTCCCGTACACTATCTCCATGGGCAGATGTTCCAGGAGAAGAGAGTCTCCCTCACCCAAAATCATCGCCCTTTCGATGACATTTTTCAACTCCCGGACATTGCCGGGCCAGTCGTAGACCATGAAAAAATGTTCCACTTCCTTGGACATCTTCCGGACCATCTTATGAAAATCTCTGTTATATTTGTCAACGAAATGTTTCGCCAACGGCAGAATGTCATCTCGTCTCTCCCGGAGTGCAGGGATGCGCAGGGTGACAATATTAATCCGGTAAAAAAGGTCTTCCCTGAATCTCCCCTCGGCCATCAATTTTCTCAGATCCTTATTCGTAGCAGCGATGATCCGGACATCCACGTGGACATCCTTTACGCCGCCCATGCGGCGAAACGTTTTTTGTTCGATCAGCCGCAAAATTTTTGCCTGCATGCCCTGGCTCATATCACCGATTTCATCTAAAAACAGCGCCCCCCCATCGGCCACCTCCAGGAGTCCCTTCTTTAGCACATTAGCATCCGTATAGGCCCCCTTCTCGTGACCGCACAGCTCATTCTCCAGCAGATGCTCAGCAACTCCCGGACAATTCAGGGCAACAAGGGGCATATTACTCCGCTTGCTCAAGTCATGGACAGTTTGGGCGATCATTTCTTTTCCCGTCCCGCTTTCCCCTTGAATCAGAACCGTGGCCGCGTCAGTGCTTGCCACTTTCTCCGTCATCTCAAGAATCTTCCGCATCTCCGGGCTTGCAACGATGATGTTGGAGAAACCTGATTGTCCTTTCCGCTCTTGCCGGAGATGCCTCACTTCCCTCTTGAGCCGGTGCGTCTCCAGCGCCTTGTCTATCGACAACCGGACCCTATTAAAGTCGAACGGCTTGGCGATATAGTCAAAGGCGCCCAACTTTATTGCCCTTACAACACGATCCACATCTTCAAAGGCGGTGATCATAATCGGGATAAAGTTCTGATCTATCTGGAACGCTTTTTCGAGAACCTCGAAGCCGTCCATCCCCGGAAGGTTGATATCGAGGAGCACCAGATCCGGCGCCTCTTCACTGATTTTCTGCAGGGCATCCTCGCCGGTCTCCGCCAGGAGCACTCCATAGCCTGCCTTCTCCAGGTTCTTCTGGAGGGTCCAGCGGATGAGGTATTCATCATCGACGACGAGGATTCTCGTTTCGCTCATACGGTTACTCCGCGTGTCTTTTCATAGAAATACAGTCCGCGCCCGCGCTTTCCGTTGCCTCTTTCACCAGTGCCTTGCCCTTCTCGTAAACCATTTTGGCCCCCTTCCTCTCTCACAAGTGATCAGACAGGTCAAGCAAGAAACTGGCCACCGGATGTTGTTTCCCCATCGTCAAAATCGTTCGGTTGACCGACGAATGATCCCATCGCAGCGCTCTGTCGCAGATAATCCAGACCGGTATGGATTTGATTTGATAAGGTATTGCTTTCGATGGATGGAAGGATAGGGGGGCTGTTTTTGCTTGTCAAGGGATATTTGGATCGAAAAGCAGGGGCTGGCGATGCGCTTGGGAAAGGGAGGTGGAGCGGTGTCCGTCATTTAGAGAAATAGGCTTACCTTTTGGTCGAGTCGCCCGTCAAGAAGGCATTATTTGATCAGCCGTTTGCGCATTTTGTAAAGCGCCAGTGGAAAGGTTATCGCGGCGAAGACGGTGAGGTAGCCGATCCCCGGCAGGAGCCCGGCGTCGATCCGGCCGTTCGTGAAGGCCCGGGAGAGGTCGACCAGGTGGGTGAGTGGGAGAAGGGCCGCCGTTGTCTGCGCCCAGCCGGGCAGGTTCTCCACGGGGAAGAAGGTTCCGCCGAAGAGAAACATCGGCGTAATGAAGAGAAAGACCGGTAGGTTGAAAAGTTCGATATTCGGAACAAGTGATGTACAGACCATCCCCGCCGCACCGAAGGCGAGTCCCCCCAGGAAGGCGAGCGGCAGCAGGAGCAGCCCCTCCGGGTAGCGGATCAGGCCGAAGAAGCTGATCACGACCATCATGAGCGCCGTTGCGATCACCGCCTTGGTTGCCCCCCAGATGATCTCGCCGGCAATGATTTCCTCCACGGTGAGCGGCGTTGCCATCATTGCGTCGAAGGTCTTCTGGTAGTACATGCGGACGAACGAGCCGTAGGTGTTCTCGAAGAAGGAGCTGTTCATCACCGTGATCGCGATGAGCGCCGGGGCGATGAAGCGGACGTAGGCAATTTCGGTCCCTCCGTAGCGGATGTTTCCCACGAGCGTTCCCAGACCGACGCCGAAGGCGAGCAGGTAGAAGAGGGGTTCGAGCAGTGGCGGAATGAAGCTGATCTTCCAGCTCTGCCGGTAGACGGTCCAGTTGCGCTGCCAGACCCGGAGAAAGCGGCTGGAGAGCGGCGGATAGAGTTTCATTCTCTCAATTCCCTCCCCGTCAGCCGCAAAAAGACATCCTCCAGCGTCGCCATCCGCATGACGCACCCCCCGTTATCGCAGAAGCGTTCTTCGATCTCCCGGTAGAGGGCGGCGCCGTCCTCCACATCGACGATCAGCCGGTGACCGAAGTGGCGGCCGACGTGCCGGCTGACCAGTTCGGCCGGCTTCCCCTCGACCAGGAGGCGTCCCCGGTCCACGATGATCAGCCGATCGCAGAGGCGGGAGGCCTCGTCCATGTTGTGGGTCGTAAGCAAAATGGAAAGCCCGTTTGCCCTGAGCTCCTCCAGACGCTCCCAGACCTGGTGGCGCGACTGGGGGTCGAGGCCGGTCGTCGGCTCGTCGAGGATCAGGAGCTCCGGCCGGTTGAGAAGCGCCCGCGCCATCACAAGACGCCGGATCATCCCGCCCGAGAGGTCTACCGCGCGGGAGTTTTCCCTGTGGTCGAGGGCCATGAAACCGAGGAGCTCTCGGGAGCGCCGCGTCGCCTCGGCTACGGGGATGTTGAAGTAGCGGGCGAAGACTTCAAGATTCTGGAGGACGGTAAGGTCCGGATCGATGTTGTTCTCCTGCTGGCAGACGCCGATCCGGGACTTCACGGCGCGCGCCTGCCGGGTGATGTCGAGGCCCAGCACATGGAGCGTTCCCCCGCTCGGCGGGGAGAATGCGTAGACCATTCGGATCGTGGAGGTCTTCCCCGCCCCGTTGGGGCCGAGGATCCCGAAGCACTCTCCGGCGGCGACCGAAAAGGAGAGGTCGTCGACGGCGACGAGCAAACCAAAAGTTTTGCGGAGGTGTTCCGCCTCGATGACCGCGTTCAACGGGCTGTCGCTTTTTCTGTTGCGAGATAGGGGATTGCGTAGGGCCCCTCCCGGATGAAGGCGACCGTCGGTTCGACGCCCTTTTTCCGGTAATCGGCCACGGCAAAACGGAGGGCGGTTTCAACCATCTCCCGGACCGCCTGAACGGGGCTGGAGCAATCCTCTCCCGCCATGCAGTCGAGGCCGCACCGTCCGGGGAGCAGGTCGTACGTCTCCCGCGGGATCGTGTGCGTGCAGTAGAAAAACCGTTCCTCGTCGATCTTCCGGAAGACCTTTGCCCACATCTCCGGCTCCCACTGGTCCTTCGTGAAGCGCCAGCCGGGCGCCTCGATCATTTTCAGATAACGGTCCGCCCCCTGGATCTTGAGCATGTGGAGGAGACTCTTGTATTCCGGCCCGCCGATCGGCTCCTCATCGCGGTTGTCGGTGGCGAGGATCATGATTCCTCCTTTTGCGATTGCTGGGAGGGCGTTGTGGGCGGCCTTCACCGTCTGGTAGTGGTTCCGGCCGACATAGCCGCCGTGGGTAAGGATAATGTCGTACTCCCGCTCGACCGGGACGGAAACGGTTTCCCGGATGAGGTCGCCCGCCGCCTCGTGGGCCGCCTCGAGATCCCCGGCGAAGACGCCGGTCAGACGCATGTCGCGGTCGAGCGTCGTGTTCACGATAAAATCGACGCCCACCGTCCGCGCGATCGCGAGGGACTCCTCGTGGCAGGGGTTCTGCCGGAGGATCAGGTTCTGCGCGAATGGAGATTCAAGGAAGGCGGGGCTGTGGAACTTCTCGATGGTGCGTTTGTCGACGAGGCCCGGGCAGATCGCCTTCCGTCCGCCGGAGAGTCCCGCCATGAAGTGGCTCTCCACGAGGCCCGTGGCGATCCGGAGGTCGGCCTGGAAAAAGGCGCTGTTCACGAAGACATCCCCGCCGGTCGGGCTCTTGCCGATGAAGGTGAGCGAGGGGAGCGCCTCGCAGTCGTGGTCGATCACGGGGTAGTCCCGGAGGATCTCCTCGCCCAGAATTTCGATCCGTTCGGTGGGGGTGCTCGGCCGGTGCATCCCGTTCCCGATGACGATCGTGATATTTCCGCGGGAGATTCCCTCCGCCTCCAGCCGGTCCAGCAGCGGCCGGAGGAGGCCATTCTCCCCGCTGTAGGGGACGGGCCGCGTGATGTCGGAGACGGTCACCGCGGCGGTGAGTTCCGCCGCCGGTTTCTTCTTGTGCCGGATGATCTCCGCCAGCGACGGGCAACCGATCGGATGCGACAGGGACTCTTCATAGGCGGCCCGCGGGTCGGAAATGAGCGGAACCTCTTTCATGCCGAGGATGACGCAGTTCGGTGGAACGCGGACGTCAAGCCGGTACCGGCCATAATCGACCGGGATTTCTTTCCAGTCCGTTAAGTCGATCTCCTGCGCGGTTTTATGGATGTCGGATTGCATGTCGGTCTCCATGTTCCCACTTTATATCACCCCATTCTCCTGCGGCCGCTGACGTGCAAAGATTTCCCAAAGGTTGATCGTGATATCAGGCAATGCGACCAGTTCCAGCGTCTCATCCCAGTTGAAGACATCCGCCGACAGGTATTGCCCATTGACGAGACGGTATCTTTCTACCATTTCGTCTTCCGGATAGACAAGCAGATATTCCCCCACACCAAATCGCTCATATAGGGTTTTCTTTTCCCGTTTGTCCTTCAGTTGCGTCGCTTTGGAAAGAACTTCGATGATTAGATCAGGCGCCCCCTGGACGTGGGTCTCTTTCAATTTGCTTTGGTCACAGACGACAAACACATCGGGCTGCACGACGTTGAAATCATCAAGAACAACATCCGTCGGAGAAATCGCAGTATAGCATCTGTTTTGAGGATCGGCTTTCAAGCGAATATGAAAATTGCTAACAATTTCCTGATGTTTCAATGAGGGCGCCGGGGTCATGGCGTAGGCTTCACCGTTAATGATTTCCCACCGCTCCTCATCCGTCCAACTGCGATAATCGGCAAATGTGAATTTCCGCCCGATTTTTTTGGCTGTTAAACCCATGAGCATCTCCCTTCTATAAAGTGGTTTCCGAACCTACTCAAGCACCGATCAGACTGACTCAGATACTCATTTGGAGTGGGCGATTCAGGCAGATCCTCGCTCAAACATCCGGGAACTCACACCAAATGCCCACATAATCGGGGGCCGATGGGGGTGCGGGAGAGATTTGAAATCTGTCCCCAATTAGCCAGTATTGTCGAAAATTAATATTGTCCCCAGATTACCCAACCCCTTGAACGGTAGACTTCCTATTATCAGCCTACCATTACGCTCCAGTCATCAGATGTAAGTTCAATGGTCTCCATCGCTTGAGAACAAAACTTTTGAATGTTTTGCGCCGACAAGTTGACCTCCAGAAAAAAACCATTTTGAAGCTGCCTTATTGCCCTAAATTTATTTTTGTCTTTACCAAGATAGCGAGGAAAGTTCTGGGCAATAATTTCGAACTTGTCTGGTTCAAGATCTGCAACAGTGTTGAGGGTTTGCTCCAAAACATCACGCCATGTTTTAACTTCAAACTGCTGCCCCAAAATTTTAAGGCCGGTTGGCGATGTACCTGTAACTTTCTCTAAATCAGATGTAGCCGTGCTTTCTTGTCCGAAGTAATTCCAAAAATTAAGAGCTTGTT
The DNA here is from genome assembly GCA_026388375.1 of Deltaproteobacteria bacterium. Taxonomy (GTDB): domain Bacteria; phylum Desulfobacterota; class Syntrophia; order Syntrophales; family UBA5619; genus UBA5619. Next base: position 14,804 of record JAPLJX010000372.1, read on the forward strand.
TTGCTAATGCTTCTGCTCTTTTCTCAATTTCAGTGCGTGTCCAGGAAGAGAGGGGAGAGAAATATTTGTTTAGCTCCAAATGACTGTCGTTATATGTCTTTTGCTTAGTTGTGAAATCGTCATTTGACAACTCTGTGTTATAAGCGGTCAAAGTCAGATTTCCGATTGTATGTAAGAATAATTCGTGGGTATCTTCCCAGTCTTCACCGAGATGATTCTGCCACCACTCAGATAAGGTTTGAGGCATTATATGTTCTATTGTTAAATTATCAAACGGCACGGCCTCTTTGTGAGAAAAGGATTCTTCGAGCGTTTCAAGAATGAGTTTGGTTTTTATCTGCCTGTCTCCAGCACCATAAAACTTTGTTTCCTTGAACCGTTTATAAAATTCGGCGTCTTTTGGATAACCCTTGCTTTGTAATATTGTTTTGACACCTTCAGCATGATTATCTTGATGCCTTGTTTCTAATAGCGGATAAACTGTGGGGAAGATTTTGTTAAGTTGATTTGAAGGCACGTTGCAGACAAACCGGCGGATAAGATAATTTTCGAGTGTTTTCAGAAAGGTAACAAAGTCGGCCTTGCTTATCTTGTTTGCCGTATAATTACCGTAAAAGTTCAAAAGCAATGGGTAAGCCGTTGTGACCTCTATTCTGTTCAGCCTGCGAAAATATTTTTGTAAATCTTCATCTGGCTCAAACTCCGGATAGATCAGGCGCTGATAGTAAACAGAAAATCTTTGCAGATCTTTAAGATATTCAATTGCATTTGTCGTTGTTACTTTTTCTTTGAGAGCATAATAAACATCATTTTGTTTTATGATGCTCCCGTCTCTCATCAGGTAGTGTCTTATATATTCGGTTAGGCTTTCATTCAATGCAGTTTGCATTGGGTGCCAATTGAAAAAATCATTGTCCTTCTTATAGGGATTGACGAGTAAGGTATTATTGATTTCCTCCGCAAAATCTTGTTTTTTTTGCTCTTGTGCCTTATTGCGCAAGAGAATTAGCAGAACAAAGATTGTCGTCAAACGTTGCTGACCATCAATTAGCAAGAATTTCGCAACGCCTTCAGGCACTGAAACAGTCGGCATATTTACGAGTGAACCAATAAAATGAGTCCGTGGGTTTTCAGCCTCGCATAGTTCGATTAGGTCTTTCCATAAAATTTCCCATTCTTTATTAGTCCAGCTATAAGTCCGCTGGAAAAGCGGAATGACGTACTGTTTTGTACCCTCAATTATGTCTTGCAGTTTAGTTTCTTTTGCTTGCATTTTCGAGTCTCTCCATTTTTATTCATTGATATTCGGGGGACATAATACAGATTCCCATCAGGTCAATGCCATTAATTGGTATTATGTCCCATCCTCGCAACCGTTGGTCTCAGCCTTTGCGATTGAGGAGATGATCAAGTTGCCTAAAGCGAAAAGAAAGACTTCTAGCAAACCCATCAAGTCCAGGGAAAAGTGTAGCAGCTGTTACGTTCATATTATACAGTTCAGCAAGTGCTTTTGAATGCAAACTAGCTGGTATGACAATTTTAATAATTGAGATATCTGAAAAATTGAGATTGCCGATTTCTGAAAACTTCATATCCAACGCATTCTTTGATGAAAGGTCTTTGAAATCAAATTCGAACACTGAACATAAATTATGCTCAAAAGGCTTTTCTATATTACCGGGAAAAAGAAAGAGCCCCTGCTGTATTGAAATTCGTTCGTGTTGCTGAAAAGGCTCAACTATGAAAACAATATCAACATTCTTTCGATTCTTAATGACGGTTTCAGCATAGTGATTATTTCTTTCGAGTATAACTTCAAACATACCCTCTTTTTTTATTGAGTTGTAATCAGGAATTTTCGATAACTGCTCAATCAATTGGTTGATATTCACAGCCCATATAGCCGAATTAATGTCTGATGTTTCCACGGCAAAAAATGCAGCAAGATAATATGAATATGTAAAATCGAGAAGCCGGGTTGGCCCCCCATAATGTTGTAACAGGGATAACCATTCAATATAGTTCTCTGAGTCTGGCAAATTTTGAACATAATGATGCGCGTTACGTTGAAAATCTTGTAATATTATCTTCTCACGATTTTTGAACCAGTAAGAATCACATTGATATTTCTCTGCTTCCCTTTCAAATTTAGTAGACAATTTCCAACCCTCATCAGATTGACCCCTAAATGCCCAGTTGGAACTTTTATGAGTTATTTGGTCGCATAATAGAAGGACATCATTCCAAGAATCCACAATAATTCTATAAAACATGTTCTTCCCTGCACCTTTCTGTATAAACACATTTGTAGCTGATCAGGCCAACTATTAAAATTTGGCTCGGATTTGTCGCCGTGGCGATGACCTCCTTCAGCGTGTTCTTCAGGGAGGTCAGGGTCTCCATGATCATGTCTCGATCCTCCGTTGAAAATTCCGGAAGGTCCAGCGCGGCGATCTTCCGGTATCAACTTCAGCCCCCAAGGGGCGCAGCGTCAGAGGGCAAGAGCGAATGCCGGGCTGCCCCGTTTCCCTTGCCGATCTTTTTGGGGAGGCCTTCGCGGCCTCCCCCATTCTATCCTATTTGGTTTTCCCTTTCGCTTCCTTCGCCCGGAGCTTGAGGCTTTTCTCCCGCCTTCGGCGCTTGCGGTCCAATTCCTTCGTCCGTTCGACCTTCTTGTGCTTGCCCATGATACCTCCCTATTATTAATATGCAAAACGTGAATAGAGGCTCCGTCCCTCTGTTTCCAATTGTCCGGGGGAAAGGGCGCTTTCCTTATATCTCCCGGATGATGTCCACGGGGTGGATCTGCGTCGCCTTGAACGAGGGGTAGATCCCCGCCACGATGCCGGAGAGGGCCGAGGCGGCGAAGGCGACCAGG
>JAPLJX010000416.1 GCA_026388375.1 Deltaproteobacteria bacterium
ATGTCTTGGTAAATTACCTGAAACTGTTCTTCACCATTCCATAATATATCTTTGCGGAAGACATGGAGATGGCGGACTTCACCATCTTTCCTTACTATGCTTATGTCGTATTCGGACGGTCCATCACCCCGTCGTTTTCTTTTTTCCTTTCTGATCTGGAACTCAGCGTAGCTCTCCGGAGTATAACGCTCTTTTAAAGGCGTTGTTCTCAGTTCTTCAATGCTGTCGTATCCAAAAATATTTAGCATAGTCCGGTTGGCATAAACTGTCTCACCCTCTATGGTCACGATGCGCACACCCAACGGGGAGTCGTCCAGAGAACGGTGGAAGTTCTCTTCAGACCGGCGCAGCGCCTCCTCCGCCTGCCTGCGATCGGTGATGTCGAGAATTGACCCTTCCAGTATCCCCTGTTCCCGGTCGAGCCGCAGGGATGTAAGACAATTTCTTACGTCACCCTGCCGCTTGTTCAGCATTTTATATTCAAACGCCGACACGCTACCGTCCGCAACAAGCCTTTTGACCATCTCCTCGCGCTCTTTCGGGTCTGCCCAGAGATTGACCGATGGCTTTCCCAGCGTCTCCTCCCGCGTCATCCCGACGATATCGAGAAACCTGCGGTTAATTTCCATGAGCTCCGATCCGTCAAGCCGTGACCTGAATATGCCCACTTCGGCATTATTGAAGAGGTCCCAATACTTCTCCTCCCGCTCCTTCAGCGCCTCCTCCACCTGCTTGCGCTCGGTGATGTCACGCCAGACGGATCTGCTGTGGGTGATCTTGCCTTCTTTATCCCTTACGGCTGAAGCATTTAAGCTGACATAGATTATTTCGCCGTCTTTACGCCTTATCATACGTTCAGCGTCATGGACTTCGCCTGTTGCTGCAAATTGTTGAAACACTCGTTTTGCTTCCTCTCTACCGTCCGGGTGGTGGATTTCGAATATCGAAAGGCCAAGTATTTCCTCCTTGGAGTAGCCAAAAGCTTCAACAAACGTGTTGTTGCATTCTGTAATGGTCGCTGTTTTTACATCCACAGAAAAATGCATATCCGGCGCGTTCTCATAGAGGTCGTAATATTTTGCCTCCGAGGCGCGCAGCGCGATGACGGATCGCCTCCTCTGGATGATGTTGATCGTGAGCAGGGAGATCACTACTGCCAGGAAAACGATGATACCCAAAGCCGTTTGAATAACCACCCGGTGGGCGGCGTAAAAGGATACCGGTTTATTGATCACCGTGCTGTGTTCGGGCAAGGCCGACAAAGGGATTCCAAAACGGCTCATGACCTTGTAGTCGAACATGAACTGCGAATCGCTCTCGAAAACAACCGGGATGGCGGATGCCTTTTCACCGGCCAGTACCCTCAGGGCGATGCGGGCGGCATGAACCCCGTGATGCCGGGCGCTGAGGAGCTTGCCGCCGACGATGCCGAAACCGAGCCGCTGCTCGTAGGTGGAATAGATCGGAACAGGGCTGTGTTCATAAAAGAGTTTGGTGGTTTCCGATATATCAAAAGTGCGGCCCGATTTATCGGTGATGAAACCTATTTCCAGGACAAGACTGTTCTTGGGTAATCGCTCCAGCTCATTCAACAGTTCCTCCATGGTCAGAGGATCCGTAAAGCGGAACCGAACCTTGGCGCCGAATCGGGGAACCAATGCCTCCAGTTCTTTACGCACCGCCAAACCGGTCGCTGTGTAATC
>JAPLJX010000303.1 GCA_026388375.1 Deltaproteobacteria bacterium
CGCGGAATGGCCATTACGGCCGGCGCCCCCCATCCCAACGCCTCGAGGCTGTTCGTGGATTACTGGTTGTCCGAGGACGCCATGAAGATCATGGCCGAGAAGGTGGGCGAATATGTCCTCGCCCCGGGCATCTATCCCCCGATCGCCGGAATCGACAAGGCGAAGGTTATCCCAATCCGCGAACTGTCGGATGACGAGATCAAGAAGTGGGGAGGCGAGTTCAAGAAGATTTTTGCAACGCCGTAACCTTGAAATAATAAAAAATGGAAATCAGCATCAAAGGTCTCAACAAGAACTATTACTCGGAAGGAAAGACCATCGCGGCGCTGGACCAGGTCGATCTGACCATCCCGGCCAACCGGATCTTCACCCTGCTGGGGCCGAGCGGCTGCGGCAAGACCACGTTGCTGCGCTGCATCGTCGGCCTGGAGATGCCCGATTCGGGGGAGATCGCGATCGGCGACGAGGTGGTCTTCTCGGCGGAAAAGGGCATATACGTCCCGCCGGACCGGCGGGGGCTGGGGATGGTGTTCCAGACCTACGCCACCTGGCCCCACATGAACGTCTTCGACAATGTGGCCTACCCGCTCCAGACCCGCAACGAACCCAAGGAGGAGATCGTCCGCAAGGTCGCCAGGACGCTCCATTTCGTTCAGTTGGATGGGTTCGAGAAGCGGCCGGCGACGAAACTGAGCGGCGGGCAGCAGCAGCGGGTCGCCCTCGCCCGGGCCCTGATCGCTGAGCCGAAGGTGATCCTCTTCGACGAACCCCTCTCCAACCTCGACGCCAAGCTCCGGGAGGAAACGCGCAAAGAGCTGAGGGCCTTTCTCACGGAACTCAAGATCACCGCCGTTTACGTGACCCACGACCGGATCGAGGCCCTGTCGCTCTCGGATACCGTCGCGGTGATGAAGAGCGGCCGCATCATCGAGATGGGGACGCCCTGGGAAATCTATTTCGACTCAGACCGGCGGTTCGTGGCGGACTTCATCGGCCGCGCGAACTTCATCGAGGGCAAGGTGTCGACCAGCGAGGATTCCTTCACGATGATCGATTCCGCGATCGGTGCCATCGCCTGCGAGAAGAAGACCGAGGCATCGCCGGGAAAAGCGGTCACCGTGTGCATCCGCCCGGAATTCATCCGGGTTTTGGAAGGAGACCCTAAGGTTGGGCGCAACATCTTCCGGGGAAGGGTCGAATCCCTGGTCTTCGTCGGCGACGCCTACGAGGGAGAGATCCGGGTCGGAGAGACCCTGCTGATCTTCCGAATCGAGCCGACAACCGCCGTCCGGGAGGGCGAAGAGATTGCCCTCCACTTTGACCCGCGTCACTGCTCGATCCTGTTGAATTAAAAAAGGTAACCTGCGATGCAAAAGACGAGAACGGGCCTGACGCCGGTCCTGATCGCGATTGTCGGATTCCTCACGGTCTGCCCCGTCGTCATGCTCATCCTGGGGAGCTTCAGCGAGGGGCTCAACGCCTTCGGAACGTTCACGCTCTCGAAGTACGTCAAGGCCTACAGCGATCCGGCCTTCGCCGCAATCATCGTCAATACGGCAATATTCACGATCGGTTCCGCGCTCGTTGCCACCGTCCTGGCCCTGTTTCTGGCCTATCTGAACACCCGGACGAACATCCCGTTCAAGTTCATGTTCCGGATCATTTCGCTGATTCCGATGATGGTGCCGCACATCCTGTTCGCCGTGAGCTGGGTTCTGCTGCTGAACCCGTCGAATGGCATGATCAACCTTTTTTTCCGGCAGGTCTTCGGCTGGGAGGGGGCGGCGATCAACATCTACACGCTCCAGGGGATGATCCTCGTGGAGGGGCTCCTGGATCTGCCGATCGCCTACCTGGTCATCGCTCCCGCCATGTCGGCCTTCGACGTTTCGCTGGAGGAATCCTCCAGGGTGTGCGGGGCGTCGAATCTGCGAACGCTGACGCGGGTGACCCTGCCGGTCCTCCGGCCGGCCATTTTAGCTGCCGCGACGCTCGTCATCGTCCGGAGCCTGGCCTCTTTCGCTGTCCCGTCGGTGATCGGCATGCCGGGGCGGATCTACGTGCTGGCGACCCACATCTACCGCGTCGTCGCGACCGGGTATGTCACGGACTACGGGATGGCGGCGGCGGTGGGCATGAGTGCGCTGGCCGCCTCGATCACGCTGATCTTCCTCTACCGCCACCTGACCCGGGAAGGGGAGAAATACGTCACCGTCTCCAGCCGGGGCTACCGGCCGAGCGTGATCGACTTGAAGGGGGCCCGGTATCCCCTTTTTGGAATCGTCGCGCTGCTGTCGTTTGTGCTGATCGTTCTGCCGGTCCTGGTCCTCTTCTACACCTCCGTCGTCCCCTACTCCATGGTGCCGAGCGCGAAGGCCTTCGCGATGATGAGCTGGAAGCACTGGATCGCGGTCCTCAAGGA
>JAPLJX010000102.1 GCA_026388375.1 Deltaproteobacteria bacterium
CCCAATTTGTCCTCGGTGACGGCCAGACCGTAGAGGGCATCCGTATCTTCCGGGTGCTCCTTCAGCGCCTTCTGAAAATGGTGAATATTGACATCGGGCGGCTTTCCGTCAAGAAGCAGAATGGTCTGTATCCGCTTCAAATTGCCGATGATCTGATCCGCACCACCCTGGTTGTATGTGGTCTGGAGCAGGGCGTCGATGTAATGGCTCCTCTCATCGGTTCCGGGATGGGTCAAAAAATAGGAGGGGATGATATTGGAGTAATACTCATAACGTCTCATGATCTTCAGAAAATCGAGCATGAATTTACCATCATAGCCGGCGGCAACGAGATAGGTGAGACCCATCCGGTCGGCCGATTCCTCCTGTTCACGGCTGTACTTCAGAGAAAGGGACGTCGCCGCGGCCAAGGAAAACCCGGTTACCGCCGCGGTCAGCTCCCCTCCGCCTCCCAGAAACGCGCCGGCAAGGATGGCGGCCAGCGTTGAGATGTTGATTTTCTGCGACTTGTCTACGATTTCCGCGATATGCCGGCCGTTGACGTGGGCGATTTCATGCGCGAGAACCCCGGCCAGTTCGCCTTCATTTTCAACAAGGTTGATCAGGCCCTGGTTGACGTAAACATATCCCCCCGGCGTGGCAAACGCGTTGATTGCCGAGCTCCGGATGATTGAAAATTTAAATTCGAAGGGGGCCCTGTCGCTGTGCGCGAGGATCCGCTCGCCCAAAAGGGTCAGGAAGGTGTTCGCCCGTTCATTCTGCAGAATAAAATGGCCCTTCGCAAGTTTATCGTAGAATTCCTTTCCCAGCTTTTTTTCATCTTCGAGTGTGAAGGACGCCAAGGCCGGCCGCGGCAAACTGCCCGCAAGCAGAACAAGCAAGAAAAAAAGCAGAACCCATTTTGGGGCCGTATGATTTGGTTGCATCATCAATGGATCGCTTTGAACCTCTCCTCGGAACAATGTTTACTGCCATGATGGCATCCTACCCTTTTTCCGCGATGCAATCAATATTCACATTTACGGCAACTGTTCATCGTCATGATGGGTTGCGAGGCGGAATCTTTTTTGACGTTGTAAACTTGTGGGATAGGTTTGTGTATGATATAGACCCGAAAAAAATGGGGGCGGAACATTGAAAAAGGAGCTGATTCACACCAGAAAAATTGCAGTCAATTGCTACGAAACGGACGAGGATCGGTTGATCATTGAAGGCATTTTACTCGATGAGAGGCTCTTTCCCTTTATGATTCATGCAGTGAATGAACGACGCGAGGCGGGTCCGATGCATCATGTCGCCCTGACCATGGAACTCTCCCTTCCAGGTATGGAGATCCTTTCGGTGAAGACGGAGATGCCGGTTGTGCCGGATGCCGGCTGTCGTGAAATCCAGCAGAGAATGCAAAAGCTCACCGGTCGTTTCATCAGACCCGGATTCACGAATGAGGTCAGGGATCTGTTGGGCAAAGCCGAAGGTTGCCTTCACCTGACCAATCTGCTTCTGGCGATGAGCTCCGCTGCCGTTCAAGGGTTGTGGACCCTTGTCAGCCGTGTACGAGATGGGAAAGCCCCGCCGCTGCCAAAAATGGACGGCTCCATTCTTCGGAACAGCTGCTACATGTGGCGCGAAGGCGGTCCTTTCGAGGAGAAAATCCGTCAGCGCCTGATGGAAACCAAGGGGAAACGGCGATGATGATGTCAACCATGATCCGGATAAAACAGTCCCCTTTTTTTCACAGGCTATATTACGGCGGACCGGTTCTCGTCTACGCCGGCCTTATTTTTTTTCTCTCCTCCCAGTCCCAATTTCCGGAGGAGCTTCCCTCCTTCTTCGGTTTTGATAAGATCGCCCATTTTGTCGAGTATTATATTTTCGGCTGGCTGCTCTATCGATGGTTTTCATCGCCGGATCGGGTTTGGGGACGCCGGGGTGTCCTCTTCATGACGCTCTTCGTCGGGATCTGCTACGCCGTGGGAGACGAGTGGCATCAATCGTTTGTGCCCGGCCGTGTCGCATCGTTTTTCGACGCATTGTTTGATGCGGCAGGCATTGCGGTGGCTGCGGCAACATATCCGTTCATCTTTAGGAAATTATTCAGAATAAAATGAATTTGCCGAGGAAAGTGTCCCCATGAACAGACGTCCCGTCGTCACGATTGACGGTCCGGCCGGCGCCGGCAAAAGTACGATCAGCAAACTCCTCGCGTCCCGCCTCTCTTTCTTTTATCTGGATACCGGCGCCCTTTACCGGGCATTCGCGTACCGACTGAAATGCGAGGGCTGGGACGGAACGGAGCAGAAGATTGCCGACATTTGCCGGGAGATGAAGGTCTCATTGAAAAATGAGGCAGGGAGATTCCGTGTTCTCGTCGATGGCGAAGATGTGTCGGAAAAGATCCGGACCGAGGAAATCGGTCTGCTCGCCTCGAAAATTTCCGCGATTCCGCTGCTTCGGAAGCACCTCCTTCCTGTCCAGCGGGAGATGGCCGTGGTCGGAGGGGTTGTTGCCGAAGGCCGCGATATGGGGACCGTCGTTTTTCCAGAGGCCGAGATCAAATTCTTTCTCGATGCATCGGTTGGGGAGAGGGCGAGCAGGCGATATCTTGAACTGGTTGAAAAGGGGCAACCGGTCATTCTGAAGGATATTGAAAACGACCTGATCCGCCGCGACTGTCAGGACCGTGAGCGCTCCGTAGCCCCTCTTACCGTACCCACGGATGCCGTTGTGATCGATTCCTCTGACAAATCCGTATCTCAAGTGGTAGAGATCATGATCGCCGTAATCGAAAGGCGCTACCCGCTTGCGAAACCCTTTTCAGAATGACCCCAAGATCACTGTTTTTTTACCTGAATTCGCTTGATATTTCAAAATTGGTGTGTTAGAAAACCAACAGTTTATAAAACCAAAATCTTTCAGGGGGTATGGGTTGAATGGGTAACGATGATAACTTAATCTCAAATCAGGAAGCAGGCAAGGAAACGGGAGAAGAAAAGAAAGCGGAGATCGCTGGCGATTCTTCCCAGGGCCAGGAAGCGGATTTCGGCTTCAAGGAGCTTTACGAACAGAGCCTGCAGTCCGTTCAAATGGGCGGCGTTTTAACCGGCAAGGTGGTGCAGATCAACGCGGACACCGTTATGGTCGATGTCGGATGGAAGACGGAAGGATATATTCCGGCAAGGGAACTGCGCGATGATCAGGGGAATATCACGCTTAACGTCGGGGATGAGATCGAGGTTCTTGTGGATCGCCGCGATCAGGATGGAAACCTCGTCCTTTCAAGAGACAAAGCCGCCAAAATCAAGATTTGGGATGATGTGAAGCTCGCCTGTGAGCAGAATGCCCCCGTCAAGGGAACGGTCATTGAAAGGGTGAAGGGTGGACTTTCCGTAGATATCGGCATCCCCGCCTTCCTTCCCGGATCCCAGGTGGATATCCGCCCGGTTCGAGACCTTGACCGCTATGTCGGTCAGTCCTTTGAGTTTAATATTTTGAAGTATGATCGGAAACGAAACAATGTGGTCCTGTCGCGACGAACCATCCTGGAAAAGGATAGGGAGGCCGAAAAGCTGGAAACGCTCCAGAATATTGAGGAGGGGAAGATTATCGAGGGGGTGATCAAGAACATTACCGACTATGGTCTCTTCATCGATCTGGGCGGTATCGACGGTTTGCTTCATGTGACGGACATTTCCTGGGGCCGAATCACGCGCCCCTCCGATCATTTCTCCAAGGGAGAGAAGATTCGCGTCAAGGTGCTTTCCTTCGATCGGGAGAAGGAGCGGGTGGCCTTGGGGCTCAAGCAATTGGCTGAAAATCCCTGGGAGACGATCAAGGATAAATTTCCCATCCATTCCCTCATCGAAGGGCGGGTCGTCAATCTTACAGACTATGGTGTTTTCGTTGAACTTGAACCCGGGGTCGAAGGATTGATCCATGTGTCGGAGATGTTCTGGACTCGTGAAATCAAGCACCCCTCCAAGGTATTGTCGGTAGGACAGCGTATCCCGGTGATGGTTCTGGATATCAACACCGAGACCAAAAGGATCTCCCTGGGCCTGAAGCAGACCACCGCCAATCCCTGGGAGACGTTGAAGCAGAAATATCCAGAGGGAAGCGTTATCACAGGGGTCATCCGCAACGTCACCAATTTCGGAATTTTTGTTGGGGTCGAAGAGGGGATCGATGGCCTGATCCATATGTCCGATATTTCCTGGAAGCAACGGGTGAAGCATCCTTCCGAAATGTTCAAAAAGGGTCAGACCATCGAGGCCATGGTGCTGAATATCGACGTTGAACATGAAAAGTTTTCCCTGGGACTCAAACAGATTGAAAAGAATCCTTGGGAAGAGTTGAGCGTGAAATATCCGGCCGGATCGATGGTTTCCGGAAAAGTAACCAACATTACCGATTTCGGAATCTTTGTTGAAATCGAAGAGGGCATCGAGGGCCTTGTGCACATCTCCGAATTGAGTTCGCGGCGGGTCAAATCTTCTTCCGAATTGTTTGCCGTCGGGGATTCGGTATCCGCCATCGTCAAAAACGTTGATCCAAAGAGCCGGAAAATCCGGTTGAGCATCAAGGATTACGAGGCGGGTACGGAAGGACACTCCGTCAATCAATATATCAACAATAGGGAAAATATCGGTTCGAGCCTGAGCCAGGCCCTGGCGGACGTCAAGATTGTCGATACGGAAACAGAGATCGACTAAGATCATCGTATGAGAAGACACCCGGTCATATTGGGACTCACATTGCTGGTGTTCATCGGGTTTGTCGCTATTATTGCGATGTATGGTTTTGGCCTGCTCGGCGGGGCGGGGTGGCCGTTTAGCCTGCGTGGGAAGGTTGGAATCATCCCGATAGAAGGAATCATTGGCGATTCCGGAGAGCTGGTCGAGCAGATCAACGAGTTTGCCGATGATACAAGAATCAGGGCTGTTGTACTGAGAATCGATTCTCCCGGCGGCGGGGTGGCCCCCTCGCAGGAGATCTACCAGGCGGTTTGCGAGCTGAAGAAAAAGAAGAAGGTCGTGGCCTCGATGGGTTCTGTAGCGGCATCAGGCGGATACCTCATCGCCGTTGCCGCGGACCGGGTCGTCGCAAACCCGGGGAGCATCACCGGCAGCATCTCAACCGTCATGCATTATGCCAACGTCGAAGAGCTTCTGAAGAAGGTTGGCGTCCGTTCTTCCGTCGTCAAAAGCGGAAAATTCAAGGATATCGGTTCTCCCACCCGAGAGATGACGGCAGAAGAGAAGTCACTGATCCAGGCCATTGTGGACGACATCTACGATCAGTTTGTACGAACCATAGCCGAGAACCGAAAACTCCCGTTGCAAAGGATCTTTGAACTGGCCGATGGAAGAATTTTTTCAGGGAGACAGGCGAAGGATTTGGGATTGGTCGATGAACTGGGTGGTCTTCAGGATGCCGTTCTGCTTGCCGGCAAGTTGTCGGGTATGGAGGGAACCCCCGAAACCGTCCATGGAATGAAGAAAAAGACAACCCTCTTCAAATATCTGATGGGCAGTATGACATCCGCCGTCGTTGAAGAAATCCAGGGGAAAGCGGCGGAGTCGCGCGGAGCGCAGTATTTGCTTCAATAGAAGCCATTAGCAGGCATGACCCAAACAGGGGATCGGAGCGGGGAACCCATCCGTCGGAATTTGGCCATGACGTTTCAGACGATTCTGGTCGAAAGGAAAGCCGGGTATAGCGTTGTAACATTGCACCGTCCCGGCGAACTGAATGCCATTTCCCGCGAGATGCGAACGGAATTGGAGGATTGTTTTTTTCAACTGGAAGAGGACGGGGAGGTTCGCG
>JAPLJX010000285.1 GCA_026388375.1 Deltaproteobacteria bacterium
TCAGCAGGGCCGACATGCAAACCAGGTCCGCCTTGTGCTCCTTTGTCGCCCGGACGAAACCATCCCCATCCACATCAACGCCCAGATTGATCACCTTGAAACCGGCCCCCTCGAGCATCATGGCCACCAGGTTTTTGCCGATATCGTGGAGATCGCCTTTCACGGTGGCGATGACGACGGTTCCCAGGAGCTCTCCCATGTTGGAAGAGAGATGGGGCCGCAGTACCTCCAGCCCCGCCTTCATGGTCTTTGCGGCGAGAAGCATCTCCGGCAAAAAGATCTCACCGCTGCTGAAACGCCGGCCGACCTCATCCATGGCCCGGACGAGCCCTTCGTTCAGTATGAGTTGCAGATCCGTCTGTTTCTGCAATTCCTCCCGGACCAGATCGGCGACGCGGTCCCGATCGAAGGCCAGCACCGCATTGAATATCTCCTGGACGGCCATATGTTACCTACCTCCCGATGAATTATGCTCTCGTAAAAAGTGAATTATGACCCCTTATTGATAGGGGTAGGGACGACACATTGGTTTGCATCGCCCCTCCCTCCGAACCGGACTGGCGGATTTCCCGCATCCGGCTCTCCAGTCGGTGGTTTTACCTCATTGAGGACTGGAGTAATTTCATATGGGCCTCCACAAGACTGAAAAGCCCATGTTCTCGAAAGAATTTATTCGGCCAGCGTAAATGATCCATTTTGCCACTGATACCTTTGGACCCTTTGCTGCGTTTCCGCAGGATGCTGCGCAGGCGACGTCTGATCCATCCGTCGAGTGCCGGAAACGTCCACTTATGGCTGTGTTTGAAATACTCAAACCATCCCTTAAGCGTGCGATTCACATTCACCGCAATAGCGGACAGACTTGTGCCGTTGCTGCGCCCGGTCTGGGCACGAATGGCGTCTTTGAGCTTCCGCAGACTCTTCTTGCGGGGCCACCGTGTGCCTCGCTCAAAGTGATATCCGAGAAAGTCAAATCCCTGATCCGGAAGTGTGACATTTACCACGCGGGTCTTCTCAGGATGCAAGACCAGCCCCCTTTCCGCAATCAGTTGTTGCACCTGGTGCAGGGCTTTATCAGCCTCCGATTCATCTCGACACATAATGACAAAATCATCGGCATATCGGATCATTTGAAAACCCGCCGCCTCCATCGCCGCATCGACGGAATGGAGGTAGAGGTTGGCCAACAGGGGACTGATGACGGCGCCTTGGGGCGTCCCTGCTTCGGGCGTCCACCGGGACAGCCCCTCCATGATGTCCTGACCGAGAAATCGCTCGATCAGCTCAAGCAGGCGGCCATCGGTAATATGCCGGCGGACATCCTGCATCAGTTTCTCATGGGGAATGCTGTCAAAGTAGGCCCTCAGATCGGCGTCCACCACATGGGTATAGCCGCTCTTCAGGAACCGATTTACTTCCCGCAAGGCATCCTTGCTCCCTCTGTTTGGTCTGAAACCGTAACTGTGAGTCTTGAACTTCGTCTCGAATATAGGCTCTATAACCAGCCTTATCGCCGTCTGGACTACCCGATCCCGCACAACGGGCACCCCCAGCGGCCGCTTCTCTTTACTGCCAAGCTTGTCTATATAGACCCGCTTGATCGGTCGCGGTCGGTATGCCCCGGTGCGAAGCTCTTCCTCCAGCCCGGCGATGTTTTCTTCAAGTCTCTGCTCAAACCTCTCCACGCTTTCATGATCCGTCCCGGCACTGCCTTTGTTCCTTCTGACCGCCTGCCAGGCGGCTTGAAGGGTCGTTGGCCGGTACACCTTATCAATCAGGCTGAACCAAACGTCTCCTTTCACCCCCTTCACGAGGGCCTCCAGCATGCGATCCGTCCATATGGAGCGTTCCACCCAGTCAAAAGGCCGGGCTTCTCCCGCTTGTTTAGCCGTCTCCGGCACTGCCACGGGGATCGTTTCACTCTCTATCGACACCGCACATCCACCTTCCTACGCCCCTTCGCTCCACGGCCATTACGCCGCTTCTTCGCTAATATGGACGCTCTGACTCCTGACCGGCGGGCTCTTCGTGTCCTTATCAGGGGCAATGAACTCCCGTCTTGTCCCGATCAGGTCTCCCTGGTTCACACCGCACGACCTTCCATGCATTCCGTCACCAACCACCCAGCATGCTCTGACGTCGCTTTTCTGCTGCCCCTCCAGCACGTCAGACGCCCATGTACAACACTCTATGGGTCAGGCTTCACCTTGAATGAGGAGGCTCGCCGCACCTCAAGGCCGAATCGTGTTCGTTATCCTACGGACTGCATGTTCGCTTCCGGTTGCTCTCCACCTCGCCTCACAGCGACGCAGTTACCGTCGGCTACCGGGATCGGGCATAATCCCGGAGGAGGACTTTCACCCCCTAAATCGCGCCTGCTCCCAGGCGCACTCATTCCTGCGAAAGCAGGAATCCAGTCCTTTCAAGACCTTCTGGATTCCCGCCTACGCGGGAACGACAAAGTGGGGGTATTTTCCAAAGCTCTCGCTATAAGTACCGCAGGAATTATAAGCGGAAGGGGGTGAAGATTCGCGTCGCTCTGAACTCGGTAAACGAAAAAGCGCGGATTGAGCAATCCATCA
>JAPLJX010000024.1 GCA_026388375.1 Deltaproteobacteria bacterium
ACGGAGGGGCTGGAAGACACCCTGGAAGTCCTGGGCATCGCCGAAATCATCGAGAGGGCCAGGGCCAAGTAAAGAGAGAAGACGGAATGGAAAAAGAAGATATCCTGGAGAAAGTCTATGAAACAGCCAAGAGGTATGAGCCTAAAAGTGGCGGTTGTGCACAAAGCTGGTTTGAGAAGAAAGGGCTCTCACCTCCGGCACCCCGCCGGGACCGAACCATTTCAGAAATTCCCCAAGTTGGAATCCGCCGCCGATGCGGATCGTTCTTCCTTACTCTGCCAAGATAATTGTTGCGACCATCTGAATTTGAATCGGAATGGTCGTCGAAGGAGGTTGCTTGCATGAAAATAATAGCAACAGTTATATGCGAAAATTGTGTGTTTAACCAACCGGGTGCGATAGCAGAACACGGTCTTTCCATTTATATGGAGACCGACTGTGGAAGCTACCTGCTGGATACCGGCCAGGGGAAAGCGGTAATCAATAATGCCTTGGTGCTGGGTCTTGACCTTAGAGCGATCAAAGGTATCATCATGAGCCATCACCACTGGGACCACACGGGAGGGCTTGGCCCCATCCTCGATCTGAAGGGAGCGGTGGATATTTATGCCCATCCTGATTTTTTCAAAGAAAGCTATAACATCGGGGAGGGAAAGGTGCGTTACATAGGCGTGCCATACCCCCGACCGCTCCTTGAGGGCAAGGGGGCAGCGTTCAAATTCAGCAACGAGTTCCGACAGATCGAACCGGGAATGTGGCTTACGGGGGAAGTCCCCCGCCGGACGGATTATGAACGCGGGGATAAAAACCAGGTCGTGAAGTCCAACGGGGGTTATCTGAAGGATGACATCCTGGACGACCAGTCAGTTGTCATTGAGACTGAAAAGGGGCTTTTTATCATCCTGGGATGCTGCCATTCCGGGATTATCAATACCCTGAGTTATATCGTAGAGAAAATGGGGCAGTGCCATATATATGCCGTGATCGGCGGTACACATCTCGGTCCGGTGAGCGATGAGCAGAGGGAGAAAAGTATCGATGCCCTCAAGGCGTTTGACATAGAACACATCGGAGTGTCCCATTGCACGGGGCTGAAAACGGCGACCCGTCTGGCCGGTGAGTTTGGAGACCGCTTCTTCTTCTGCAATGTGGGAACTGTGGTGGAAGCGTAATTGTTTAAATTACATAAGGAGAGAACGATAAATTGGGATAAGGTTGCCTCAGCGGGAGGTTTGAGACCGGAGTTCAGGCGCGAGCCAGGACGCGGCGCCAGGTTCGGCGCAGGCGCAGCGAGTTGCTGACGACGGAGACGGAGCTCAGCGCCATCGCGGCCGCAGCAAACTCCGGATTGAGGAGGATGCCCCAGAAAGGATAGAGAGCGCCGGCGGCGATGGGAATCCCGATGATGTTGTAGATGAACGCCCAGAAGAGGTTCTGGCGGATTGTCCGCATCGTCGCGAAGGAGAGGCGGATCGCCTGCGGCACGGCCATGAGGTCATCCTTCATAAGGGTGATGTCGCTGGCCTCGATCGCCACATCCGTCCCCGCGCCGATGGCGATCCCGATGTCGGCGGCCGTGAGCGCCGGGGCGTCGTTGATCCCGTCCCCGACCATCGCGACCACTTCGCCCCCGCCGCGAAGGCGTCGGATCTCCTCGGCCTTGTCGCCCGGCAGGACCTCCGCCAGAACCCGGTCGATGCCGAGGGCCGCACCCATCGCCTTTCCCGTGGCCGCGTTGTCTCCCGTTATCATGGCGACCTTGAGCCCCATCCCCCTCAGGGCAGTGATTGCCGCTCTCGCCGATGGTTTCGGCAGATCGGAAAATCCCATCAGGCCTATCACCTGCCCCGCCTCCGCCACAAAGACGATCGTCTTCCCCTCGCCGGCAAGCCGTACCGTATCCCCGCTCAGGTTGCCGATCGACAGCCCCTCCCCATCCAGAAAACGCCGGTTTCCGAGAAGGCAGGGTTTTCCGTTCCGGAGGGCCTTCGCCCCGAGGCCAGACACAGCCACAAATCCCTCGACCGGCTCCGCATGAAGCCCTGACTTTTCTCCCTTCACCAGGACGGCCCGGGCGAGAGGGTGCTCGGAAACGGCCTCCAGGTCAAGAGCAACTTGCAAGACCTCTTCCGGAGAAATCCCCGCCACGGCGATGATATTCGTCACCTCCGGCTCACCACGGGTAAGGGTGCCGGTTTTGTCGAAGACGACCGTGGTGAGCCGGTAGGCATTCTCCAGACTCTCCCCCCCTTTAATCAGGATGCCGTTTTCCGCCCCCAGACCGGTTCCCACCATAACCGCCGTTGGGGTTGCCAGACCCAGGGCGCAGGGGCACGCAATCACAAGAACAGAGACGAAATTCAGCAGGGCGCGGCTGAAAACGGGATCGGGAACGAGGAAATACCAGACGGCAAAGGTGGCGAGGCCAATCCCGAAAACGACGGGGACAAAGACGGAGGCCACTTTATCGGCAAGGCGCTGGATGGGGGCCTTCGATCCCTGCGCCTCCTCCACGAGGTGGATGATCCGGGCGAGGGCCGTCTCGGCGCCGATCCGCGTTGCCCGGAAGGTGAAGCTCCCCGTCCTGTTCATCGTCGCGGCAAAGACCTCCATCTCCGCCTCTTTGGCTACGGGCATGCTCTCCCCGGTCAGCATCGACTCGTCGATAGTCGAATTTCCCGAAACAACGACGCCATCCGTAGGGATCTTCTCGCCGGGGCGAACGATGATCAGGTCTCCTTTGAGGACCCCTTCGATCGGAATGTCCGTCTCGACGCCGCCCCGCACGACGCGGGCCGTCTTCGGCTTGAGTCCCACCAGGCGCTGGATGGCCTGCGAGGTGCGGCCTTTCGCCTTCGCCTCGAGGAGGCGGCCGAGGATGATGAGGGTCACAATGAAGGCCGCCCCGTCATAATAGACATGTGGGGTGATCTCCGCCCCCGCGAAGAGCTGCGGGAGGAAGGTCGCCAAGGCCGAGTAGAGATAGGCGGCAAACGCCCCCACGGCAACCAGGGTGTTCATGTCGGTGGTCTTCTGGCGGGCCGCCTTGAGAGCGCCGATGAAGAAACGGCTCCCCACCCAGAAGACGACGGGCGCCGTCAGGAAAAAAAGGGCGAACAGCAAGGGTCGGTGCGGGATTCCCTTGAGGAAGGGGAACCAGTGCTGCATCGATCCCATGAAGATAACAGCGCTCAGGACGATCCCGACCCCGAAGCGGGTCTTAAGGTCCTTGAGCTCCTTCTCCCGTGCTGCGGCAATCGGGTCTTCCCGCATGTCATCGGGAATCCCTAAAAATTCATACCCCTGATCTTCGATGACCTTCCGGAGCGCCCCAACATCGGCCCATTGAGCGTCATGGTCAACCGTCGCCCTGGCAGTCGCCAGATTGACCGCCACAGATCTCACCCCCGGAATCTCCGCAAGCGCGATCTCCACACGGCGAACACACGCTGCACAACTCATCCCCCCGACGGAAACCGTCGTTTTCAGAAGCTTTTCAGTCGACAAGTGTAAACCCCGCTTTCGCTATCCGCTCCCGGATGAGCGCTCGGTCGACCGGTTTCTCTTCGGCAAACGACGCTTCGCCCTTCTGCAGATCCACGCGGACATCTGTTATGCCCTCTATTCCGCCGAGCGCCTTCGTCACGGCCATAACGCAGTGTTGACAGGACATCCCTTTGATCTTAATTGTTATCATTTATCTCTCCTTTCCATTGACATGGTAACGTAGCCATCATTTCTTGGAAGTCAATGACCTCCCGCTTCCCTGCATCTCAGAAGAACGGTATTAAAGGCTCGCCAGCCGGCGGGGGATACAAGCCGCTGGAAATTCAGTTCGATGAGGCGCCCTCCGTATCTGTCTCACAGGTCTCCCCCATCTGTTCGGCCATCGGGCAGGGTTTCTTCCGGAAAAACTCGAAATAGAGCAGCGGCACGGCGATCAGGGTCAGGACCGTGGCGCCGACGGCGCCGAACATCATCGCGATCGCGAGCCCTTGGAAGATCGGGTCGAAGAGCATCACGAAAGAGCCGACCACGACGGCCGCTGCGGTCAGGACAATCGGCCGAAAGCGGACGGCGCCGGCCATAATCAGGGCGTTGATCAAATGTCCCTTGTCGCGCCATTCCATCTCCACAAAATCGACAAGGAGGATGGAGTTCCGGACGATGATGCCCGCCAGCGCGATGAAGCCGATCATCGAGGTCGCGGTGAAAAAGGCGCCGAAGAGCCAGTGGCCGGGCAGAATTCCCACCAGGGTCAGAGGGATCGGCGCCATGATGATCAGCGGCGTGATGAAATTCTTGAACCATGCAACAATGAGGACATAAATCAGGATCAGGACGGCGGCAAAGGCCAGCCCCAGGTCCCGGAAGACCTCATAGGTGATGTGCCACTCTCCGTCCCACTTCATGGAGTAAGTGTCTTCCAGCCAGGGCTGGACGGTGGAGTACTGTTTCAGGCCATAGCCTTCGGGCAGCTTCATCTTTTCGATCGTTTCCTTCATCTTCATGATGGCGTAAACCGGACTCTCCTCCGTTCCGGCCACGTCCCCCAGGACATAGGTCACGTTCTTGAGGTTCTTGCGGTAGATCGTCTTTTCCTCCAGGCCGTCCTGACGTTTCACCAGCTCGGATAGCGGGATCATAGCGCCCGCGGGCGTCGGCATTCCGATCGATTGCAGGGCTTCGATATCGGCCCTCTTCCCCAGCGGCATCCTCAGGAAGAGCTCGACCGGTTCTTTTTCTTTTTCAAGATGGACCAGCCCGACACCCATACCGTTCAATGCAATCCTTAAACTCTGCGCTGCCGCCTCGGTGCTGAGCCCGGCCCTGGCCGCCTTGTCCTGATCCACCACGAAACTGATCTTGGGTTGGTCGTCCTCCACATACCAGTCCACGTCGACCACACCGTCGGTATCCGTAAAGACCTTTTTGATCTCCCGGGCGATCTCGATCCGCCGGTTCGCCTCCGGTCCGTATATTTCCGCCACCAGTGTGCTGAGGACGGGCGGTCCCGGGGGGATCTCCGCCACCTTGACCCGGGCGCCGTATCGGTCGCCGATTTTCTTTAAGTTCGGTCGCAGCCGCTTGGCGATGGCATGGCTCTGTTCTTTCCGTTCCTCCTTGGCGACAAAATTGACCTGAAGGTCGGCGACGGTGCTTCCGGTGCGCAGAAAGTAGTGGCGCACAAGACCGTTGAAGTTATAGGGGGCGGCCGTTCCGACATAGGTCTGGTAATCGGTAACCTCCGGGACGGTTTTCAGATATTCCCCCATCTCCCGGGCCATAGCCGCCGTTTCTTCCAGGGTTTTACCTTCCGGCATGTCGATGATGACCTGAAGTTCGCTCTTGTTGTCAAACGGCAGCATCTTGACTGTAACCTTCTTGAGGGGAACCAGCGTGACGGCCAGCAGCAGGAGAAAGACGACACTCCCCAAAGCCAGCATCCGCTTGAGCCTACTCTCCAAGAGGGGCCCCAGGATCCTTTTGTAAACGCGGAACATTCTTCCGCTCTCTTCGGTTACATCCGTCTTTTTCACGTTCTTCAGGACGATGTAGCTCAGCCAGGGGCTGACGATAAAGGCGACCAGCAGCGAAAAGATCATGGCCGCCGAAGCGCCGACCGGTATGGGGCGCATATAGGGCCCCATCAGGCCGGAGACGAAGGCCATCGGAAGCAGCGCGGCGATCACGGCCAGGGTGGCCAGGATGGTGGGATTGCCCACCTCGGCGACGGCCAGGACGGCGGTCAGCGGTTCAATCTTGTGAAGCTTGAAGTGGCGGTGGATGTTTTCCACCACCACGATGGCGTCGTCGACCAGGATGCCGATGGAGAAGATCAGCGCAAACAGGGTCACCCGGTTCAACGTGTAGCCGTAGAGGTAGTTGATCAAAAGTGTCAGGGCCAAGGTCACGGGGACGGCGACCGCGACCACAATGGCCTCCCGCCATCCGAGGGTCAGCGCAATCAGGATGATCACGGCGATGGTGGCCATCAACATATGCTTCAGCAACTCGTCGGATTTCTCCTTGGCCGTGTCGCCATAATTCCGGGTCACGGTGACGTTCACATCACCGGGGATGAGCTTACCCTTCAGGGCCTCCACCTTCGCCAGGGCCTCTCGCGCGACGAGACTGGCATTGGCGCCTTTTTTCTTGGCGATTGTGATGGTTACAGCCTCTTTCTGTCCTGCCGCCGGGCTGCTGATTCCTTTTTGGGCCGCCGCCGCTCCCAGGCCCATGAAAACATAACTGGTTGGTTCTTCCGGGCCGTCGGCAATCGTGGCCACATCCCGCAGGGTTACGGGTCGGCCGTTGAAAAGACCGGTTACGACGTTGCCCACCTCTTCGCTGCTTTTGAGGAAAGCCCCTGTTTCCACGAGGTATTCCCTGTTTCCGGCTGGAAAGGAGCCGGAAGGCAGACGAAAGTTTGCCTTCTGCAGGGCGGCGGTGATCTGAAAGGCGGAGAGGTGATAAGCCTTGAGCCGGGTGGGATCGAGGATAACCCTGATCTGCCTTCTTTGTCCACCGATGAGGGAAAACTCAGATACGTCCTGGTCCTTCTTGATCTCGTCGCAAAGTTCTGCGCCGATCCGCCGGAGTTCATAGCCGGAGTAGCGGTCGCTGTCGCTCCAGAGGGTCAGCGTGAGAATCGGCACGTCGTCGATGGAACGCTGCTTGATCAGAGGCGGTAAGACGCCCGGCGGTATCCGATCGAAGTTGGACGACAGCTTGTTGTTCAGGTTGACGATGCTGTCCTCCATACTTTGTCCCACGTAAAACCGGACGATCGTCAGGTTGAAACCGGGCTTGACGATGGAGTAGATATACTCCACCCCTTTGATTTCCCACAGAAGTTTTTCCATGGGCTTCGTAACCCTGGCTTCCACCTCCTGGGGCGATGCCCCCGGATAGGCGACGAAGATGTCGATCATGGGCACGAGGATCTGCGGTTCTTCCTCGCGCGGGGTGACGACGACCGCCAAAATTCCGAGGAGGAGAGATGCAATGATAATAAGCGGCGTCAGTTTGGATTTGATGAACGCCTTGGCAATGTTTCCCGATATTCCGATACCTTCCATGATGGCGACTCCCCGGCATGCTTCTTTTTTGCCCTGACTCTCTATTTTTTCACGTTTTCGATGACACCGCCGTCCACGGCCTTTTCCACGCCCTGAACGATGATCCGGTCATTCGGCTTCAGGCCCGACAGGATTTCCAGATGGCCATCGTATTCCTTGCCGGTCCTCACCAGGCGGTAGGTGACGACGTCCTGACCGTCCACGGCATAGACACCGGTGAGCTGTCCCTTTTCAACAATGGCTGAGCGCGGCGCCAGGATGATTTCCTTTTTCCCGCTCGCTATCCTCATCTTGGCATAAAGGCCGGACCTCAGCCCGTCGCCGCTTAAGGAAACTTTTACGGTGAAGGAGCGCGACAGAGGATCGACCGCGGGGAGGATCTCCGTGATTTTCCCCGGGATCTGCCGGCCGATGGCCTCTATGGATACCAGGACCGGCGCCCCGACCCTGAGCTTGCCGGAGAGGCTTTCATCGACAGTCACTTCCGCATGGAAGGCGGCTCTGTTTTCCACGGTGAGGAGCGGCATGCCGGGCACGGCCATTCCGCCGACCTCGATTTTCTTTTCCGTAACGATGCCCTTGACCGGGGAGACAATACTGGCAAAGCCCAGATAAATCTTTGCTTCGGAAAGACCGGCCGCAGTCCGGCTTAACATTTCCTGCACCCGTTCATATTCCAGCCCGGCCAGTTTCTTCTGGGTCTCAAACTGGTCCATCTCCTGCCGGGAAATGGCCTTTTCATCATACATTTTCTGGTAACGCCGGTGGGTCATGTCGGTAAGCTCACGGTTCTGCTTTGCGGCCTCCAGGGCCTTGGTCGCTTCCTGGTAGCCGGCTTCTGCCGCCTTTACCTTCTGAACCACATCCCGGTCGTCAATGGTCAGGAGCAGCCGGCCTTTCTCCACCGCGTCTCCCTCCTTTACGAGAAGAGAGGTCACCGAGCCCATCACCCGGCTGGCCACGTAGATGGTGTTGGCAGCCCTGACCGTTCCCGTGGCTTCGTAAAATTCATCTACCCGGGTGGAGGCAAGCGTTGCGATCGATACACCGCTTAGGATCGGCCGTTTTACCTGCGCGGCGACCGGTGCAGCCTTTTCACCACAGCCGGTCAGTAGAAGACCCGCGACCAGGAGCAGAAACAAGACCTGCAGGAGCCGTTTTCTTCCCTTTTCCTGCCGCCTGCCTATTGTTCGTGCTTTCATTTTGTCCTCCCATTCTGCTCTTCCATCTGTAATTCCTGGAGAATCGTTCCGCTTGCATAACCGAGATTGAAAATCGCCAGTTTGTATTCATTTTCTTTGGCCACCCGATTGGCCCGAGCACGATCAAAACTCACCTGGGCATCCAGCAGATCCACCATCGGCGACAGGGCGCCTTCGTACCGGACCTTCACCAATCGCCTGCCCTCTTCGGCGGTTTTCAACTCTTCCTGCGCGAGTTCCTGGTTTTTCTTTGCCTCTTCCAGGGTCAGCCACGCCTCGTCCACCTGAAAAGAAACCATCTTTTTCATGCCCTTGAGATACTCTTCCGCCTCCGAGGCCTGGTATCCGGCCTTGATTTTTTCATACTTTGTTTTGGCGCCGTCAAAGAGTTCCCAGCGGAGGAAAGCCATCACCTGCCAACCGTCCCCCTCGCCGCCCAAGGGGTGGTTGTGGTCATTCCACTGATAGGTTCCGCCCACGCCCAGCATCGGATAATAACCTGCTTCCGCCAGTTTGATCTGGTTCCTGGCGTTTTCCGTCTTCATCTCCAGGGACTTGACGTCCCTCCGGGCCTGCGATTGGGTGCGCAGCGATTCAATCTCCCGGACAGGCAGGGCGGGCGTCTCCGCCGCGACTTCGACCGCTTCTGCGGACCCGACCATGAGTCCCAGGGCCCTTTTGGCCACGCTGAAGTTTTTCTCCGCACTGACGAACCGTTGCCGGGCTTCCGCCGCCGCCGTGGCGGCCCGCAG
The DNA here is from genome assembly GCA_026388375.1 of Deltaproteobacteria bacterium. Taxonomy (GTDB): domain Bacteria; phylum Desulfobacterota; class Syntrophia; order Syntrophales; family UBA5619; genus UBA5619. Next base: position 9,037 of record JAPLJX010000024.1, read on the forward strand.
CGTATCGGAGTAAAGTCCCAGCCCCGCCGCATAGCGGACCTCGGCAAGCCGTTGATGCTCCTGCACGTCCTCCAGGGACTTTTCCGCAACCTTGACATACGCACCGGTTGTGCTCACCATCAGGTAGTATTGGACCACCTTGAAGGCCACCTCCTCCTTTTTTCTGTGCAGCGCCTCTTCCGAGGCCGAAACCTCCATTTTGGACATCTCAATCCCGATATTGGCTTTTTTGACAAAGAGAGGCTGTTCAAACGTGACGGCGGTCTGAAAGTCGTTGATGGCCCCCGGATGGTTGAGGGTATCGGGTGCAAAGTCGGCAAACTCGATCCGCTCCTGATTGAGCTTGGTCATGAAGGCATAAACGGGGCTGGCCGTCCGTAAATATCGTTCCTCCAGAGATATCTTCGGGAGAAGAGAACTGCGGGCGATGCCGACCTCCGCCCCTTTGGCGGCATGTGCATTTCTCTGCGCCTGGAGCTCATGGTTATTGTTCAGCGCCATCCTTACGGCTTCATCCAGGGTAAGCCTCTCTCCGGCAGCGCTCCCGGCTTCCGCCATCATCGCCGCCAGAAAAAAGAACAGAAAAATGACAAAGACAATAGCGGGCCTGTTCTTCCCTTTCGGATCGTTTCTTGTTTTCATCTTGCCTCCTGATGCCTGCCGGAACCTCGCCGGGTTGGTTTGAACACGCCGTCTGACCGGCGAGGGGTGGTCGTTCTGCGGGATGGGGATGTTTCCGGTTGATCGGGAAAAGGATCTTCCCCTCATCCATTATCGCGCGGAACGCCTAACTTTTCCAGAAAAAATTCCATCGGGCACCATTTCGTAAAAGCGGACTGCAACAGGTTGAGTCCGACGAACGTCGTGAAGAACAGCCAGTAAGGACTATAGAGATAGGCCAGCAGCATGGAAAGTGAGATAAAACTGCCCGCAATCGCCCGGATATATTGTTCCATTTTCATATTTATTCCCCCTTCGTTATGGTCCTGGTCTCTGCACTGCGGCAGAGGCTGCAAATTTTATTTTGTTTCCCTTCGTTTCCTATGTTAAACATTGACCGTACTTGG
>JAPLJX010000367.1 GCA_026388375.1 Deltaproteobacteria bacterium
TGAAGGCATGAGCCAGTTTGTCGATCACGGGGCGGGGGGTGCCCTTGGGCGCCAGAACGGCCCGCCACATGAGATTAACGACGTTCACCCCCTCTTCCTTGGCTGTGGGGATGTCGGGCAGTTGCTCCTCACGCTTGTAGTCGAGGGTGGCCAGGGCGCGGAGTTTTCCCGATCGGATGTGCGGAAGAAGGGCCGTGACCAACCCCCCGGTCATATCCGCGTGCCCGCCCAAGACCGCCAGAAGCGCGGGGCCGCCGCCATCGTAGGGTACGTTCTTCGTTTTGATGCCGGTCTCTTTGCCGATCATCTTCCAGGGGAGGTCGGCCTGGCCCCAGGGTCCGGTATTGCCGAAGATCAATTTGTCGGGGTTGGCCTTGGCGTATGCCAGCATCTCCTTGAAGGTTTTGAACGGCAGATCGGGGCGAGCGGCGATGATGGTCGGACTGTAGTTGATCCGGCAGACGGCCATGAGATCGTCCGGCCCCTTGGAACGGCCTTCGACGGCGGGATAGGTGGTGCTCCACCCCATGCCGCCGAAGAGCAGGGTATAGCCGTCGGGAGCGGATTTGGCCACGATCTCGGAGCCGATCGCGCCGCCGCCGCCGGGCTTGAGTTGAATGATGATCGGTTGTCCAAGGTAGTTTATTGCCACGCTGGTGACGGCGCGTGCCGTCAGATCGTGGGATCCGCCCGCCCCCACCGGGATGATGAGGGTCACGGGCTTGGTCGGGAACTCCTTCTCGGCCCCTGTGGCAGTCTGCACCAGCGTCCCGATGGAACAGACGAACACGATCAGGCCGACCAACATCATCGTTGAAAGAAAGCGCTTGCTCATTTTCTCCCCTCCTTTAAAAGACTTTTTTTCTCCGCCACTGCTTCGGGCGTTCACTCGGAAACTTGAGTCCGCTGGCATCGACCCCCAGATCGACAAAGAGTTTGGCCAGCACGATGGCGCAGCTGTACCCCTCCAGGACGGGCAGTTCCCACCCCATCTCGTTCAGCCGCTTTTGAAGAAACGATTGAAGCCAGAAAACATCCGAGCACCCGAAGGTGATGACCTCCGCGCCGTCCTCTTCGATCGCGGCCACCGCCTCCTTAACGGCCCGTTCAATCGCCTCGGACGGTTCGCCTCTGAGGGCCTTGTCCCGCTCCTTGTCAATGGTGCTCTCGTCCTTCTGCCCGGGTCGGGCATGGTAGAAGTTGATGTTCCGGATGGATGCGCACCGGTCGGTAAAGCGATGGCGGACGACCAGGTCGTAATAAAACATGTTGTGCGTCTCGGTAAAATCGATGACGCTGAATTTGTTGCCCAGCATGGAGGCAATGTGCATCTGGGAGAAGGCGCAGGCCGTAACCGGTATGCCATACCTCCGGGCGATCTCCCGGGACTCCATGAACCCCGGTTCGCCGCCGCCGAGCAGGACGATGGCATTGTACTTTCCGCTCTCACAGGCCTCACGGACAATCGGCAGCCGGGCGGCCGCCACGTGGGCAAACTCCTCGCGGGTCTCAACCGCCCAATCCCCGTACGGCGGGGCCGGACCTCCGTGAAAATCCCATTCGACATCCTCCAGCAGTGGCCTGATGTTGAGGTATTCCATCCGGAGACGCTTCTCCTTTGAGAGCTCGGCGGAGTGATACTTGTCCGCAAACTTGCCACCGGTTGACAATTCGAACGGCTGAATGAATAAAAACCGGTACTTCTTTTTCCCTTCCGCCATCTGTTATTCCTCCCGGTCCCATCCCTCGGGCGGATACGCATTCCCCGAATCGTCGATGAAGACGATCCTCGCGGCTTCCTTGGAGGGAACCCCGCCGTACGCGAACACCAGCACCACCTCTTCCGTCCGGCTTGCGTTCGCCACGCCGTGAATGACCCCCTCCGGCGCAAAGACAAAGGTCCCCGGAGGGCACTTGACGATCTTCGCCTCCGGTCCCAGGAAGAGAATCATCGTCCCCTGGATGACATACATGGCCGCTTCCGCGTTCAGGTGCACATGCCGTTCATTGGCGGTATGCGGCGGAATCACGGTCCTGCCCATGGCTATCCGCTTCGACCCGCAGACCTGTTCGTTGATACCGAAATTGATCGCCAGTCCTTTTTCATACGCGGTATCGGTGACGACATCGGTGAAATGCCCCGTCTTGGGCGGCACAACCAGTAGTCTTGACAGTTCATCCAGCTTTACATATTCAGCCATCTTCGCCTCGCACATGTTCTTACGGTTGTTTAATGGAACTTCATGGAGTCAGAAGAAGTTGACCTCCCGGGGTTCTGTTGGGGTTCAAAGCAGGTAGGAAGTTTGTCCAGGGCCTGCTCCAGGAGCTCCGGCTTCGGACCTCCCGCCTGCGCCATGTCGGGCCGGCCGCCGCCGCTGCCGCCGACAAGTGGGGCGATGGCCTGGATGATCTTTCCCGCATGGTACCGGTCGTTGAGATCCTTCGTCACCAGACAGAGGAGCATCGCCTTCCCGTCCGCCCGGCTCCCGAGCAGGATGATACCGGAACGGAGCCGGTCCCGGAGCTTGTCGCCCAAATCCCGGAGGGTTTTGACATCGGAGGCCTCCACAACGGTCGCAAGGACATCGATCCCGTGGATCTGACGGACGCGGCCCATCAGATCGCCGGAGTCTTTCGCCGCCAGTTTACCTTTCAGAGCCTCGATCTCCTTCTCCAGCTCCCGTTCACGCCGAAGAAGCTTTTCCGTTCTGTCCGCCGTCTCCAGAAGGCCGATCTTCAGGAGTCCGGCCGTTTTCCGGAGTTCGTCCTCAAGGCGTCGCACATGGGCGACAGCCGTTTTCCCCGTCACCGCCTCGATCCGGCGGACGCCGGCGGCTATGGCCGACTCATGGACGATCTTCAAGAAGCCGATGTCGCCCGTCCTTTTCACATGGGTCCCGCCGCAGAGCTCGCTGCTGAATCCGGCCATCCCGACGACGCGGACCGTCTCCCCGTATTTCTCGTCGAAGAGCGCCGTCGCCCCGGTCTTCACCGCCTCCGCAAGGGGCATAACGGCGGTTTCGACAGAGACGTTCGCCCGGATCATCCGGTTGGCCAGCGCCTCTACCCTCGCCAGTTCTTCCTCTTCGATCTTTGAAAAATGGGTGAAGTCAAAGCGGAGGTGATCGGCGTTCACCAGGGAGCCGGACTGCTTGACATGCTCCCCAAGGACCTGCTTCAGCGCGGCCTGGAGAAGATGCGTCCCGGAATGGTTGGCCTCCGTCGCCCGCCGGGTTTCTTCGAACACTTGCAGACCCACGGTATCCCCCTTCCGGAGCTTCCCGTTTTGGAGTTTACCGACATGGGTGATCAGATTGTCGAGGGGTCTCTTCGTATCCATCACATTGAAGATGACTTGGCCATCGCTCATAATCGCACCGGTATCGCCAACCTGACCACCGATCTCCCCATAGAAAGGGGTCCGCGCGACGATCACCTCCGCCTCGTCCCCCTCTCCGATCTCCTCCACAACCTGGCCTTTTTTCAGGAGGGCCGTTACCTGAGACTTGAACGTCTTGCCCGCGGCATCGTATCCGGAAAATTCCGTCGCGATCCCATCAATGGAGAGGCGGTGGTAAACCTCGGAGATCGCCTCCTGCCCGCTCCCCTTCCAGGATTCACGCGCCTTCTCCCGCTGGGCGGCCATCGCATTCTCGAAGCCCTCCATGTCGAGGGCAAGGCTGTCCTTCCGGACGATATCCGCCGTGAGGTCCGTCGGAAAACCGAAGGTGTCGTAGAGCTTGAAAACGATGTCGCCGGGAATCACCGCCCCACCGGATTCTTTCAGAACGGCCACCTCCTCCTGAAGGATCCGGAGGCCGGCGTCGAGGGTCTCGATGAAACGGTGCTCTTCACTCTCCACGACCTTCCGGATGTAGGCGGCCTTGTCGACCAGGTCCGGGTAGGCCCCCTTCATCTCGTCGATCACGACCCCGCACACCTCATGGAGGAAGGGCCGGTTCATGCCGAGGAGTTTCCCGTGGCGCGCCGCCCTCCGGAGAATCCGCCGGAGGACATAGCCGCGCCCCTCGTTACTCGGGAGGACGCCGTCGCCGATCAGGAAGGTCACGGCACGGCTGTGGTCGGCGATTACGCGGATCGAAATGTCGTCCTCCCCGTTATTCCCGTAGGTCCGGCCGCTGATCTTTTCGATGAAGCGGATGATTCCGGTGAAGAGATCGGATTTGTAGTTGCTGGTCACCCCCTGGACAACGGCGGCCAGGCGCTCGAGGCCCATCCCCGTGTCGATGTTCGGCTTCGGCAGCGGATTCAGCTTCCCGGCGGCGTCGCGGTCGAACTGGGTGAAGACGAGATTCCAGATCTCGAGGTGCCGGTCGCATTCGCAGTGCACGTCGCACGCCGGGCTTCCACAGCCCGTCCCCTCCCCCTGGTCGAAGAGGATCTCCGAGCAGGGACCGCAGGGTCCGGTCTCCCCCATCATCCAGAAGTTGCTCTTCTCCCCCATCCGGACGATCCGCTCCGCCGGGACCCCCATCCCGTCACGCCAGATCCTAAACGCCTCGTCGTCGTCCGTGTAGACCGTGATCCAGAGCTTTTCCTTCGGCAGACCCATGACGCAGGTGAGATATTCCCACGCCCAGGCAATCGTCTCCTGCTTGAAGTAATCCCCGAAGGAGAAGTTGCCCAGCATCTCGAAGAAGGTGTGGTGGCGCGCCGTGACGCCGACGTTTTCCAGGTCGTTGTGCTTCCCGCCCGCCCGGACGCACTTCTGCGAGGTCGCCGCCCGGTAGTAGCCCCGGTCCTCCAGCCCCAGAAAACAGTTTTTGAACTGCACCATTCCGGCGTTGGTGAAAAGGAGTGTCGGGTCGTCCTTGGGAACGAGAGGGGAACTGGCGATCCGCGCATGCCCCTTCCCTTCGAAAAATTTCAGAAAACTCTCCCGGATCTCACTCCCCGTCATCGTCATGGAACCCTTCCTCCTCGGTTTTTTTAAGTATCTTCAAGATGAGTCCGATGGGGAATCCCTTCCCCATCAGACTTCTGGCCAATCCGGCCTTTTCCCGTTCGTTCAGCGCGGCGACCGGCCGGCCCCGGATCTTCTTCCGGAGCAGCCTTTTTGCCGCCTCCTCCTCGTCGAGTTCCCCGCGGACCTCCGCGATCACCCGTGCAGAGAGCCCCGCATCGATCCCCCGCTCCCGGAGATCAAAGGCGATCCGCCGGTCTCCCGCGAGGCGGCTCACCGCAAGCACCCGCGCCCGCTGCCTCGCGAAGGCCTCATCGTTCAGGTAGCCGAGCTCCCGGCACCGCCGGACAACCTGCTCGACGACCGGCGCCGAGAAACCGCCTTCCCGCAGTTTTGCACGCAGCTCCTTTTCGCTGTGCGCCCGGAGGGTCAGGAGGCGGAAGGCCTTTCCTTCGGCCCGGCCGAGCTCGCGGTCCTCGTTCATATCCTATTTCGGTTCTTCCTTGATAACGGCGGTCTTCGGTTTGATGCCGAGCTTCTCGCGGAGCTCCGCCTCGATCTTCGCCAGGATCTCAACGTTTTCCTTCAGGAATATCCGGGTGTTGTCCCGCCCTTGGCCGAGACGCTCCCCCTTGTAGGAGTACCAGGCGCCACTCTTCTCGATGATGCCTTTGTCGGCCGCCAGGTCGATCACGTCGCCCTCCTTCGAGATCCCTTCGCCAAAAATGATATCAAATTCCGTCTCCCGGAACGGGGGGGCGACCTTGTTCTTGACAACCTTGACCCGGGTACGGAAGCCGATCACGTCCTGTCCCGTCTTGATCGCGCTCACCTTCCGGATGTCGAGACGCATCGTCGAGTAGAACTTGAGCGCGTTGCCGCCGGTGGTCGTCTCGGGGTTCCCGAAGAAGACGCCGATCTTCATCCGGAGCTGGTTGATGAAAATCACAGTCGTCCTCGACTTGCTGATGCTCCCCGTCAGCTTCCGGAGGGCCTGCGACATCAGGCGCGCCTGGAGCCCCATCTGGGCGTCCCCCATCTCTCCCTCGATCTCGGCCTTGGGTACGAGGGCGGCGACGGAATCGACGACCAGGACGTCCAGCGCCCCGCTCCGGACGAGGGTCTCGGAGATTTCCAGCGCCTGCTCCCCCGTGTCGGGCTGGGAGATCAGGAGATCATCCGTGTTGACGCCGATCTTTCTCGCGTAGGTGACGTCGAGGGCGTGCTCGGCGTCGATGAAGGCCGCGAGCCCCCCGAGTTTCTGCGCCTCCGCGACGATGTGGAGGGCCAGTGTCGTCTTCCCGCCCGATTCGGGGCCGAAGATCTCGATGATCCTCCCCCGGGGAACCCCGCCGGTTCCGAGCGCGATGTCGAGGCTGATCGACCCCGTGGAGATCGCGGGGATGTCGGAGATCACCTCCCCGCCGCCCAGCCTCATGATCGCGCCCTTCCCGAACTGCCTCTCGATCTGCATGATTGCCAGTTCAACCGCCTTTGCCCTTTCCGTATCCGTTCCCATAGACACCTCCTTCGTCCCTGTCACTGGTTCGTGCTGTTGTTTGGATTTTGCCCTCACGTTTCGGCCTTACGCCCCCTCCCGCCCCGCAAAGGGATACCCTGCGAGCCGCGTATAAACCGCCCCCCGGGGCGTCAGTTCGCTTTGAAACAGGCTGAGGCCGAAGGCCGTAAACCGTCCCGCTGTATCCGTTTTTCCCTTTTCCAGCGCCTCCGCGAGACCGATCAGCCCTTTCTGTGATTTGATCCGTCCCAGCGTGAGATGCGGCCGGAAGGGCCGCTCCTCGGGCGGAAAGCCGATCTCCCGGAGCGCCCGCTCCAGCCCCTGCTGAAAAGTCACCAGCCGCGCCACCTCGCCGTTCATCCCCAGCCAGACGACCCGGGGCCGGCTCGGGTCGGGAAAAACACCCGTACCGCCGATCGCGAGTTCGAATGGTCCGACCGCGGCTGCGGCCTGCCCTGCGACGGTCGAAATGTTCACGACCGCATTTTCGGAGATGTCGCCGAAGAATTTCAGGGTCAGATGGATCGACTCCGGCCGGACCCAGCGGACATCCCCGTGGATGAGTTTCCGCAACCGGTCCTGAACCCCCGCTCGATCTCCCGGAGGATCTCCTCCTGCGGATCGAGCGCCAGAAAGGCCCGGATCGTCCGTTCAACCGTCATCGCGTAACTCCCCGGTCAGATATCGCCAGAGCATCAGCAGCGCGGCCTGCGAGGCCATGACCTTGTTCCGCCGCCGCTCCCAGCGGAAGGCGTAAGGACGGCAGACGGTCGTCTCGCCGCAGGCAAGCGCTATGAAGACCGTCCCCACCGGCTTCGCCTCCGTCCCGCCGGAGGGACCGGCGATCCCGGTCACGGCGAGGCCCAGATCGGTTCCCGCCGACTTTCGGACCCCCTCCGCCATCAGACGCGCCGTCTCGGCGCTGACCGCCCCGTACTCCCGGATCACCGCCTCCGGAACGCCGAGGAGGGCGGTCTTGGCCGTGTTGCCGTATGTCACGACGCCGCGTTCTAAAAAGGCCGAGCTGCCGGGGATGTCGGTGAGACGGTCCGTGATCAGGCCGCCCGTGCAGGACTCGGCCACGGCGAGCGTGAACTTCCGCTCCGTCATCCACCGGGCAACGTTTCCCGCGAGTGTCTCTTCGCCCGTTGCAAAGATATGTTTTCCGAGCCTCGCCTCCACCCGTTTCCCCGCCTCGCGGAGCTTTTCCGCGGCCACGTCCGCGGAGCTCTCCCGCGCCGTCAGGACAAGGTGGTTCTCGGGAAAGTTCGGGTAGAAACCGATCCCGACCCCGAGGCCCGCAAGGTCCGCATCGGCCATCGCCTCGTCCACCGCCGCCTCGGGGAGTCCGAAGAGTTTGAAGGTAAACGTCTCCACGTGGAGGGCGGCCTCCGGAAACGCCTTCCGGAGGAGGGGGATCACCCCCTCGGGAAGCATCCGCCGGGCCTCGGCGGGAACGCCCGGGATGACCGCGACGATCCGCCCCTCCCGCCGCAGCGCGAAGCCGGCCGCCGTCCCATTCGGGTTGGGGATGATCTCCGCTCCCTCCGGGAAAACGGCCTGTTTGGCGTTGTTCTCCGTCCACTTCAAGTGGAACTTTTCAAAACGGGCGCGGATGTGCGCGAGGACGGCGGGATCGCTGTACAACCCCAGGCCGAAGGCCTTGGCCACGGCCGCCGTCGTGATGTCGTCGGCCGTGGGGCCAAGCCCCCCGGTCACGATCACCGCATCGACACGCGCCAGCAGATGCGCGAGCGCGGCGCGGATGGCGTCGTCGTCATCGCCCACGGAGATCATCCCCGCGACCGCCCATCCCTGCTCCTGCATCGCGCGGGCAATCAGGGAGGAGTTGGTATCCTGGATCCGGCCGCTCGTCAACTCATTTCCGATCGTCAATATGCCGATTTTCATGCAAAACCTCTGTAGAGACCTCTATTTCTCCGTATACGGCCAAAGCTGTCATGCCCGCGCAGGCGGGAATTCACTCTTCTCAAGACCTTATGGATTACCGCTTCATATCTCCAGCCACCGGATCAGAACCTGAAGCGCCAGATTACCGTAGACGCCCGCCGCCAGATCGTCCGCAACCACCCCCAGTCCCCCCGGAAGCCGATCCTGAAAGAGCCGCGCCGGAAAGGGCTTCACGATATCGAACAGCCGGAACAGCACAAATCCCAGGGCCACGTGGGGAACCGTCGGCGCAACCAGGAAAAGGGTCCACTGGAGACCGGCGATCTCGTCGATCACGATGCACTGCGCGTCCTTCCGGCCGAAGAGCCTCTCCGCCTCATCCGCGACATGCCAGGCAAGGCAGGTAAAGGCCAGAACCGTGATCAGCCAGATCGGCCACGGGAGGACCGAAAAGAGCAGATACAGGGGGATGCCAACCAGCGTTCCCGCCGTCCCCGGCGCCAGGGGCGCAAGCCCGCTCCCGAAACCCGTGGCCAATATCTTGATCAATCTTTCGTTCAGGGTTACCATCTCCTCAAGCGGATCCGGGCGGAAATTACCGCATGCCGGCGGTAAACTAACCTCTTTTCCCCCGCGCTGTCAATGACGACTTGCCGACTTTTTGCGAAACCGACTCCGGTTTTGAAAAACACCTTGACAATAGAACGATTGTTCTATTATACCTGACATCGGGAAAAGGCAAGCGGTTTTTTGTTTGGAACGGGACGCGCCATGAATGAGACCATTTTCAGCCTCCACAACTGGCCGCGGGCGATCCTCCACATCGACGGGGACGCCTTCTTCACCTCCTGCGAGGAGGCGATCCATCCGGAACTGAAGGGGAAACCGCTCATCACGGGAGGCGAGCGGGGGATCGTCGCCTGCGCGAGCTACGCGGCCAAAAAGCTGGGGATCAAACGCGGGATCGCCCTCCACGAGGCGAAGCGGATCTGCCCGGGGCTGATCGTCCTCCCCTCCGACTACGAGACCTACAGCCTCTTCTCCCGGCGGATGTTCAACATCATGCGCCGCTTCACCCCCCAGGTGGAGGAGTACTCCATCGACGAGGCCTTCGCCGACCTGACCGGGATGAGACGGGCGCTCCGGGCCTCCTATGAATCGATCTCCCTGAGGATTCAGACGGAGATCGGACGGGAGATGGGAATCACCGTCTCCGCAGGCCTCAGCGTCACCAAGGTCCTCGCCAAGGTCGCCTCCAAACACCGGAAACCCATGGGTTTCACCGTCATCCCTGGGAGGGCCATCGCCGCCTATCTGGAGACGCTCCCCGCGGAGAAGGTCTGGGGGATCGGCCCGGCGACGACGGACTACCTCTCCAAGATGGGCGTCAAAACCGCGCTGGAATTCGCCCGCCTCTCCGAAAAAACGGTCCGGGAGCGGTTCACGAAGCCGGGCGTGGAGATCTGGCGGGAGCTCCGGGGGGAGTCGGTCTATCCCGTCCTGCCGGAGGAGAAGAGCAGCTACACCTCGATCAGCAAGACGAAGACCTTCGCCCCGCCGACCTCCGACCGGGATTACCTCTTCGCCCACCTGCTTAGGAACCTGGAGTCGGCCTGCATCAAGGCGCGGCGCTACGGCCTCGCCCCCCGGCGGATCGGCGCCTTCCTGAAGAAGCAGAACTTCGACACGGAGGGACGGGAGGCGAAACTCAACCGCCCCTCTTCCCTCCCGCCGGAGCTCTCCGAGCTTCTTCGCAGCCTGTTCAACGGGATGTACAAGCGCTACGGGATCTACCGGGCGACCGGCGTCGTGCTGATGGACCTCGTCCAGGATACGCGGATCCAGTATTCCCTCTTCGAAGACCCCCTCCGGGCGGAGAAGATCCGGGAGCTCTACGAGGCCGTCGACGCCCTCAGCGGCAAATACGGCAAGCACACCCTCCACCTCGGCGCCTCCCACCCCCTCGAGGTCCGGGGCAAAGGCCGCCGCGGAACGCCCACCGTCCGCGAACAGACGCAACTCTACGGCGAGACCCGCCGCCAACACCTGGGTCTGCCCCTCTTCCAGGCAGAGCCGTCCGGGAAACCCATTGACACATCTCTCAAATCGGTTTAGTTTCTCCCCTACGGCAGCGGGTTTTCCCCAGACGCCGCGGA
>JAPLJX010000274.1:0-2047 GCA_026388375.1 Deltaproteobacteria bacterium
ACTTGACGAGCGGGATAGTCGTGGTGGGCACCATGAGCATGACGCCTTCCGGAAGAGGGTGGAGTCGTCCCCCGGAATAGATGAAGGTGCCTTTGTGCTCATCGTTTGAACAGAGCATCTCGCCGGCAAGCCCCACTTTTTTGATCAGTTGTACCGACCAGATTTTCTCCGGAAGATAGCTGTCGGGGCCGCCTTCAACGGTAAACTCGCCGATTTTTTCCGTGAAGAGCTTGCCTCCGACGGAGTTTTCCTTTTCAAAAAGGGTAAAGTCGAATCCCTTTTCTTTCAGATCGACGGCGCAGGCAAGGGCGGAGATGCCGCCGCCGACGATGGCTATTTTTTTATCGTTCATCTGCGTTAAACTTGGTTACGACCTCTTTCAAGGCCTTTATGAAAGGCGCATCGGCATTGAGAGAAGGTATGCGCCGGAAGGAAAGCCCCTTTCCCAACGCGTATTGCCGGTGGGTGATATCGATATCGTAGAGCGTCTCGATGTGGTCGGCGGTGAACCCGATCGGGACCTGGATGATGCCTTTGAAACCGGCAGCGGCGATGGCCTCGATTTTTTCTTCGACGGTAGGGGTTATCCACGGTTCCGCCGCGTTTCCCGGGATGCTCTGCCATCCGAGCGCATGGTTTCTGATACCGGCGCGGGAGGCGACCAGGGCCGCGGTTTCCTCGATCTGTTGCCGGTACGGCTCGCCGGAGTACTTCATCGGCAAGCTGTGCGCCGAAAAAAGGTAAAATGCCTGCTCATCGAAAGAGTCGCTGCGGATCTGCTCCACCCAGCTTTCGATGAAAAGCGGCTCTTGATACCAGCTGTGGATAAAATCCACCGGTACGGAAAGGGATCTCTTTTCGATATGGCTTTTTGCGACGTCGATATAATTTCCCGTGGTGACGCTCGTGTAAAAAGGTGAAAGAAGAAGAACAAGAATCCGCGCCGGTCCCACCACCGCCAAACGTTCCAAGACGTCTTCAATGAACGGCCGCGAATGCCGAAAGGCGGGAACACAGAGATATTCCTTGCCGAGCGCTTCACCCAATGCCTTCGCCTGTTCCTCGGTGATGCGCACCAGCGGGGAAAAACCGCCGATCAGCCGGTATCGTTCGATGACGGCTTTCATCGCCGGAGGGGGAAGCTCCCTGCCGATGAAATGTTTTATGAACTCCGGGATTTCCTCCGGGTTGCGGGGACCGCCAAGAGTCACGAGGATGACGCCTGTCTTCATTTTCTTGCACTCAACTCGTGGACGAGGTCGATCATGTATTTCGCGTTGTCGGGCGGCACGGTGGGCAGAATGCCGTGGCCGAGGTTGAAGATGTGACCGTTTTTGTTCCCCACCCGGTCCAGTATGTCCTTTACCCTTCTTTTGATGTATTCCCGTGAGCCGTAAAGAGCGACCGGGTCGAGGTTCCCCTGGATGCAAGGTTCATGGTTCAGCACCTTCCACGCCGCGTCGATATCCGTTCGCCAGTCCAGTCCGAGTACATCGCCCCCGGCCTCTTGAATCAGCGTCAGCAGATGCGACGCGCCGAAGGCAAAATGGACGTGCGGCACCGACTTGTCCAGGGATGCCATCAGCCGTTTCTGGTGGGGCAACACGAACTCCCGGTAATCGGCTTGCGATAGGCATCCGACCCAACTGTCGAACACCTGGACAGCCTGGACGCCCGCCTTGATCTGGTCATTCAGGTAAACGATGACCATGTCGGTCAGCTTTTCCATCAGCAAATGCCATGTATCGGGTTCCCGGTACATCATCGATTTGGTAAACACATAGTTCCTTGAACCGCCTCCCTCAGTGATGTAGCTTGCCAGCGTGAACGGCGCACCCGAGAAACCGATCAGCGGAACCTTGCCGCCCAACTCGCGCTTCACCATCCGGATGGCGTCCATTAGGTACGACATCTCTTCCATGGGGTCGATGGCCCGCATCCTTTCCACATCGCCCCGCGTCCGGACGGTATTGTTTATCCGGGGACCGTCGCCTTTGGTGAATTCAAAATCGATCCCCATTTTTTCCAGAGGCAGCAGGATGTCGGC
>JAPLJX010000274.1:2057-4312 GCA_026388375.1 Deltaproteobacteria bacterium
GGCATCGAGTTCAAAACGCCGGACGGGCTGCAGGGTTATCTCCACCACGAGCTCCGGCGTCTTGCATACCTCGATGAAGCTGTGCTTGGCCCGCACTGCGCGGTATTCCTCGAGGTATCTGCCTGCCTGCCTCATGATCCAGACAGGCGTGCAGTCCACGCTCTCTTTCTTACATGCTTTCAGATATCGGTCGGCTCGTGACATAAACGATGCTCTCCTTAATAAATTGAGAGGGGTATATAAACCAGACGGCGCCAAAAAGATAGAAATTAATTGCGTTATCGCATGCGGCAGCAAACGAATTACGGCCGGCTGTATGCGCTGCATCTGCACATGCACGGCCTGTAGTTCCTTCGCAAAGCCAAGTCAACGGAGGAGTGGGTCGCCCCCTCAAGAACAACCGTTCAAGCCACGGGTTCGACTCCTTCCTCAGCGAAAGAAAGGCTTTAATAGAAAGAGGTGGGATGATGGTTACAGCCTTCACAAAGCGAGTGTCGGGATAATCCGGCCAAGTCATTGAATACGGTTTGAAATGCGCATATTTTAGACAGTTAACCTGCATTTTATTGCACTGTCCAGTTTATTGGGAGAGGTATATCTGTCTGAATGCCGTAAAACACATTTCTTTGGCAGATGAAAAGACCAAAATATGCACAGAATTATCAAAAGGACGGAGGTCGCAATGTATCCCAGGCGCGGTCATCGGTGCCGCACCCCTCATTTCATGCGGTCAATTTTTCATTGACATACAATTGCGATTTACCTATGCTTCCCATAAAAAGCAAGTTCTTATCCAAAAATCTTAGGGTGGCATTTAACGTATGAAAAAAGACAATCAGGGAATGATGCTCGCCGTCATGGTGAGTCTGATATGCAATGCTGTTTTGTTCATTATTAAAGGCATTACCCTTGTCATCGTCGATTCTCTTGCCGTTGCCGCCGACCTGGGAATATCCGTTGTCGCCCTCGGTATTTCCGTCTTTCTCTATTATGCGATAAAAATGTCGAACAAACCTGCCGATATTTTTCACAACTACGGATATGGAAAAATTGAAAACGTTGCCGAGGCTGTGGAAGGCGTCATTTTAATCGGCCTAGCCCTGGCCATGTTTTTTCAGGCTATTTTGCATCTCATCAGAGTCGGCGAGGTTAGCTCTCCGGGGATCGGTTTTGCAGGCAGCCTGCTTGGGGTGGCTATAAACTTTTGGGGCGCGCAGTTTATTCTGAAGCTGGCAGATAAACACGCCTCTCCCGCTCTACATGCTGAAGGCATTCACTTTCGCCTGGAAGGCTTCATCTCGATGGCGATCACCTTTTCTTTTGCGCTGGTAATGGTGTTTAACAGTTTTGGCTTGTCCGCGCCGGCCCAATATGTGGACCCCATTGCGACGCTTATTGTCAGCGCCGCAATCACCGTTCCTTCCGTCAAACTGCTCAGGAAAGCGTTTATGAAACTTCTGGACGCCTCCATTGAGGAAAGCGGACAGATGGATATAATCAAGGTGCTGGCCAGACACTTCCATACGTATTGCAATTTTGGAGACATAAAAACACGGACGGCGGGCAGAAAGCATTTTGTTGACATCAACGTGATCATGCCAGACCATATTTCCGTTAAAAAAGCCCATCTGATTGCCAATACATTGAAACACGATATCGCATCACACATGTCCGAAAGTGAAGTGGTCGTGCATATAGAGCCCTGCGCCCGGGACTGCTCCTTTGTAAAAAAGAACCAGAAATGCCCCTACGCCGATTAAAGCAAGGAGTTCGGTCTATTGATAAGAAGTTGCTTTTGCCGGAAGAGGATGGGAAAAGAGTTTTGTGTCTCATCATAGACGCGGCGCCGTTCAGTCCGAACGCCTTCGGTCGGGCTGAATATTTTCTGCTGTCCCGATGCCGTATAATGCGACCAAATCTCCTTGGCATATAAGGCCGCTTTTCTTACCCTCCTGCCGCATAGAGAAAGACAGATCATCACACCACGGAGGAAACCATGAAGATCACCGACACGATCCACGCCATCCGCCATCCCTTCCGGCTGCTCTTGGGAGAGGGCCGATACGTCGAGAGGTTCGTCTACTCCTACCTGATCGTCGGGAAGACGATCTGCCTGGTCGATGCCGGCGTCGCGGCCACGGCCCCCCTGATCCTCGACACCGTAAAGGAGCTGGGACGCTCACCGCGAGAGATCTCCCTGATCCTGCTGACCCACGCGCATCCCGACCATCTCGGCGGGTGCGCCCCGATCAGAA
>JAPLJX010000106.1 GCA_026388375.1 Deltaproteobacteria bacterium
CTCAAAATCAGCAGCATGCTGGCCTGGCTTTTTTTCGGGGCGCAGACCATTATTGGCGCCTACACGCTGTCCGGAGGGACCACCTTCGTCACCAATGCCCTCAAGGCAATGGACCTCGGACCCTGGGGCACCATCATCTTCATGGAGCTCATCTGGATCTTTCTGGGCTGTTTTCTGGATTGGATCGGTATCCTCTTTCTGACGCTCCCCATCTTTCTCCCGATCGTACTGGATATGGGGTTCGACAACGTCTGGTTCGGCGTGGTGTACTGCATGAACATGCACATCGCCTACCTCTCGCCCCCCTTCGCCCCGTCGGCTTTCTACACAAAGAGCATTGCGCCGCCGGAGATCACGATGGGGCAGATCTACATGGCGACGATGCCGTATCTCTGGCTCACCGTCGTGGGCACGATCATCGTCACCGCCTGGCCCGACCTGTCGCTGTGGCTTCCCAGGCTGATGATGAGGGGTTAAAGGGAAGGCACATGGCCGTCGCGGGAATCAAAAAAATGTCCGCCGCCGATGAGGTATTCAAAGTCATTCATGACCGAATCCTCAACGGCGAACTTGCACCCGGTGTTATCCTGCCGCCCCAGGACCAACTGGCCCGGCAACTGTCGGTCAGTCGCAACACATTACGGGAAGCGATCCACAAGCTGGCGGCCATGGGTCTATTGAAGACCAAAGCCGGCGTCGGCACGATCGTGGAGATGGGCAGCCCGGCCAGCTACATCTCATCTATGAAGGACCATCTGCTGATCACCTCCGCCACGGCCGGCGAGTTCTTCGAAGCCCGGTTTTTCATCGAGATGGCCACGGTTCAACTTGCGGTCATGCGGGCAAGTCAGGCCGACCTGGATGCCCTGACGGCCACGATCGACCGGCAGGAGAATGCCTTTCGGAAAGGCGATCTGGAGACCTTCAGCAAGCATGACACCCGCTTTCATGTGGAACTGGCCAACATCAGCGGCAATAAGGTTCTGGCCAAATTTTTGACGACGCTGTGGGACCTCCTGCTTCAGTTCATCGCCGAGGTCGCCATGCTTCCCGGCGCCAGCGAAAGAGCCATCCGGTTCCACCGGCAGATCGTCGCGATCATTGCCGCCCGGGACGTCGGGGCCGCCAAGGTGAAGATGCTCGAACATCTTGACGATGTGGCACAGGCAATCCAAAAAACGACCGGTCGGAATCTCGGGGTTCAGGTCCTATTTGACCTGGAAAAAAAGAGCTCTTTGAAGGAAGGTGAACGATGAAAGCTACCCCATACAATCTCTTCATGTCGGCCCTCTACGGCGGACGTAAAGGCATCCGCCCGCCGACGGGAAATCCCACGTCGATCGCCTGCGTGGAACTGATGAAGGCCTGCGGGGCCTTCTTCCCGGAAGCCCATCTGAACGCCCGCACGATGGCCGACCTGGCCCTGGCCGGCCATGAGCTGGTGGGTTTTGACACGGTCATGCCTGAATACAGTGTTCATCAGGAATCGGCCGCCCTGGGTTGCGAGATTGACTGGGGAAGCGAAACGCGGATGCCCGATGCCAAGACGGCGCCGCACGCGGATTTTTCGGACGTGATTGTTCCGGAAAATATCCTCGAAAAACCTTCCTTTCGGGTCGTTCTCGACGCCTTGTCTATGCTACGCCGGGAGGTCGGGGGGCAGGCTGCGATCATTGGCAAGGTCATGGGGCCCTGGACGCTCTCCTACCATATGGCGGGCACACAGAATTTTCTGCTGCAACTCGGTCTCGGCGAGAAGGATAAAATCAACCGCATGCTGAGACAGCTCATGCCGGTCACCATCGCCTTCGCCAACGCACAGTTCAGGGCCGGCGCCGATGCGGTGGTCCTGGCCGACCACGCCACCGGAAACCTGGTCGGGCCTTACCATTACCGGGACTATCTGCTCCCCATTCACCAGGAGATC
>JAPLJX010000262.1 GCA_026388375.1 Deltaproteobacteria bacterium
CGAGGAGAAACTCCAGATCGAGTGCGTGCCTCTTTCCTGGCCGATCGGCATGGGAAAGGATTTCAAGGGGGTCTACAACCTCTATCGCCGGTCGCTCCACCTCTTCACGCCGGGGAAGGACAGCCGGAAGGAGACGGGGATCACGATCACCGACCTCGCCGATCCGCAACTGGACGAGCTCCTGGGGAGCCAGGCGGAACGGCTTCGGGAGGAGATCGCGCTGCTCGAGGGGGCGGCCAATCCCTTTTCGCATGAGGAGTACCTGAAAGGAAACCAAACCCCCGTCTTTTTCGGTAGTGCGATCAACAATTTCGGGGTTCGGGAACTTTTAGACGCCTTCGTGGAGATGGCCCCCGCCCCCGGTCCGCGGCCGACGACCACCCGGATGGTCTCGCCGCTGGAGGAGACCTTCTCCGGCTTCGTCTTCAAGATTCAGGCGAACATGGATCTGGCCCACCGCGACCGGATCGCCTTCTTCCGGATCTGCTCGGGGAAGTTCACCCGCGGGATGAAGGTGTTCCACCACCGGATCGGCCGCGAGATCGTCATCTCCAACGCGACGATCTTCATGGCCCAGGACCGGACCAACGTCGAGGAGGCCTGGCCGGGCGACATCATCGGCATCCACAATCATGGGACGATCCAGATCGGCGATACATTCACCGAGGGGGAACCGCTCCAGTTCACCGGGATCCCCAATTTCGCCCCGGAGCACTTCCGGCGGGTCCTGGTCAAGAACTCGCTTAAGATCAAGCAGCTCCAGAAGGGGCTCGCCCAGCTCTCGGAAGAGGGGGCGGTGCAGGTCTTCCGGCCGCTCTTCGGCAACGACTACATTTTGGGCGCGGTCGGCGTCCTCCAGTTCGACGTGACGATGGCCCGCCTCAAGAGTGGCCCGACATCGCGTTCCGCAAGACCCGTGAACACAGCTGATGTGGTCAGACTTTTCCTATCTTTTCCCGGATTGCAGCCCAGTCCTGACCGCGAGGCATGATGAAAAGCCCTTTACCGCCGCTGCGGCGCTCCCATAAAGCGCCCAGTTGACGCTTCTCTTCGTTTTCCGGTAAATCCCAATCCCTGCTGTTTTTGTATTCGACGATGAGAATCCGCCCGTCTTCCAGGCAGCATAGAAAGTCGGGGTAAAAACGGTCGGTCCCGGTCTGCAAAGAAAAAGAGGTTGCCTTGCGTTCGACGTTCCGCACCCAATATTTGACGCCTTCAAGCTGCGTTGCCAGAAAAACAGCGCATTGAAATTCCTCCCCTTCGGCCCGCAGGTTTCCGACTTGCGGATAAAAGTGTTTCGGAAGGTCTGTGAAACCATTGTATTGCCAATCGTACACATAACGGCCCTGTTCAAAGACCATTTCACAGCAACCATCGGCCATGAACTGGTCCGGATCAGTTAGCAGCGCCTGATGCACCTTCTGCATGGCTTGGCGTTTGGCCTCTTTGATTTTTTCTTCCAGTGCCGTCCGGAGTCTAAACTTCGCATAGGTCAACTCTTCGATAGTAAAACCACGCTCCCGGATCAGCCAGTTAACGGCTTGATTCAGCCATGCGGCCTTCTCATCCGGCAGGACGCTCTCGTCGGGGATGTTGTGTTCAAGCCATGAGACAAGTTGATCCTGACTCCATCCAGCCTGATAATCAAATAATGCGAGTTGCGCCTCGATGTTGTCGAAGTACTCAAAGCGAATCGTTTCTTCCCGGACCAGAAAACGCCCGCCCTGGGTCTTTCGCTCCGGCTTCTTGAATTCACCATCGCCCAATTCGCCGGGATAGTCCAGCAAACGCCACTCGCCCTGCAGCAGATGCGTCTCTTCAAACGGTTCCCAAAGTTCGCCTTGTCGAACGGCCAGAAGCGGAACTTGAAAAAGTTCCCCCAGTTCGGACGGCGTTTTTTGTCTTTGCACTTTCGGGGCGCCGAGTTGGGCAACGGCCTGGCGGATGGCATTTTTCCCCTCCGGCGTCTGAAACGCAGCCTCCAGCGCCTCGACCTGTTTGGACGTGAAATGACCCTTCAGGGTGATCGCCCCTGCCTCCGGGGCGATCTCAATCTTGCTTTCCATGCCCGGCGGAATCGCTTCCGGATCGGGCAGCTCAGGTGCGGTAAAAGTCACCGTGTTGACGAGTGAAAAGAGGTCGTCCGTTGTCGGTTCATCCACAGCGTGAATCAGGTCTCTCGCTTCCTGGCGTTCAAAACCGTTCTTGATGAGGCCGTCTCTCAGGCTCTCCACTGTTGCCTGAAAGTCCGTGGAGGTGATGAAGGCATAGGCCTCGTTGAGTTCCGGCTGCTTTTTGCGCTTTGCACCGGGCATGCGGAGAATCCGCCCCAGAATCTGTTCCGCCGCCGTCGAGGAATGCGTGTTGCGGAAGGAACAGAGAACGTAAGCAAAGGGACAATCCCACCCCTCGCGGAGCTTGTCGATCGTAATGATAAACCGCCGGCGGGATTTCTCGGAGAGGACATCTTCATCGGTCAGCTCATCCATCGCCCCCGTTGCAATCGCGATCTGTTCCTCCGGGATTCCGAAATCTTTGGTGAGCGCCTGTTTCACCTTTTCGGGAACCAGTGTTTCGCGCTCCGTATCTCTTCGTTCGGCCTGCAGAAGCATGATCGGCCGCAGGTAGTCGCCGGTCGCCGCGTACTCGGCCTCCGCTTTCGTTTGCAATTTGTTCAGACAGGAGATCGCGTCCCGCAGGGCTTCATGCCAGTTCTCGCGGCGAACGAGTTCCAGCGGCATCTTGATCATCTCCGCCGCCTGCAGGGCAGACGCCCCGACGCTGAAGAGAACATTGCTCGGCTGCCGGGATCGGTCGGGCGTTGCCGTCAGTTCCAGAATCGCGCTCGGTTCGAACCGGGCCAGCGTTTCAAAGGCGAGCGAGGTGCCCTGATTGTGCGCCTCATCCACAATGACGAAGGGATGCCGCATCCGAAGCGCATCCACCAGCGAATGGTTGCCTTTCACCGCCGGATCCGTCACGTTTTCAAAGTGCGGCATCATTTCGCTGTTTTGTTTATAGACACTCAGGCGATCCATGTCCTCCTGTTTGAACGCCTGCATCGTGGCCACAATAAGCGCATTGGAACCGTTTAGGATGTGGGGTTTGACGCGGAGCGCTTCATCGATCTCCATGACCGTTACCTCCCCCAATGCGGAAAAGACCGCCTGGTGGAGGAGATTGACCGGTGAGCGGAGCGCCTTGAGGGTTTGTTCCCGGATCGGCTCGGAAGGGACGAGCCATAGCGTAACGCTATGGCTCGTGAAGAGCAGGCTGCGGTTTGCCCGTTCGATCGCAAGGCCGCCGATCAGTGTCTTGCCGCCACCCGTCGGGATCCGCAGACAGACATAGGGCACGCGCGCTAAGGTCGGCAAAGGCCGGTAACGAAGGGCAACGCCGCACCACTCCTGGGTCGTCTCCTCGTAGGCAAGACGCGGACTGTTGCTTGTTTTGCAGCGTTTGAAGAAGGCCTCCAACCAATCCAGCGCTTCGACTTGATAGCTTTTCAGAATCATAAGGCATTCACCCTCAGCTTGTACGGCAACTGCTTGAAGACGATGTTTTCACTGCGCAACCGTTCCGCACCGATCCGGCAGGCCGTGCCGTAGATCACCTTCGGCCCGTCGTGTTTCGGCAACTGGGCAAGAACAGCGGTGGTCAGCACATTCCCGCCTCCCGGCGATTTGTCCTTCAGAATCCCGTTGTACAGCAGATAGACTCCCGTTCCCCGGCAGACGCCGATCAGAGGGTCGGGCATTTCCGTCTGCTCCGGCAACGGCTCACCGGTTTCGGTGAAATAAACGTGTCGCGCCAGATCGGCAAAAGGCACCGTGCTGCGAATATTGCCCCGCTCATCGAAGAGCGGTTCACCCAGCGTCACGAAACGGAAACCACCGCCCAAGCCCCGGATTGTTTCACCTTTGGCATTCCTGTAACCCTCCATAACGCGGTTCAATCGCTGGGCGGTGATATCACGGGCGATGGAGGACTTCATTTCGATCAGAATGAATCGACGGCGCTGATTGTCGGTCTTGTTGAGTTTGATGACGGCGTGGCCTGTCGTTCCGGATCCGGTAAAAGAATCGAGGACCAGATCGTCGCCGCTTGTTGTGAAGCTGAGCAATTCTTCAATAAGACCGGTTGGTTTTGGGAAATCGAAAGGACGCTTGCTTTCCGGAAACAGCGTCTTGAGTTCATTGGTACCGATGCGGCCGTCCAGTTCAAACAGGCTGGCAAGCTTAGCCCGGTAGTCCCTTACGTAGACCTTCAGCTCGATGATTTTCGCTTCGGTTTCACCGAACAGAACGCGGTTCTTGGAAAGGAGGTCCTTCATCGTTTCCTGAGGAAATCGATAGCCCATCATGGGTTCGACA
>JAPLJX010000353.1 GCA_026388375.1 Deltaproteobacteria bacterium
GAGGGGCTTTTATCGTGATGGGCCGGTCATTGGGCAGCGCCTCGGCGCTGGGACTGATGAGCCGCCACAAAGACCAGATAAACGGACTGGTTCTGGAGAGCAATTTTGCAAATACCAGCACTCTGCTGGAATTCCTTGGCGTAAACGCCTCAGAGATCGGTTTCAGTGAGGGAAAAGGTTTCAGAAACCTTGAAAAGATCCGGACCTGGGACAAGACGACCCTGATTATCCATGCCGAATTTGACCATTTTTTCCCCTTTTCGGAAGCGCAGGCGCTCTACGATGCCTGTCCATCGCCACGTAAAACGCTTCTCAAGATCCCGGGTGCAAATCATAACGACATCTTCATGAGAGGGTTCGATGCGTATATGAAGGCGGTCAAAGCCCTGAGCAAGGTAGATCCGTGAGCCTGAGTCGTTGGAAGCCGATGTTGGCCTATCTTCCGGTGGAAACATAAATGGAAAGTCAGAATCCTCTTGACACGCGAAGACCCTTCTTCGTATACTTCAACAATCAAAAAGCAATGTCTCAATCAATTCAATCTGATGATTGGTTGATTGGACAGTTGATTCCGCGGCCGGATCGGCGTCGGGGTTCCGCTGCCAGCGGTCGCCGGGTACTTCCGCTCATGCCGTAGGGTATTTTGGAAAAGGGGGGCCGATGTATCTGCCCGATTTCGACTACTACGCTCCCGAGAGCCTGACTGAGGCAACCGGCCTCCTCATGCAGCTCGGACCGTCCGCCAGGGTTCTCGCCGGCGGCACGGACATCCTGGTGAAGATGAAAAGCGGACTTCTGGCGCCCTCCGCCCTGGTGTCGCTGAAGAACCTGCACGATCTCCGCCGGATCCGCTGGGACGCGGACCGGGGACTGGCCATCGGCGCCTTGGCCACACACAACGAGATCTGCAACTCCGCGGTGGTGCAGGAGCGCTTCCTGTCGCTCTCCGAGGCTGCGCATAAGCTGGCCAACAACCAGATCCGCAACCGGGGGACCATCGGCGGGAACCTTGTCAACGCGATCCCGTCGGCCGATCTACCCCCGATCCTCATTGCTCTCGGGGCATACGTCACGCTGGCGGGCCCCGACAGCAGCCGCACCGTGCCGGTGGAGAGTTTTTTCACGGGAGTCTCGCGCTGCGCACTCGAGCCGGAACGCGAGATTCTGACCGAGGTGGTGATCCCCCCACAGAAGACAACGGGCAGCACTTACATCAAATTCGGTCTGCGGCGGTCGGGCGCGCTGGCGGTCGTGGGCGTGGCGGCGGCGGTCACCATGGACGGCAACGTGGTGCGGGACGCCCGCATCTGTCTGGGCGCCGTCTATAAGGTACCGACGCGGGCCATCCAGGCCGAACAGGTGCTTATCGGCAAGACCTGGACCAACGATCTGCTCGAACAGGCCGGCCGCACGGCGGTCGGATGCTGTCTGCCGATCTCCGACATCCGGGGGTCGGCCGAATACCGGCGTGACCTGGTGCGGATCTTTACCCGCAGGGCATTGAAGCGCGCAATTACAAAAGGACACGTATAGGAGACCGCGGTGCAAGCTATTTCAGACAAACAAGGCGTCAAGCGCTACCTTATCAATCTCACCGTGAACGGCGACGAATACTCGCCTGTGATCAAAGGGAACACGCTTCTCGTGAACCTGCTGCGCGACGAGCTCGACCTCACCGGCACCAAGAAGGGTTGCGAACTGGGCGACTGCGGTTCGTGCACCGTGCTCATGGACGGCAAACCCGTCGATGCCTGCCTGGTGCTGGCCCTGGAGGCTGACGGCTGCGA
>JAPLJX010000010.1:0-4309 GCA_026388375.1 Deltaproteobacteria bacterium
GGAACAAAAGGAGGCCCATACCGCCCTGGAAGCTATCCGTGAATACCGGACGAAATGTGCCGTTGATTCCATGTTGGTGACCAACCTCAGCGCCATCGAGAGGGGATTTGCATTACTTCGCGATACTGAGGCAAAGCGTGTAAAGGCATTGGAAGCACTTTCCACTGCGGCCGAGAAAAAGGAATCCGCCCATGCCGAGTGCGCCAAAAGAGATGTCGCTCATGAAAAATTCCGCCGGGAATTTGAAAAAAGCCAGAACGATCTCAAGGGCCTGACGGATGAAATGACAGCGATCCTCCAGGGACGCGACATCGGCCGGTGGCGCAGTGAAGCAGATGCACTT
Source organism: Deltaproteobacteria bacterium (assembly GCA_026388375.1). Taxonomy (GTDB): domain Bacteria; phylum Desulfobacterota; class Syntrophia; order Syntrophales; family UBA5619; genus UBA5619. The sequence continues at coordinate 344 of JAPLJX010000010.1, forward strand.
AAAGACCGCAAGCGTTTTTTGATCCAGGTATGTGAAACCCTTGAACGGATTGATATAACGAATAAGACGCTGGATGGCCTGAAAACGAGACTTGAAACATTAAGCGCCGGCAAGGTCGGGATCATGGATGAGATCAAATCCTGCACCGATCAAAAAACCCTTCTGGAAAAGGCGATGGTCTCACAGGAAACGCAGGTATCGCTCCTCAGCCGTATCCGCGACCTCGAAGAAGAAAGAAAACGCCTGGAGGACGGAAAATCCTGCCCTTTGTGCGGCGCTACGGAGCACCCCTATGCAAAAGGGAATGTCCCTCTCTTGAGCGAAGCGGAGGCGGAGCTTCAGAAAACGAAGGATGAATTCAAAAAGACATCGGATCATTTGAACAAGCTGGAAGCCGATCGGGTTCGGACCGCAGCCGAAATCCAACATACTGAAAAAGAAATAGCAGAAAAGCGGGCGGCGCTGGACGCTGACGAAAAACAGTGCGCCGACGCCCTATTGAAATTGAGCATAGAGGTTTCACAGGAGGATCGCGCCGGGAAGGGGCGTGAAGAGATTACCGGCATTCAGGCGAAAATTGCCGTGACAACAGATATTGTCGCCCTCGCCGAAAAGAATGGTCAACAGGAAAAGTCGGCGCAGACGGTCCTGGAAAAAACAAGAAAGATCTTTGACAATGCAGGGAAGGCCTTACAGGAGGCCAGACATAACCTGGAGACGGCAGGTCGCGATCATGAGCGGCTGGGCAAAGATAGCGCCGCTCTGACGGAGGAGACTGGAAAGGTTTGTGCTGCCGCCCTTGCGGATATTGAACCTTTCGGGATCAGCCGAATTCCCTTGGACAGCCTCGACGCCCTGTTGAAAGACCTGACCGGGCGCAAAGATATCTGGTTGGTAAAAGAGGCTGAAAAAACCAATCGGGAGAAACAGATCGATGAGATGAAAGCCGCGATTGAGCAGCATCAGGCCCTGCTGGGCAGCCTGGAGAAAGATCAGGCGGCAAGACGTAAAGATGAATCCCTGAGCGGTTCCCGACGGGAGCTTTTCGGCGAAAAGAACGCCGACTTGGAGGAAAAGCGGCTGGCGGAAGAGGTGGACAAGGCGGGCAAGGCCTTGGAAAAGGCTCGCGAAGACTATGGGCAACTTGAAAAAGAAATCAGCGCCCTGAAGGAGAAGATCGCTTCCTTGCAAGTAAAAACGGACCAGCGGGCCAAGGAACTGGCGCAGGCGGAACAGCGATGGATGGAGCGGATCAAAGGGGCAGGATTCGCCGACGAGGCCGACTACCTGTCATTACGCTTGGGTGAAGAAGAACGGGAATGGCTCACTGAAAAGGAGCAAGCCCTCCTCAAGGAAAAAACGGAACTTGACACCCGCCGTCAGGACAGGTCGCAGGCCCTTGCCGGGGAACGGGAGAAAAACTTGACGGATCAATCCGCTGAGACGCTGAAGGAAAACATCAGCACGGGTGACGCCGATCTGAAAGAACTTAGACTTGATATTGGCGGCATCGTCAAGAGCTTGTCCGACAATGAAAGGCAACGGAAAAACCAGGAGGAGCGCCTGAAGAACATCGAAGCCCAGAAAAAAGAATGCGTTCGCTGGGATGAACTGCATCAACTCATCGGCTCTGCTGACGGTAAGAAATTTCGGAATTTTGCCCAGGAGCTGACTTTTGAGATGATGACCGCGCATGCCAACCGGCAGCTACGGAAGATGACGGATCGATATCTCCTCATCCGTGACGCCACGCAGCCCCTGGAACTGAATGTGATCGACAATTATCAGGCCGGGGAGATCCGTTCCACGAAGAATCTCTCCGGCGGCGAGAGTTTTATCGTGAGCCTTGCGCTGGCGCTTGGCCTTTCTCAGATGGCCAGCCGGAATGTCCGGGTTGACTCCCTCTTCCTCGATGAAGGGTTCGGCACCCTCGACGAAGACGCATTGGAAACGGCACTGGAGACACTGGCGGGACTACGGCAGGACGGCAAGCTGATCGGCGTTATCTCTCACGTCGCGGCACTGAAGGAACGTATCGGCACCCAGATACAGGTCATCCCCGAGTCAGGCGGCCGCAGCAGCCTGAGCGGCCCCGGCTGCCGGAGGATTTGATAACAGATGTTATTGCTAAGGTAGGTGAACACTGTAAGTGAGTCAAGGCTCAGGAATACTCCTGCGGGCTTCATGCAGGTGGGTGGCGTTCCCGCATCAACCCGCTGCTGATTTGCGTTAGGTTTTCCCTTCTTGACTTCGCGGCGGGGCTCCTCTATATTTCCGGGTCGGAGGCCCGGGAAAAGTCTTTCCACTCACCCCTTCTTTCAAACCCTTGCATAGGTGAATCATGGGAACCAACAACGTCGTTTTTCTGGAAGTCATCGAATGGTTTGACGAATCTGGAAAAGAACTGGTCCATCGTATCCCGGAGACGGGTTCCGGCGAGATCAAATGGGGCGCGCAGATGACCGTCCGCGAAAGCCAGGCCGCCGTCTTCTTTTACAACGGCAAGGCTTATGACGCCTTCGGTCCGGGACGCCACACCCTCAAGACGGCCAACATCCCCCTCCTGACGAAGATTATCAGCCTCCCCTGGGGTCTGACGAGCCCGCTGCGCGCCGAGGTTTACTTCACGAACATGAAGGTCTTCCCGAACCTCACGTGGGGCACGCGCGACCCGGTCGCCTTCCGGGACCGGGAGCTGGGCCTGATCCGCCTGCGTGCATTCGGCGTTTTCAACCTCCGGATCCTCCAGCCTCTGCTTTTCATCAACAGCCTCGTCGGAACGCAGGGGGTCTATACCACCGAGGCCGTCGCTGAATACCTAAACCGGGCCATCGTTTCGCGCTTCAACGACTCCAGAACGACTTCACGCAGTTCGGCCTGGGGCTTGCCGACCTCTACATCAATTCGATCACCCCGCCGCCGGAGGTGCAGAAGGCGATCGACGACAAGAGCCGCCTGGGCGTGTTCGACGACATGAACAAGCTCCTCAAAATGAAGGCCGCGATGGCCTTGGAGAGCGCCGCCCAGACGCAGGGCGAGGCGGGCGCCGGCCTCGGCATGGGGATGGGGCTCATGATGCCGGCGATGTTCGCCGAGGCCTTCCGGGGCGGATCCTCGCAGCCCGCCGCGACGGAGGTCGTCACCTGCCCGGACTGCAGGCTTCCGGTCCAGAAGGAGGCGAAATTCTGCCCCCACTGCGGTCATCAGCTCCTGATTTTCCAGAAATGCGCCGCCTGCGGAAAGAACCTCCCCCCGAGCGCGAAGTTCTGCGTCCAGTGCGGACGCCCGGTCGAGGAAAAGCCGAAGGAGAAGAAGTGTCCCCACTGCGGCACGGCGAATCTGCCGAACTCCCTCTTTTGCAACCAGTGCGGCCAGAAAATGTGACAGCTTCGGAAGTAGGGTGAACGGAACGAACTGGCAGATCGAACAGGGCTGTCCCCAGTGCGGGGCACCGGTGACACTGGATGAGACGGACCGGCTCCTCGCGTGTCCCTTCTGCCGAACAAGGCTCTATCTTGTCCCGGAGGGGCACTTCCGCTACCACATCCCGCCCGCCGCGGGAACCGAAGGGGAACTCCTCTACGTTCCCTATTGGCGCCTCCGGGGCTCCTCCTTCAGCGTCTCCGCCTCCGGGGTGACGAACCGTTTCGTGGATACAAGCGCCCTTGCCGCGGATCTGCCGGCTTTGCCCCCCACCCTGGGTCTCAGGCCGCAGGTCCTCAAGCTCCGCTTTGATTCCCCGGCCACGGAGGGAAGGTTCGTCCCTGCGGACCGGCCTGCCCTACAGGCGATCCCCGGACTGAGCGAAACGCCCGGCGGCGTTTTCCTTCAGCGTTTTATCGGCGAGACGGTGAGCCTGATTCACACCCCCCTCCTCCTCCGAGGCGGGGCTCTCTATGACGCCGTTCTCGGGAGACCGGTCTGCACATGCGCAATCGAGGATCAGGAGCGTCTGCACACCACGCC
>JAPLJX010000010.1:4406-9734 GCA_026388375.1 Deltaproteobacteria bacterium
CTCCTGGCCGGACAACCTGCCGGAACTGCAACTCGGCCTGGGCCTGTCCCGGGCAAACCTTTGAAAGGGTGGAGTTCGCCGTGATGGCCCCGCCGCCGGAAACGGAGGAACCCGCATGCCATCTCCCCTTCTGGCGGATGAAGCCGCGGTTTTCCGGACTGGATCTCGCCTCCTGGGCCGACCTGATCCGGATCGCAAACCTGCCGAAGGCGATCACCCCCGCCTTCGCGGCGGAACCCCTCTATTTCTGGTCGCCGGCCTTCAAGGTCAATCCGGCGCTCTACGCACGGTGGTCCCGCCAGATGACCGTTTTCAGACCCGTGGGCAACGAGACGGACCGTCTGCCCGGAACCTCCCTCCATCCGGTCACACTCCCGCTCGCCGAGGCGGCAGACGGAATCGTCATCAACCTCGCCCAGATGATCATGGACAAGCGAGCGCTCTACCCGAGGCTCGACAGCCTGCGCGTCACTCTGGAAGAATCCCGCCTGGAGTACCACCCTTTCGTTTCGAACCGCAACGAACTCCTCCACGCTCGTCTTCGGGTTGCCATCGACCGCACCGCCCTGGCCTACGGCATCCGGATGTAACGGCGCCGCCGCAGCACTCCCGCCGGACCCCGCTTGCGACCCAGTTGGGTCATGTCCCCTCGACGCGGGAGGCGGCGGATAAGATCGACGCCCTGTACCACTTTCGAATAAGCGAGCAGGCGACCCTGGATGACGACTTCTCCATGCTGAAGGTCAGTTTTGATTGATATTGCTTTCTCCACGGACTAAGTGTATGGATAAGATAATGGTGAGTCAACAGATATGTCCTGCGCACCCCTGAATATCGGGGGCGTGTCCCTCGGTTCCGCTACCGCACCCTACCATGCCAATAAAGGATAAAAGGCAATGTCATTTGACGAATTATCGATAGACAAAAGAATTCTAAAGGCGATCACTGAACTGGGATTTGAAACACCGATGCCTGTCCAACAGGAGGTTATCCCTTTTCTATTGCAGGCGACCAGGGACTTGGTCGCATTGGCCCATACGGGAACAGGAAAGACGGCGGCGTTCGGGATCCCGATTATTCAAAAGGTTGATCCATTCTCCTCAAAAACACAGGCCTTAATCCTGGCCCCCACAAGGGAGCTCTGTTTGCAGATCACGGATGATTTAAACCACTTCGCCAAGCACATTCACGGTTTGAATATTGTACCGATCTATGGAGGGGCCAATATTTTGACCCAGATCAAGCAGATTTCTTCAGGCGCCCAGATCATTGTGGCCACGCCCGGCAGAATGCTGGATATGCTGAACCGAAGAAAAGTGGATGTTTCCGCCATCAACTGGCTGGTGCTGGATGAAGCGGATGAAATGTTGAACATGGGATTCAAGGAGGATTTAAACGCCATCTTGTCCGGAACGCCCGACCATAAAAGGGTTTTGTTGTTTTCCGCGACCATGGCCAGGGAAATTGAAGCGATCGCGCAGGGCTATATGAACAAACCCGTTTCGATTACGGTTGGTTCAAATTGCCGATTATTATCCGGATATCTACGCGATCATTTTTTGCAGAACCAAAATAGAGACGCAGGAAATTGCCGATTCACTGATCAAAGACGGTTACAATGCGGACGCATTGCACGGAGATCTCTCTCAGCCGCAGAGGGACAGCGTCATGAACCGTTTCCGAAGCAGAAACATCCAGATGCTTGTGGCTACGGATGTTGCGGCAAGAGGAATTGACGTGGTCGATTTGACCCATATCATCAATTATAACCTTCCGGACGATATTGAACATTACACACACCGCAGCGGACGTACGGGAAGGGCCGGCAAATCAGGCATTTCTATCGTTATTATTCATTTGAAAGAAATCTATAAGATCAAGCAGATCGAAAAACAGATCGGAAAGAAATTTACGCCGGCCAAAATCCCCACGGGAAATGAAATTTGCGAAAAACAGCTTTATCACCTCGTAGACAAGGTAAAGAACACGGAGATCCAGCATCAGGAAATCGGCGCCTTTTTACCGGCCGTATATGAAAAGCTGAAAGGAATCAGCAAGGAAGAAATCATTCAGCGATTTGTCTCTGCCGAGTTTAACCGCTTCTTAAACTACTACCGAAATGCCCCTGATATCAACGTGGATTTGAAAAAGAGGGAAGGCGGCTCAGGCGCCACACGTTTGTTTGTGAATATCGGACTGATGGAAAGATTCACGCCCAAGAGTCTTAAAATATACCTCTTCGAAACGGCAAAAGTGGCGAACCTCCGTATTATCAATGTCGATGTCATGAAAAATTGTTCTTTCTTTGAAACAGATTCGGGTCAGGCAGAGCCGCTGATCGCAGCATTTCAAAAAGTAAAATTCAAGAACCGCCGGGTACAGATCGAGTATGCCGATCGAAGAAACCGGAAAGAAAAGGAAATCAAACGGTATCCCAAATCGAGAGATTTCTCTTCCTCGAATAAAACGGGAAAGCGATATTAAGGTTCATCCGGTTCATGCGTACTTCCTCATTAGATCTACCTTTATTGCGGGCACGCCAGAACAGGAACTTAAGATAGCCCGGAAAAGGATGAAGGAGGTACGAGCAGAGGAAGTTGCTTCATGACGCCCATCGAACGCCTCGCCCCATTTCCCGCTTTTTTCATCCGGCGGAAAATATTCGGGCAAAAGATTCCCCTTTTGGCCGATTTCAAGCTGACCTACCGTTGCAACCTCGCGTGTGTCGCCTGTCCCTTTCATCGTCGCGCCGGAGAAGAAAGTGATCACATGAGCTGGACCTCGGCTATGACCTCGCTCGACGCATTGAAGCGTCTGGGCATCCTGATTGTCGTTTTTAAAGGTGGAGAGCCGCTCATGTGGCAGGATGGCAGATATAATCTGTACGATTTGATCGACTATGCAAAAAGGCACTTTCCCCGGGTCGCCGTGACCACAAACGGCACCTTTCCTCTCGATGTGCCGGCGGACATCATCTGGGTCAGCCTGGACGGACTGAAGGAAACCCAAGACCGGCTCCGCTCCGGATCTTTCGACAAGGTTTGGTCGAACCTCCAAGCATCCAGACATGGTCGTCTCTTCGTTCATTTTACGATCAACCGGGAGAATCGACACGATATCCGGCCGCTTCTGGAAAAACTGAAAAACATACGGGCATTCGGTGGCATGACCGTCCAGCTCTTCTACCCCTACGGGCAGGGAGAGGCGCCTTTGGCCTTGTCCGATGGTGAACGGAGGGCTGTTCTGGAAGATGTGATCGAAATGAAGAAGCAGGGTTTTCCGATCCTCAACTCTGCCGGGCGTCTGAGCGCCATGATCGGAAATGACTGGCGCTGCCACGATGATATTCTCATTAATGTTGATCCCGACGGCACCGTCACACGGGGCTGTTACGTCAAGAGTCGAGGTCGGATCAATTGCCCGGCCTGCGGTTTTTCTGCTGTCGCCGAGGCCTCAGGCGCCCTGGACCTCCTTCCCGGATCGCTGAAGGCTGGATGGTCAATCTTCTTGAAGTGATTCATCATCTGGGGATCTTTTGTGAAACGGACATGCGACCTTCGTTCATCTGGCATATTGCATTTTTTCTTTCATCATACTTGCTCATTGCCGAGAAAGAGTTGCCACGAAAGCACTCCAGTCAAAAGCTCGCTTGCAAATACGAGTCTTCATGGCAGTTTATCGGGATAGGTCACTGAATGCGGTTTGAAATCTGCTACACAACCAAATTTCCGCAAAATCACGATCCCGAAGTAAAGATACTAACGTGCCGGTATTCTTCCGGTTCATGAAGATCAGGGTAAGTTACGGCCATACCGTATCCAATCTTTGCATAAGGCTCAGAGAGTTCCTTGACCCTTGAATCGGCCACTACAACTCTTTTTGCACGTTCAGTAAAAACATTACGGATCATCGTTTCCTATATGTGCCCCTATGTGCCCCACCTTTTCTCTATCGCCTTCGAGTATAGGAAGGGCTTTTAAGATCGAGAATTGACCTTCTCCTTTAGTCCTTTCCCTACCTTAAAAAACGGCAACTTCTTGGGTTTCACGGCGGTTGTTTCCCCTGTCTTCGGGTTTCTTCCGGTGTACGCCTTGTATTCCCTGACAGAATAGCTGCCGAAACCACGGATCTCAATCCTGTCGGCTTTTTTCAGAACATCCGTAAATCCGGTGAAGATCAGATTGATGATCTCTGTTGCCTGTTTGTCAGTAAGGTTTTCTTTAGCGGCCAGTGCTGCAATAAGGTCCGATTTGTTCATGATCGTTGTCTCCTTTAAGCGGATAATTATCTTGATTTTCTACGGATGCTATGACTATGTTGATGGATATGTCAATAGAAAATGAGTTTCAACCTCAAACGATAGGAAGGCGTTCCATGAGGTTAAAAATACCCTACTACGCCCAAAGCGCCGAATTCACCTGTGGTCCCGCTTGCGTGCTGATGATTTTCAAGCTTTTTGACCCCCATCTTAAGCTGAACCGCACCCTGGAGTTTGAGGTATGGCGTCAATGCAATATGATCGGGGTAAGAGGCGCTGACCCTTTCGGTATGAGTGTCCCGTTGCTCGATGCTGGTTATGAGATCCACCTGGCGACACAACGCAGGAGGATGATCGACCCTGATTTGTGGAGGAGCAGGCTGCGGGAACATAGCTTTACACCGGAAGATGCGAGATTGGCTGTTTTCGGGATTGCCGAGAACAGGAAGCGCGCTCTGGGCCGTGGCCTGACTGTGGAGTATAGCCGATTGACGGTCGAACGGGTCGCTAGGTCTTTCAGCGAAGGGTTCATCCCGATAGCATTGGTACACATGGGAGTGGTGCACCAGTTGGACATCCCTCATTGGGTCGTGGTGACGGATGTCGGAGAGGATCATGTAGCCTTCAATGACCCTTATCCTCCCAAAGGGGGAAAGGGCATCCGCGTGAGCCGCGAGGAGTTCCAGAAGATGCTTGATGATGTTGGAACCCGGATCGGTCTGAGCCCGTCGGCTATCTTTGTCAGAAACTGCAAGCCAGTATTGGGACCCGCTGGCAGAGAGGACACATGAATTCTAAAAAGAACCAGACTTAAATACAATGGTGGAGGGCGGCCGATCGGGACAGACTATAGAATTCTGGTTGAAAAGTGCGATGTCTTGACAGCATATTCTCCGCATGGCATCTATTAAACTGAGCGCGTCATGAAAAAAACCTACAAGTACTACTGGGAGGACTTTCCCGTAGGCAGCATCCGGGAGTTCGGCGGTATCACACTGTCAAAGGCCGACATCGTCCGCTTTGCCCGCGAGTTCGACCCACAGCCATTCCACGTCGATGAGGATGCCGCC
>JAPLJX010000155.1 GCA_026388375.1 Deltaproteobacteria bacterium
ACGGTGAGGCGGTACTTGCCGTCCTCCACCTCGTAGAGCGGGAAGAGCCCCGTTTCGAGCGCGAGGCGGCCCAGCTTGATGCAGGTCTCGGACGGGGTACGCCACCCGGTCGGACAGGTTACGAAGCAGTGGATGTACGAGGGGCCCTTCACCCGGCGGGCCTTCTTCACCTTGTTCATGAAATCGATCGGGTAGCTCGGGGTGGCGGTGGCCACACACGCGACGTTGTGGGCGACCATGATCTCCGGCAGGTTTTTCTTCCAGACTTGGTTCCCGGGGATCTTCTTGCCGGCGGGGGCCGTCGTCGTCGAGGCGAGGAACGGGGTGCCGCTCGACCGCTGGATGCCCGTGTTCATATATGCCTCGTTGTCGAAGCAGACGTAGAGCATGTCGTGGCAGCGCTCCATCGCGCCGGACAGCGCCTGGAAGCCGATGTCCATCGTCCCGCCGTCGCCGCCGATCGCAACCGACTTCACGCGCCGGTCCGCGATCTTTCCCTTGCGCCGGAGCGCCTTCAGGCCCGCCTCGACCCCCGACCCCACCGCTGCGGAGTTCGGAAACGCGACGTGGATCCAGGGCAGGTTCCAGGCCGTCGTCGGGTAGAGGCTGGAGATCACCTCCATGCAGCCGGTCGCGTTGGTGATGACCGTGTCCTTCCCGAGCGCCTTGCACATCAATCGAATCGCCAGCGCCTCGCCGCACCCCTGACAGGCGCGGTGGCCGGGGCTGAAGAACTCCTCCTTGCTGACCAGCTTCGGCGCATAGAGGTCGAAATTTTCGATAATACCCTTAGGGTTTTTCATAGCCGTATCCATTATCCCCTCACTCCGTAAAATTCGTATGGTTCCGAAAGTTTTCCCTTGGCCGCCCGCCGGACCATATCCATGAAATTCTCCACCTGGACGTCGCGGCCTCCCAGGCCGATGAGGTAGTTCACGATCTTCGGGCGCCTCGGCGCGTCGTAGAGGGCGGAACGGATCTCCGAAAAGACCGGGCCGCCGGGACCGCCGAAGGAGCAGGCGCGGTCCGTCACGGCGAGGACCTTGATGCCCTTGACGGCCTTTTTCAGATCGTCGAACGGGAAGGGCCGCCAGAGCTTGATCTTCAGCAGGCCGGCCTTCACGCCCTGCTTGCGCAGCTCGTCGACGGCGATCTCCGCCGTCTCGCCCATCGACCCCATCGTCACGAGGGCGACATCGGCGTCCTCGGTCCAGTAGCTCTGCACCGGCTCATACTTCCGGCCGAACTGCTGTTCCCACTCCTTCCAGACCCCCTTGATCACCTTGATCGAGTTGACGAGCGCCACGTTCTTGGCCTTCTGCGCCTCGGCGTAGATCTCCGGCATGCCCAGGGTGCCCATCGAGACGACCCGGTCGGGGTGCAGCGTGGCGTAAGGGATATACGCGGGAAGGAAACGGTCCACCTCCTCCTGGTCGGGCATGATGATCGGCTCGACCATGTGGGTGAGCTGGAAACCGTCCATGTTCACGTTGACGGGGAGCATCACCTCGCGGTGCTCGCCCACCTTGAAGGCCTGGATCGTCATGTCGACGACCTCCTGGCCGTTATCCGCAAAAAAAGAGATCCAGCCCGTATCGCGCATCGGCATGATGTCGCTGTGGTCGTTCCAGATATTGATCGGACCCGATACGGCGCGGTTGGCAATGATCATCACGATCGGGAGCCGCATGGCCGAGGTGATCGGCAGGACCTCGCTCATGTAGAGGAGCCCCTGGGAACTCGTCGCCGTCACGGTGCGGGCGCCCGTCGCCTCAGAGCCCATGGCAGCGCTCAGCGCGGAATGCTCGGATTCCACGGTAATGAAGGACGCATCCACGCGGCCGTCGTTAACGATATCCGAAAGATGCTCGGCCACATGGGACTGAGGCGTGATGGGATAGACGGCCGCTACATCAAATCTGCAGAGTGCGGCCGCTTCCGCGGACGCAATCGCTACTTCCATTCCTACTCTCTTGCCCATCCTCTAATCCTCCTTCCATACCGATTCGTTTACCCATTCTCAATCCTCCTCATTGACCATTTTGATGGCGGCCGGCCAGCATTCATGGGCACAGATCCCGCACCCCTTGCAGTAGTCCAGGTTCGCCTCAAAAAATCCATCCGCATCCTCGGTCACGCAGCCTTCGGGGCAGTATATATAGCAAACGCCGCACTTGATGCATTTCGCGTTATCCCAGATCGGGCGTTTCGCCCGCCAGCTCCCGGTGTGATATTCCGAGGCGCTTCCCGGCCGGAAAACCATACACCCGGGATTGACCTCTTGCCAGGTTTCTGGCCACTTTTTCTCAGTCATCGTGATACCTCAAGAGTTATTTTGATCCTTAGTTGATGATCTTGACCTCTTCGAAAGCCCGCTTCGCGGCTGCCTGGTTCTTTGGCGCGATCCGGCCGAATCTTTCCTTGATGGGACTATCCAGGGATTCGAGCTTTACGGCGCCCGTCAGCTTGACCAAGGCGCCCAGCATGGTCGTGTTCGTAATGGGCACACCCAACTCCTTCCAGGCGATCCCCGTGGCGTCGCAGGTCGCGATCTTGCCCTCAAAACGGATGTGCTTCTTGAGCTCAGTTAGGCTTTTTGTCGTGTTGACCAGCAGGATCCCGGTCGGTTTCAACCCTTCGGCCACGTCGACCAGGCCCACGAGACTCTCATCGAGAACGACGACCAGGTCCGGATGAT
>JAPLJX010000252.1:0-1108 GCA_026388375.1 Deltaproteobacteria bacterium
TGACGATGGTGCCGGCGGCCCCGATGGCGGCGGCCTCGGTCGGCGTGAATACGCCGACGAAGAGACCCCCCATGACGAGGAGAAACAGCAGGAAGGTTTCAATCAGGCCGGTCAGCGAGGCGATCCGCTCCCGGAGGGACGCCTTCGGCGCGGGAACGCAGAGATCGGGCCGCAGACGGGTCCAGACCACGATGGTGAGGATGAAAAGAACGGTGAGGAGAATCCCCGGCAGGACGCCGGCCATGAAGAGCTTGCCGATGGACTGCTCCGTCATGATCCCGTAAATGATGAAGATCGTGCTCGGCGGGATGAGGATCCCGAGACTGCCGCCGGCGGCCACGACCCCCGTGGCCAGCGCGGGATCATACCGGTATTTTTTCATCTCCGGCAGGGCGACGGAGGCCATCGTTGCCGCCGTGGCGCTGGTTGAGCCGCAGATCGCCGAAAATCCGGCGCCGAAAATCCGGCGCAGGCCCCGATCGTGGCGATGGCAAGCCCCCCCGGAAGATGCCCCAGGAACTTGTGGGCGGCGTTGAAGAGCCTACCGCTGATTCCGGTGTGGTAGGCGATCTGTCCCATCAGAACGAACAGGGGGATGACCGTCAGGTTGTAGGAACCGAAGACGGAAAAGAAATCGCGCGCGAGCAGGTTCAGGGAGGCGCCCCAGGAGGTCAAAAGGCCGAAGCCCAGGAAGCCGACGATGGTCATGACGAATCCGACCGGGATCCTGGCGAACATCAGAACGATGAGGAGCAGGAAGCCAAGGAGGCCTGCGGCGATGGGTGTCATGGTTTCACCGTCCGGATTGCGGCGCGCAGGCCGTCGGCCAGGAGGACCAGAACCAGCATGGCGCTGCCGGCCGCGATCCCGTAAATGAAGGGGTAGATCGGCATGGTCAGGGTTACGGAGACCTCCCCGCTTTGCCGCATGTCTGCGGCATAGATCAGGCTCTGCCAGGTGAGCAAACCGAAAAGGGAAGCGCCGATCAGGGAGGTGACGGTCTCGATGCCGACCTGAACGCGCGGAGGGAGCTTTTCCATGAGGATTTCTACGGCGATGTGTCCTTTTTCCAGCGAGGTCAAGGCCAGGGCAAAGGAGACGATGAGGG
>JAPLJX010000252.1:1217-2645 GCA_026388375.1 Deltaproteobacteria bacterium
GGGTTCCCAGGAAACCGACAAGCTCATAGGTCCCCGGAATGGGGTGGCGCATCAGGCGAAGAAGGACGTCGGCGCAGGTCAACAGCATCATGACGACGACTGCGGCGCCGGCCAGGGCGTTGAACAGGGTGCTCATCCGGGTGAGTTCTTTCTGTATGCGTGTCATGGCATCTCTTGCCGTTTTTCAAATCTTCGCCGGGGAACGGGCGAGCAACCTTTGATCGGAAACTCCCCCGGGCCCCGCGAAGCCCCGTGGGGATAGGTTTATTTATAGGTCTTGCCGTACTGCTTGATCAGGTTCTCCACTTCCTTCACCGCTTTCTCCGCGGGGAGCCCCTTGGCCGAAACCTCTTTGATGTAGTCGTCGATGATCGGCCGGACCGCCTTCTTCCAGCGGCCGTTTTCTTCCGCGGACAGGGGGACGATCTTGTTCCCCAGGCTGAGGGTGTATTCGCGCCCCTCCTGGTCGAGCTGGTCCCAGGCCTTTCCATGTACATCGATCCACTGGGCGCTGACCTCCTCCATGACCTTCCGCACATCGGCGGGGAGGCTGTTCCATTTCTTCAGGTTCATGACGACAAACATAGCCGTCGTATAGCCGATGTCGGAGCAATCCGTCGTCGATTTGATCACGTCCGCCTGCTTCCAGCCCTTCAGGGTTTCGATCGGGGCGAAGGTCCCCTCGACCACTCCCTTCTGGAGCGCCTCGTAGGTCTGTCCTTGGGGCATAGCCACTGGTACAGCGCCCAGGGCCTCTGCCACCTTTGCACTCAATCCGGTGGAGCGGATCTTCATCCCCTTGAGCTGTTCCAGCGTCGTGACCGGCTGCTTCGTATGGAGAAGCCCGGGGCCATGGGCATGGATATAGAGCAGCTTCACCCCTTCTAACTCCTTCGGCAGGAACTTATTGAAGAACTCGTTGGCGACCCGGGTTGCCACCCGGCCGTTCGGGTAGCCCATCGGCAGATCCAGGACCTCCATGATGGGAAAACGCCCCCGCGTGTAAGCGAAGCAGGACATGCCGATATCGGAGATCCCCTTGAGCGCCCCGTCGAAGCACTGGTCCGCCGGGGTCAGCGCCCCACCGGCCAGGACGTTGATCTTGACCTGATTGTTGGTCCTTTTTTCGATTTCCCGTGCCCACGATTCGCCCGCCTTGGCCTGGCCGTGGCTCGGAGGGAAGAAGACGCTGTAGGTGAGCGTCGTCGCGGCCTGGGCATCGCCACCCCCGAATAACGGAAGAAGGGTGATTGCCGTAAGAATCGTCATCGCCAGCATCGCAAACCATCTCTTTTTCATCTGTTCTCCTTATCATTGTGATAAAAATTATCGATAACATAAAACATGTTGCGAATCTCTCTTCCGGTGGCGTCTACCGCATGGGCGGTTCGTGGTGCAATGAAGTGGGGTAATAACGCTGACGATGGT
>JAPLJX010000252.1:2662-5793 GCA_026388375.1 Deltaproteobacteria bacterium
TAGGTATCGAAGCAGGCACGGGTTAAGTCCGTTTTCAACATTAACATTCGCATTTTTTCGCTCTTTCCGTTGAGGTTGAAGTAAACGGTGAGTCCTGCTAATGGATTTCGCCCCTTCTGTCAAGGGGTATTTTTTTTCGCCTGTTCCTTCAGCTTTTCGATTTCTTCGCGGTACTGCTCTGCCTGGGCCTTGACCCGTTCGATCTCCTCCCGGGTCTTCTCCAATTTTTCCTCCTGCTTGTGTCTTTCCTCTCTCATGCGGTCCTCCATGGCATCCAGCCCGACATAGACCGCAAGGATTCCGGCCAGGATCAGCAGGATCGGGACTCCGCCCTTCATGATGATCATGAAGTCGCTCCACCACAGGGAAAAACCGATCACACCGAGGATGACCGATACAATGCCGCTGATAAGCAAGGACATCGCCAAACCTCCTGACATCCCGGGTATTCCGGGTGACGCCCCGGGAAACCCGTCTTTGGGGAAAAGTTCACCGGAATTGAAACTCTCCGAGCAAGCCGCGGTGCGCTCGCTGACGAATTCAATACGGATCCGTCTGCCGAAGCACAATTTACCCAGGAACGTCCTATCATGGAAAGGACGGCTTGGCAAGATGAAAGTCTGCCGCGATGACAGCTTGAATCAATGTGTTTTTTCCCCACCGACGATTCCTCCCGGCGTCGCGGGAATTCACGAAAAAAATGCTTGATTAATGGCACTTCCCAAACTATGATTCCCAACCCGCCTCTATGCATCTGCACTAAGGCGCCGGCGGTCGAAAATGAATCAATCAGCGGGGAAGGTCATGACGGAACCGGATTTTAAAAAAGGGGATGGACTGGCGCCGGTCTTGGTCCAGGACCATGAGACCGGAGAGATACTCATGCTGGCCTACATGAACCATGAGGCCTGGCTGAAAACACTCGAAACGGGCAAGGCCCACTACTGGAGCCGTTCCCGGCAGAGTCTATGGCTGAAAGGGGAGACCTCCGGTCATGTCCAACTGGTCCGCGAGGTTCGGTTGGATTGCGATGAGGACGCCATTCTGCTGAAGGTCGAACAGTTGGGCGGCGCGGCCTGTCACACCGGATACCGGTCCTGTTTTTACAGAAAGTGGGCCGATGGAGACTTTGTCACCGTCGGGGAAAGGGTTTTTGATCCCAAAGAGGTGTATCGATGACGGCTGTTGAAACGTATTGTGAGAGCATCCGATGAACAAATTGAAATTGGGGATTCCGAAGGGGAGTCTGGAAGCCAATACGGTGGACCTGTTCAAGCGGGCGGGTTGGCGCATCACTTATGACAGCCGGAGTTATTTTCCCGACATCGACGACGAGGAGCTTTCCTGCACCCTGGTCCGCGCCCAGGAGATGTCCCGCTACGTGGCGGACGGCACGCTCGATCTGGGTCTGACCGGGCAGGACTGGATCACCGAAAACGAATCGGATGTCGTGGCCGTTCAGGACCTGATCTACTCCAAGACATCGACGCGGCAGGCGAGGTGGGTGCTCGTCGTCCGAGAGGACTCGCCCATCCGTTCGATTGAGGACATGGAAGGCAAGCATGTGTCGACGGAACTGGTCAGTTTCACGAAGCGTTACTTTGCCGAGCGGAATATCAAGGTCCAGGTCGAGTTCTCCTGGGGGGCGACGGAGGCCAAGGTGGTCGAGGGGCTTGTGGACGCGATCGTGGAGGTCACGGAGACGGGAAGTACCATCCGCGCCAACAAGCTCAAGATCATCCACGAACTGATGAGGACCAACACACAGCTCATCGCGAACCGCAAGGCCTGGGCAGATCCCTGGAAGCGACAGAAGATAGAGCAGATCCGTCTGCTGCTCAACGGGTCCCTCGAGGCGATGGGGAAGGTGGGGTTGAAGATGAACGTTTCGCGGGAGAATCTCGGCCGGGTGGTGATCCTTCTTCCCTCCCTGAAGGCGCCTACGGTCTCCGGCCTCTACTCCGACGACTGGCTTGCCGTGGAGACCATCGTCAGCGGTAACGTCGTTCGGGATCTCATTCCTTTGCTGAAGGAAGCGGGCGCCGAGGGGATCATCGAGTACCCGTTGAACAAGGTGATCTGAGAGCCTGTTGAAAAAGGCTCTGTTACAGGCTGTTCAAAAATGTCCAGATGCAAGGCCCCCGAAATTCTGAGCCGTGAGACGTACTTTCTGGTACGTTGAACGGCGAAGGATGAGGGAAACGCAGCAGATGGGCGTTTTTCAGCAGCCTGCTGAAGGAGGTGCGGGCATGCGTAAGGCGGTCATCCAACGAAAAACCGCGGAGACGGAAATCTCCGTAACGATCGATCTGGACGGAAAGGGGGAGGGACGAATCGACACCTCCATCCCCTTCCTCGATCACATGCTGAGCCTGTTTTCCAGGCACGGCCTCGTCGATCTTGACATTCGGGGCCGGGGCGACACCGCGGTCGACGATCATCACCTTGTGGAAGACATGGGAATCTGCCTAGGGCAGGCAGTCCGGAAGGCCCTCGGGGAGAGGAAGGGGATCCGCCGGTACGGTTCGGCGGTGGTTCCAATGGATGAGAGCCTCTGCAATGTGGCGATGGATCTCTCCGGTCGGCCCTATCTCGTTTGGAGAGCAGAACTCGGAGAACAGAAGATCGGGGAATTCGATCCGGCCCTGCTCCGAGAATTTTTCAAGTCATTCTCAGATCATAGCGGAATAACATTGCACATCAACCTCAGATATGGTACAAATAATCACCATATGGCCGAAGCGATTTTCAAAGCCTTTGCTCGCGCCCTGCGCAAGGCGGCAGAGGCCGATCAACGGATCGATGGTGTTCTGTCCACCAAGGGTTCCTTGGAATGCTGAAGGTTGATCAAACCTGGATCGGATGCTGCGGTGTTACAAAAAAGGAAGCTGCCTCCGTCAGAGACAAGGGGGTGAAGCCATCGAAAAATCGTATCGTATCCGAAAGGTTATCTACAGCCTCCTGATCCTCTGTTTCCTTCAGTCGATCCTCGGCTGCCACCATCGCCAGGATGAGGGCAGCCCTGCCCCAGAGGGGAAGATCGTCTTCGACCGGATCGCGGTCGTTCCATTTCAGCAGATCATTCCGGAAGACATTCACCAGGGTGTCGTGCGCTGCCCCCTCTGCGGGAG
>JAPLJX010000252.1:5826-8631 GCA_026388375.1 Deltaproteobacteria bacterium
GCGAAAGCCGCCGGGAGCCCGGAAACGGTCATCGAGGAGCGCTTCCTGGAATATCTGAAAGAAAGCAAACCGAAATTGGACATCATTGCGGGAGAGCGTGTCGCTGGGGCCTACCGACTGGTTTCCACGGCATCCCTCAAGGATCCGCTCCGGCAGGTCCTGCGCGATGTCGGAAACGAACTGGGGGCGGAAGGGATCGTGCTTGGGTATCTCTACCGTTTTCGGGAGAGAAAAGGAGAGTCCTTTTCCGTGGAGCAGCCGGCTTCCGTTGCCTTCGAGATCCATCTGATCCGGGTTGAGGATGGGGAACTCGTCTGGCGGGGCGCTTTTGACCGGACGCAGGGTTCGCTGATGGAGAATCTCCTGCAGATCTCCTCTTTTTTTCGGGAGAAGGGGAGGTGGGTCACGGCGGAGGAGCTGGCGGCAGGGGGACTGAAAGAGGTCTTGAAGACCTTCCCCGGCCTGCCGTAACGTCGTTTTCTTAAACCGTGGAAGGTCGGGCCCGCGGAATTTCCGTCATCACGGAAATTCATCTGTTTTAAGGGGGATCTCTTTGATGATTGTCATTCCCGCCATCGATCTGAAGGATGGCCGTTGTGTGCGTCTGGCCCAGGGGGACTTCGGGCGGACGACGGTTTATGCGGACGATCCGGTGGTCATGGCCTCCGTCTGGAAGCAACGGGGCGCCGAACGCCTGCATGTGGTCGATCTGGACGGTTCGCTCGCCGGCGCTCCCCGCCATGAGGGGGTGATCCGGAAGATTGTGGCGGAGACGGGACTGCCGGTTCAAGTGGGGGGAGGTATCCGGACCATGAAGACGGTGGAAACCTATCTCCAAAGCGGGGTGCGGTGGGTGATTCTCGGTACGGCCGCCCTCAGCGATCCGGGGTTTGTCCGGGAGGTCTGCCGTGCGTTTCCGGGGCAGGTGATCCTGGGGATCGATGCAGTCGGCGGGCGTGTCGCCGTTCGGGGATGGACGGAAAAGACGGAAGAGACCGCGGCGGCGCTGGCGCTCCGGTTTGTCGATGACCGGCCTGCAGCCTTGGTCTATACGGATATTGCCCGGGACGGCATGGAAACAGGCGTCAACGTCGAGGCAACGGGGGAACTGGCCAAAGCGGTCGGGATTCCGGTGATCGCCTCCGGCGGCGTCTCCGGGATCCGGGATATCGAGAAGCTCATACCCCTGGAAAAACAGGGTGTTATCGGCGTGATTGCAGGGAAGGCCCTCTATACAGGGGCCCTTTCTCTTGCCGAGGCGGTTGCGTGCGCCAAAGGGGTGGGGTGTGACGGGTAAGGGGGTGGAAAGCATGGAGGAGTGCATTTTCTGCAAGATTGCGGCGGGAACGATTCCCTGCCGGAAGGTGTATGAGGATGAGCGGGTCCTGGCCTTCGAGGATATCCAGCCCATGGCCCCGATCCACATCATCATCATCCCCAGGAGACATATCGCTACGCTGATGGACGCGGATGCGGAAGGAATGGCAGATCTCCAGGCCATGATGGTCGCGGCCCGGGCGGTCGCGCGGCTGAAAGAAATCGACACAAGTGGTTTTCGGTTGGTGATCAACTGCAATGAGCAGGGGGGGCAGGTGGTTTTTCATCTCCACATGCACCTGTTGGGCGGCCAAAAACTCCGGGACGGTCTGGCCTGAAAATGGCGATGTCTCATTGACAAAACCGAAAGATGATCTAATTTGTAGCGTATGGAGGCGTTAGCCGTGACTCTCAAGAAAAAGATGGATCAGGAGATGATCCTGGCTGCCAAAGCAAAGGACAAGATCCGGCTGTCGGCCCTGCGGCTGTTGAAAAGCGGTCTGCACAACCGGGAAATCGATTTGAAACGCGAGCTGAGCGAGGCCGAATTCCTTCAGCTTCTCTCGGCGATGGTCAAGCAGCGGAGGGATTCGATCGAACAATTTGAAAAGGGCGGCCGAACCGATCTCGTGGAAAAAGAAGAGGCGGAACTCAAGGTGATTCAGGAGTTCCTGCCGACTCCAATGTCGGAAACGGAACTCGATGCGATGATCGCCGACGCGATCCGGGAGACGGGCGCCGCGAGTGTGCGGGACATGGGGAAGGTGATGGCGGCCCTCATGCCGAAGGTGACCGGAAAGGCCGATGGGAAAATGGTCGGAGAAAAGGTCAAGGCGCGTTTGTCCGTACAAAGACAATGAGTCCTTGAAAGTCTATTTTCTGGGAACGAATAGGGGGCGTGGCGTTTGAAGGGTTCGATTCCCGAGGATAAGATCGAAGAAATCCGGAGACGGACCGATATCGTTTCGCTGATCGGGGAGTATGTGACCCTGAAGAAGGCGGGTAAGAATTATCTCGGGCTCTGTCCCTTTCACCGGGAGAAGACCCCATCCTTCACGGTAAGCCCTGATAAACAGATGTTCTACTGCTTCGGCTGCAGCGAGGGGGGGAACGGCGTCTCTTTCCTGATGAAGCTGAACCATCTGACCTTTCCGGAGGCGGTCCGTCATCTGGCGGGAAAGGTCGGGGTCGTCATTTCGGATCGGCCTCTGAGCCGCGAGGAACGCGAACGCAGTACCCTCGGGGAACAGATCCGCCGGGTCAACGGTCTTGCTGCGGACTATTATGTGAGGATGCTCCAGTTGCCCGCGGGAGAGGGGGCCAGAGAGTATCTACGGAAGAGAGGGATTGAAGCGGAGGCGATCGGCACATTCCGGATTGGGCTGGCCCCGGAGGGATGGCGAAATCTGCTTGATTTCCTGGATAAAAAAGGGGTTTCTCCGAAGCTCACCGAGCAGGCCGGTCTCGCGATTCCCCGGACCGGAGAGG
>JAPLJX010000333.1:0-2169 GCA_026388375.1 Deltaproteobacteria bacterium
AAGTTCTGGATGGCGTTCAGGCGTTTGACGATCACTTTCTTGCGCGCCATGGCCAGGGCGCCTTTGGACAGGTTGACGGTTACGATCATGGGCAGCATCTCGGGGGTCAGTCCGACTGCTACAGCCATGGCAAACAGGAAAGCTTCCACCCAGTTGTGCTTGGAGAGCCCGTTGATCAGGAACACAGCCGGAACCATCACGGCGATGAAGCCGATCATCAGCCAGGTGAACTTGTTGATGCCCTTGTCGAAGCTGGTGAGCTGGCGCTGCCCGACGATACTGGCGGCCAGCGATCCAAAGTAGGTTCGGTCCCCGGTATGGATGACCACGGCGGTCGCGGAGCCGCTCTCCACGTTGGAGCCCAAGAAGCAGAGGTTGGGCAGATCGAGCGGATTTTGAACGTCTGCCGACGCCGGGGTGGCTTTCTTTTCCACAGGCAGGGCTTCGCCGGTGAGGGCCGCCTGATTCAAGAACAGGTCTTTGGCGGAAAGCACCCGTACATCAGCCGGCACCATATCGCCGGCTGCCAGCCGGATGATATCGCCAGGCACCAACATCTTGAGCGATACTTCTTCTTCCTTGCCGCCTCGAACCAATGTCGCCGTGTTGCTGACCATCGCTTGGAGCTTCGCGGCCGCGTTATCGGCACGCATCTCCTGGAAGAAACGCAACACCACGCCCAGAACCACCATCACGAAAATGACCACCGTCGCCCGCAGGTCACCGGTGAGATAGGAAAGCACGGCCAGCGCCAGGAGCAGGAGGACCAATGGATTCTTGATGTTCCCCAGGAGGCGCATCAGGGCCGATGGTCGCTTTTCTCGGGCAATCTCGTTCGTCCCGACCTGCTTCAAGCGGGAATCGGCTTCCGCCTCGCTCAGGCCGCCCAGTTGCGATCCAAGCTCTTTCAGGACGGTATCGGTATCGGCACGCGCCTTTTCCAATAGTTGAACGGAATAAGGCGCCCCGCTCCCGCCAGAGACGTTACCTGGGCGCGGAGATGCGTCCAGGGTGTTCTTCAGAGAGGTCAAGGTCTCCCCGAAATTCATACCCCGGATTCCACGGTGCACTTGGTGAAGTCTATCTGCTGCCGGCAACCCTTGCAGAAATGTTTCTTGTCAAACTCATCGGAGAAAATTTCCGCTTCCTTACCGCAGTTGGGGCATTTGCAGACAAAAGACTTCAGGTACCTCATCTGTTCAAATCCTGGGCAATGTTGAGGCGTGGTCATAAGCTCCTCCTTAGGTTGATGGTTATTCGGTTGCTGATTTCAGGATATCCCGTTCCAGGGCGAATTTCCGCTGTCTTAAGAAAAGCGCTTACCCTTGGTGTTCAAGGGTTACGCAACTTTTTTCTGCATTCTGTCCGATACGTCTCTCAGCAGCTTCAGGATCGCTTCGGCCTGGTCCGGGGTCAGGCTGCCCATGCCGCAGGAAGGGGTGATAAGGCTTTGCCGCAGGATCGTCTGTCGATCGATGCCCGCCAGTTCGAGCCGCCGGATGCCCTCTTCGAGTTTGGAGACGAGCAGATCGGCGGTTTCGTTCCCGGTGAACGCGCCTGTCGGGACGACGCCCCAGGCGAGAGCGCCCCCGCGATCAAAGAACTTCTTGATATCAACAGGGTAGAGCATCACCTTTTCCATATACCCGAACGCGTCGAAGTTCACGATATCGACCCGGGTATTCAATATCATCGACCAGTCGGCGTTGCCGCAGCAGTGGATGCCGGCAAGGCCTCCCAGCTCATGGATGGTGTCGGCGATCTCGTTCAGCTTCTCCGCAACGAGCTCCGACGACACGGCGGAGAAAGCGGATCCGAGCGATTCCATGGCCGGCTCATCAATGAAAATGATGACGGGTTTGCCGAAGGGTTTAAGCTCCTCGATCTGCCATGCCGCCTTCATTGCGAGCCCCTTGACCACGGCGTCGAAGAACAGCTCGTTGTGGATGATGTCCCTGCCGGTTTCGTCTTTGAACGATACGCCGGTGGTCAGCGGACCGGTGATGTGACCCTTGATGTACCGTACATTCGATAGAGCCCCTTTTTTCAGCGCGCGGAGCAGCGCATAAAACCCGGGGGCGTATGTCTCGGTGATCCGGAAGAATCCGTAATCCTTTTCCAGATACCGTTCGAAGAATTTCTCGAGGGCCGGGGTAAGGTCCCCGGTCG
>JAPLJX010000333.1:2197-7630 GCA_026388375.1 Deltaproteobacteria bacterium
GTTGAATGAAACCTTTCCGCCGGTCTCATCGATTTGGAGTCCGGGTAATGATTCGCTGTATTGCACATCCATATGCTCGCGGAAGTCCCGTTGCGGGAGCTGCGGCCAGATCGGCGCCTCGGGCAGATACCGGAGCGATTGTTCCACGGCCTTATCCGGATCAGCGCCCGGCATGCTGCCGATGCCGGTGGCGATGCAGTTGAAGTTGTGGGTCATGATGGGCTCCTTCCCGTCCTGTACAGAACCATGGCGCTTTCGTAGACTTGCCGGATGGCCACGTCGTGTTTGGCCGCGGCCTGCTTGCAGTCCTCGTACTCGGGGGAGGCCGTGATCGTTTTACCGTCCCTCTCTCCGACCTTGATCCGAATCGTCCCGAATTCCGTGATGACTTCCTCCCAGCGGCGATCCAGGCAGACGCGCTCCCATCGTGACATTCGGACGCCCAGCGTCGAGGTCTCGGCCAGGACGACGGCGGCGAGCGGCTCGGCGCTGACCGGATCGCAGATCACCGACAGAAGCGTTCCCGGCCGGTTCTTTTTCATCTGGATCGGGGTCAGGAAGACATCGAGCGCGCCCGCGGCGAAAAGCCGCTCCATGGCGGTCTCGTAGAACTGGGGGTTGAGGTCGTCAATGTTCGTCTCGATTACGGTGACGCTCCGGGCCGCGGGGACCAACACGGACTCCTCGCCAAGCATGATCCGGAGCACGTTCGGGATGCCGAAATCGCTCTTCCCGGCGCCGTAGCCGATGCTCTCGACGGTCATGGCGGGCATCTCTCCAAAACCCGAGGCGATCTCCGCAATGATCGCCGCGCCGGTCGGTGTGACCAGTTCCCCTTCGATGTCCAGCTTCCGCCAGGGCACGCCCCGCAGGATTTCGGCAGTGGCCGGCGCGGGCAGCGGGAATGTGCCGTGGGAACCCGTTGCGTAACCGTGAAACGTGGGCATCGGGCCGGCGACAACCTTCGGCCAGCCGAGCATTTCGAGACAGATGGCCGTCGCATCCACCGCCCCCACCTCGTGGAAGTGAACCTCTTCCGGAGAGCGGCCATGCACTCGGCCTTCGGCCTCCGCGAGTCTGTTGAAGATGCGCTCGGCCGTCTGCTTTACACGGTCGGAGAGGTTCGCGCCGCGGATCGTCTCCCGGATCTCCTTCAGCCGCCGGTGGTGGGGGAGGGGAGGTTCATCGAGGAGCACACGGACGTCCGTCGCCTCGATCGCTCCTTTGATCTTCCTGCCGACCTCGATACTGTACCCGCCGACGCCCAGACCGGCAAGCCCCTCCCGGAGCCGAACCGGATCCGCCCCGGTGTCGATGAGCGCCCCGAGCGTCATGTCGCCGCTGATTCCCGCAAAGCAGTCGAAATACGCGATCTTCATCGGAGATACTCCTCCCCAAAATCCATAAAACTGTCCGGTTCGGGGCGGCTTCGTAAAAAGCTCCAGAGGCAACGCATCATATGGACTTTTTCCGAAGCCATCAGCGGTTTACCAGATGTGCGAAGTATCCGGCCCCGAAACCGTTATCGATGTTCATGACTGCGATCCCCGCGGCGCAGGAGTTGAGCATCGCCAGCAGCGCGGCAAGCCCCCCGAAGCTTGCACCGTAGCCGACGCTGGTCGGCACGGCGATTACCGGACAGGAGACCATTCCTCCGACCACGCTCGGAAGTGCGCCCTCCATTCCGGCCACGACGATCAGCACGTTCGCCTGCATGATCCGGTCCTTCTGGTCGAGGAGCCGGTGCAGGCCGGCGACCCCGACGTCGTAGGAGCGTTCGACCCGGCTGCCCATCGACTCCGCCGTGATCGCAGCCTCTTCCGCCACCGCAATGTCCGCAGTCCCCGCGCAGAGGACCATCACAAACTTGCCGTCCCCGGCGGCAGGTTCCTCTCTTTCCCCGGGTTTGTCGACCACCAGGATCCGGGCGAGCCTGTGATAGGTGCAACCTTCAACCGCCGCCGCGATTTTTCCGGCGACGTCCGGCGCCACCCGGGTTGCGAGCACCTTGGCGTGGTATCCGGCGAGCCGTTTTACAATATCCACGGCCTGCTCATCGGTTTTCCCCTGGCAGAAAACAACCTCGGGAAAGCCGGTGCGGATTCCACGGTGCAGATCAAGCTTTGCACACCCGATGTCGTCGTAGGGAAGGGTGCGGAGGCTGTTGAGCGCCTCATCGACCGGCAGATCGCCTGATTTTACCTTTTCGAGGATTCGTTTGAGCCGTAAAGCGTCCATTTATACCTTCTTCTCCCTGTCGAGAACGGCGTTCATGCTGCCCATCCGGTAGCCGTTTAGATCCAGTGTTATATAAAGATAGGCCAATTCCTTGAATTTTTCCGCTACCAGCCGTCGGATTTCAGGCGAGGCGAGACGCACGATTTCCTCCGGTTCGACCTCGATTCGGGCGATCTCCCCATGGTGTCGGACCCTCACCTGCCGGAATCCCAGCGCCTTCAGGAACCGCTCCGCCTCATCGAGACGTCGGAGAATGCCGGGCTCGATCCGGGTTCCGTAGGGGATGCGGGACGAGAGGCAGGCGAACGACGGTTTGTCCCAGGTCGGCAGGCCCATCCGGCGCGAAACCTCCCGGATATCCTTCTTGGTAAACCCGGCTTCGCGTAACGGGCTTCGGACGCCGAGTTTCGCAGCCGCCCGGCTTCCCGGTCTGTAGTCATCCAGATCGTCGACATTTGCGCCGTCCACCACCCGGTCAATGCCATGCTCCCGGCCGATAGCGATCAGTTTGCTGAAAAGTTCGGTCTTGCAGAAGAAGCAGCGGTCGGGGGTATTGGCTGCGAAATCGTTGTTTTCAAGCTCCCCGGTGTCGATGCCGATGACCGTGATCCCCAGATTGCCCGCCGTTTCCAAAGCTTCCGCCACTTCCGATTTAGGATAGGTCTCCGAAGAGGCCAGCACGCATACCGCACGATCCCCGAGGACCTCTCCGGCCACGGCCGCCAGGAGCGTACTGTCGCAGCCTCCGGAATAGCCAATGACGACGCCGCCCATCTCTCTGAGCAGCGTGCGCAGCCTCTCTAGTTTGAAATCGATTGTTTCCATGGCGCCTTTCCTGATTCATCGACAATGGCATTTCGTATATCAAAAAAATGATATCTTTGCATCCGATTCTAAATAATTTCTGATTGCGACTTTGGTCAAGATGTGCGAGCTTCCCGGTATCAACGATACCGAGTGTTCCCGAGTCGGGACGCCGCTGGCCGCTGATCGTACGGAAGAGCGTCGTCTTACCGGCGCCTCAGGCGGCCGCACGAGTTGGCCCCATCTTTGTAACAAAGCAGGAGGAAACGTCCATGGAATCGAACCTTTCCGCAAAGCGCCTGCGGGAGCTGATCCGCACCCGGCAGTGGACCAAACCCACCAGCGGTGCAGCCGCCGGTTATGTCCAGGCGAACCTGGTGATGCTGCCGAAAGAGGCGGCCTTCAATTTCCTGCTCTTCTGCGTCCGCAACCCGAAGCCCTGCCCGATCCTCGACGTGCTCGATCCGGGAAAGTTCGAGCCGTACATCGCGCCGGGAGCCGACCTTCGCACCGATCTGCCCCATTACCGCATTTTCGAGAACGGTCAACTGAAAGCCGAAACAGAGGACATAAGCGATTACTTCCATGCCGGTATGGTGAGCTTTCTCCTGGGCTGCAGCTTCTCCTTTGAAAACGCCATGATCGCCGCAGGGCTTCCGATTCGGAACATCGAAGAAAACAAGAACGTCTCCATGTACGTCACGAACCGCGACTGCCGTCCGGCGGGGCCGTTCTCCGCGAAGCTCGTCGTCACCATGCGGCCGCTGACCCCGGAGCAGGCGGTGCGGGCCGTGCAGGTCACCACCCGCTTCCACCTCACCCACGGCGCGCCGGTCCATCTGGGAGACCCCGCCGAAATCGGCATTAAAGACCTTTCCCGGCCGGAGTTCGGCGACGCGGTCTCCATCCGGCCCGGTGAGATACCCGTATTCTGGGCCTGCGGAGTCACCTCGCAACTGGCGGCCGCCTCGGCGTCGCTGCCGCTGGTGATCACCCACGCGCCCGGGCATATGTTCGTCTCTGACCTCAGGGACGATGAGCTGACCATTTTGTGATATCCAAAATTTCGCATGGCTGCTTGACAGACGAAACAGGTTTCTATATACGTGAAGGGCCTTTGATCCGCTCCGTTAAATGAGTAAGATTCAGTTGTCCCACCCGCACAGGTTTGACTGTAGCCGGAAACCATTCTCATTGAAGGAGGATTGTCATGAAAGACACCAACAAGTCATTGCGTAGGTTGTCGTTAGCCGTCCTGATCGCAGCGCTGCTTTTGCCGGGTGCCCTGTTTGCCGCGGAGGAGATCAAGATCGGGGTTCTCTTCCCCCTCACCGGCGGCGCGGCTTCGGCCGGCAGGGAGCTTCGCGCGGGGGCCGAACTTGCCGCCGACATCGCCAACAACGTCATGCCGGACCTCAACATGGCCATGGCCAGGAATGCCGGTATCAAGAGCCTGGGCGGGGCCAAGATCACCCTCATCTTCAAGGACCACGAGGGTAACCCCACGCTGGGGGCCGACCTCGCCAAAAAGCTCATCCTTGACGACAAGGTCCACGGGCTGATGGGCGCCTATCACAGCGCGGTGACCAAGGCCGTAAGCGGTGTTGCCGAACAGTACGGGGTGCCGCTGATCAACGACTCATCGACATCGCCGGACCTGACCCGCCAGGGCTACAAGTGGTTCTGGAGAACCACCCCCCACGACAACTACTTTACCAAGGATCTCTTTGAGTTCCTGAAGGGCATGACCGAAGGCAAGGTGAAGGGCCTCGCCGCCGTGCCCAAGAAGGAGATCACGAACCTGGCTGCGGCCTGCGAGAAGACCGAATGGGGCTCCGCCGTTGCCGAACAGATCGAAAAGTACGCCAAGGAGTACGGATTCGATCTCAAGAAATCGATCCTCTACAGCGCCAAGGCCACCGACCTTTCCGGCGAGGTTCGTTCCCTGACCGCCGTGAAGCCCGATGCCATGCTCTTCGCCTCCTACGGCTCGGACTCCATTCTGATGATGACAACGCTCAAGGACCAGAAGGCCCAGCCCAAAATTCTGTGGGGCCAGGACGCCGGATTTGAGGTGCCGGAATTCGTGAACACGCTGGGGGCCACTGCGAACGGCGTCCTGACCCGCACCGTGTTCATCCCCAAGGTGGGGCAGGTGAAGCCCGTCGCCGCCAAGGTCAACGCCATGTACAAGGCCAAGACCGGCAACGATCTGAGCGGCGCGTCCGCCCGTTCCTTTACCGGCCTGCAGGTCTGGGTTCACGTGCTGGAGAAGGCCGGATCCCTCAAGCCGGCGGACATCCAGAAGGCCGCCAACTCCATCGAGATCGCCGGCGAGGAGCTGGTGGTTCCCTGGCAGGGGATCAAGTTCGCCACCTCCGGCGACGACAT
>JAPLJX010000333.1:7664-11224 GCA_026388375.1 Deltaproteobacteria bacterium
CATTCTGGGCTCCGGCCTCATCGGGCAGTACCAGAAGGGCCCGGGCGGGACGATCGAACTCGAGATCGTCTACCCCTTCAACCTGGCCACGGCCAAGATGATCTATCCTTTCCCGAAGTTCTAAACTGAAAAAGAGGACCAGAAAATCCGACCCACCATTGCGGCCATACGGCCGCAATGGTGGGCGGGCGTTTTTATCTGAGCGGAGGATTGCGTTCCTTATGGATCTCCTCTTTGCATCCATCGTGTCGGGGGTGCTGATCGGGATGGTTCTCGCCTTGGTGGCCTTGGGCCTGACCATCATCTTCGGGGTGATGGACATCGTCAACTTTGCCCACGGCGAGTTCCTGATGGTCGGCATGTACACCGGTCTGCTGACCGCCCAGGCCACGGGAATGGACCCGCTGTTCACGCTGCCCGTTGCCGCCGCCGTCGGTTTCGCGCTCGGCATTATCTGCTACGCGGGGTTCATCAAGTTTCTGTTGCGCGGTCCCATGATCTCCCAGCTTCTCGGAACCTTCGGCCTCATGCTGGTGCTGCGCAACTTGGCGCTGCTCTTCTTCGGCTCCGAGGACCGGGCCCTGCACCACGGGTTGCTCGTGGGGAAGAGTTTCGACGTCGGCATGGGCATCATCCTTTCGGCCACCAAGCTCGCCACGGCCGTGCTGGCGGTCCTGTCCTTCGGTGCGGTGTGGCTTCTGATGAACCGCACCAGGATCGGCAAGGCCCTCACGGCCACGGCCCTGAACCGCCAGGGGGCGCGTTACATGGGGATACCGACGGAGCGCATGAACATGCTCGCCTGGGGCATCGGCGGGGCGACGGTCACCATCGCCGGCGCCCTCATCGTCAATTTCTGGTCGGTCACGCCCTATGTGGGCCTGATCTTCACGATGATCGCGTTCACTGTGGTGGCGTTGGGAGGTTTCGGCAGCGTGCCGGGGGCCTTCTTTGCGGGCCTGGTCGTCGGCCTGATCATGGAGATCCCCGGGTTCTGGGATTTCATCCAGCTTTTCTTCGGGATCGATTGGATGGCCGACGTCCCCATGATCTCACTCAAGTACACTTGGATCTACGTCTCCTATTTTGTGATCATGCTGATCAGCCCAAGGGGTTTGTTCGGATGGAAGCAATAAGAAACACCCTCGACTTCTCCGACTTCCCCAAGACCGACCTCGGGGTCGCTCTGGCGGTGCTGGTCTTTCTGTTCTGCTTTCCGCTCTTTCCGCACTCCGCCTTTGCTATGGCCACCATGATCCAGTTCTTCATCTTCTCCCTCTACGGCATGGGATGGAACACCATCGGCGGATACGGCGGCCAGGTGGATCTGGGAAAGGCGCAATATGTCGGCATCGGCGCCTACACGACCATGGTCTGCCTGCTGCGCTGGGACATCCCTTTCTGGGTTTCGATGCCGGTCGGCGCCTGCCTTTCCATATGCTGGTCCTTCATCATCGGGTACCCGCTCTTCAAGCTGAAGGGCCACTACTTCGCCATCGCCACCATCGCCACGTCCCTGGTGCTCAAGGATCTTTTCGAGGTATGGAAGTTTGTCGGCGCCGCGCGCGGACTGGGGATCCTGCCTTACAAATATCACCCGCCCGATTATTGGCGGCTCATCTTCAAAGAGGACATCTACTATTACTACATCATCTTCGCCTTTTTCATCGTCGGCCTGCTCTACATGAACTGGTTCCGCAAGTCCCGCCTGGGCTACCAGTTGCGCTCCATCAAGGACAACGAAGAGGTGGCCCGCTCCCTGGGCATCAACGTTCACTGGGCGAAGATCAAAACCTATGCGATCGCCACCGCTTTCGTGAGTATCGTCGGCTCCTTCCACGCCGTCTACATCAAGAACATCGAGCCGGAAGACACCATGAGCCTGGACATCTCGATTCTGATTGCGCTGATGGCTATGCTCGGAGGGGCCGGATCCCTCTGGGGCCCGGTCATCGGCGCCGGGGTACTGATTCCGCTGAAGAGCTACCTCAAGGAGTGGCTGGGGGCATCCGCCGGCCTCCTGGGCATCGACTTGATCATCTACGGCCTCATCATCATGATCATCTCGGCCTTCGAACCGCGCGGACTCTGGGGCATCGTCGAAAAATACCGACGCAGGAGGCGCAAGTGATGGCCCTGCTGGAAGTGCATAATCTGGTCAAGGCGTTCGGCGGCCTCAACGCAAACGACGATGTATCGTTTGTTATCGAGAAGGGCGAACTGTTGGGGCTCATCGGACCCAACGGCGCCGGCAAGACCACGTGTTTCAATTGCATCGCCGGCATGTTCCCGCCCACGTCGGGCAGAATCGTTTTCGACGGAGAGGACGTCACCGGCCTGCCGGCCCACGAGATGGCCCGCAGGGGACTAGCCCGCACCTTCCAGGTTTACACCGCTGGCGGCGACCTCACGGTGGGGGAAAACGTCCTGGTGGGCTGCTTCATGCATACCCGTTCCCGTTCGAGCGCCAGATCCAAGGCCGATGGGATCCTCGAGCAAATGGGGCTCAAGGAGTTTCGGAACCAACTGGTGAGCGAGCTTCCGGTGGCGGCTCAGAAGCGCGTGACCATGGCCACGGCCCTGGGCACGGACCCCAAGCTGCTGCTGCTCGACGAGGTGGCGGCCGGGCTGAACCCCAGCGAAATCGAAGCAACCATGGCCGGCATCCGCCGCATCAACGCCGAACACGGGGTGACGGTCATGCTGATCGAGCATGTCATGGAACTGGTCATGAACATCAGTCACCGCGTCATCGTGCTCGACTACGGCCGGAAGATCGCCGAGGGCTGCCCCAAAGACATCGTCCGGGATCCCCAGGTGATCAAGGCGTATCTGGGGGAGCGCTACGTCCGCGAACACGCGACGGAATTCGGAGGCTCTGCCATCCCATGAGCGTCCCGCTTCTCGAAATCAGGGGCATCAAAGTCCGATACTCGGGGCTGCCGGTTCTCCACGGCGTCTCGCTGGCGGTAAACGCCGGCGAGACGGTGTGCGTGGTCGGCGCCAACGGCGCAGGCAAATCGACCATCCTGCGGGCCGTCATGGGCGCCCAACGCGCCTTTGAGGGGCAGATTCTTCTTGAGGGGCGTGAAATTCAGCGCCTGCGCACCGAAGAGATCGTACGGCTGGGGATCGTCTATGTGCCCGAGGAAAAAATGCTCTTCCGGCCGTTGTCGATCGAAGAGAATCTGAGGCTGGGCGCCTATATCCTAAAAGACGAGGCACAGATCTGTCGCAACCTCGATACGGTCTACTTGCTTTTCCCGCGTCTTCAGGAAAGAAAGGATCAGCCCGCCTCGACCCTTTCCGGCGGGGAGCAGCAGATGGTGGCGATTGGCCGCGGGCTGATGTCCAACCCCAAGATCCTGATGCTCGACGAACCCTCCCTGGGGCTGGCGCCGAAACTGGTGGACGAGGTGCTGGACACGGTGAGGGTCCTCAAGGGGCAGGGCATGAGCATCCTGCTCGTGGAGCAGAACGTGCGCGAGGCCCTGGAGCTGGCCGAACGGGGGTATGTGCTGCAGACCGGCCGCATCGTGGGACAGGGCAGCGGAAAAGAA
>JAPLJX010000368.1:0-471 GCA_026388375.1 Deltaproteobacteria bacterium
AGGTCGCGCACCGTCTCCGTACCCGTCCGGATCATCAGGTCTTTCTCCCGGATAATCCGTGTTATTTCACTGTTGACCGTCGGCATTCGCACCTGATCCCTGATCCCTGGCCCCTGACCCCTGGCCCCTGTCTTTTGTGTAATCCTCATATCCCGCCACGGCTTTCTGTTCTTTCAGCGTGTTGACCACCGCATCGAGGTCGATATCGATGCCGATGAAGCCCATCGTGACGCCGAAGATCTTTCGGGCCGTGTCTTTATCGATCCAGCCTTGCGTCTCCGCGCCGACCAGCGCGGCGGCTGTCTGCTGGACGGCTGCGCCGAACTTGCTGACATCCTTCGCGTTCAGTTCCGGCGTGACGACCGAGAATGACTTCGCCTGATCGTCGGTAACGCGAAGATATCCCGCCTGGCGCGCCTTCCGGATCGCGTGGGTAAACAAGTCCTCCAGGATGGTTTTGACGACCTTCTG
>JAPLJX010000368.1:533-7573 GCA_026388375.1 Deltaproteobacteria bacterium
CATCTCGCCGGCCGTCGCGCGGTTCACGTCGCCGCCGCCGCCGAACCAGTGCTCCGGGATGCTCTGGCTCCCGAGGATGTGGTTTCGAAGCAACCGCGCCCCCGCCTCGGCGTCGACGGCCTTAAGGTCCGGGGTGATGGCGGTTAATTTGACATTTTCGTTATGTGCATACGTGCTTCCGGATTTCTTAGTGATTAGCTTGAGCTGCTTTTCTACTTCCGCCGAATCGCCGCCATTCACCTGGAGATCCCAAAGGAACGAGTTCAGCAGGGGCCACTTGTCGGCGTAATCGAATAGAAATTGCTCATAGGCGTCCAGCCAGTCGGCCACCCGGATCAGATCGCTGCGGCCCCGGGGAGAGTTCGTGACGTTGTTGATTGAAAAGAAGAAACATTCGCCGTCGGCAAACGATTCGCGCAGGGCCTGCGCCGCCGGGGAAAGCACATATTCCGCCTCGTCCGGCAGGATGGTCTTATATTGCCGGCCGGGTCCGTCCGCGGTGCTTTTCAGCGTGACGCCGATGATCATTTTCACGTTCTCGGGATCCGTGACGACGCGGTCGATCTGCGCGGGGTCGATATAGCCGGTGTAAAGCCTCCCGGTCTGCTGCGCGGTGATCGCCGGGAACATCAGCTCGCCGAAAATGCCCAGCTCGGCCACGTGCTTGGGGAAAAAGACGCCCATCCGGTTGACGGGGTTGTCCCAGAAATCATCGAGGATTTTCTTGACATCCGGATCGTCCGCCTCGTAGGGGAGCCCCTCGCCCAGGACAAAGGCGACCATCAGATCGATCATCCAGCCCGCCATCGGGTTTGTTTCCCAGAGCCAGTAGGCGATCTCGATCATCCGCTCTTGCGTGGTGGAGACCAGCTCCCGCTCGGAATTCCCGGTGAGCTTCCGCCAGCCGATATCTTCTGCGCTGCCCCGCGCTGCCGCCGGCAGCCGCTCGGCCACCTTCGCATCGATGATATCGCCGAGAACAAACTGGATGGCCCGGTCTCGCCAGGTGGGCGCGGGGGGAGGGGCGATTTCCTTGGTGATTCGCTTCATCATTTGTCCCTTCTGAGGCTGCGGAAGATGCCCTGCATTCGTTCGAGTTTCCCCATGCGCTCCGCGTGGAAATCGGTATCCTGGGCGGCAGCCAGCAGCCGTTCGGCCACTTTCTCTTCGATGACATCGCCAAAGATCTTTTCGGCAATCCGGCCACGCAATGTCGTCGATGTTTTGGTAATTCGCTCCATCATGCAGCCCTCCTTATAAGGTTGCGAAAATTGTCCCGCATTCGCTCGATACGCCCCGGACGCTCCGCGCGGTAATCGGTGTCCTGAGTTTCACTGGATGCGGCGGCAGGGGCGATATTCGACTGCGCCGCCTGGACGACCAGCGCCTTTGCCCAGAAATGGTCGGCGTGGCCAGTGGCCTCCGTGCGCTCCGCATCAAACCGGAAATGTTTCGTCGTCGTTGCGTATTTCTTCACGCTGTGCAGCGAGTTCCGCACCGTATGATCCGCCGGGATCACACTGCCCCGGTCCTCAAAATTCTGCTTCAGGCCGACGGCAAGCGTCTCCTTGCTTTCCGCCGTGAAGGCGATGCCCTCCACTTTGTGCGATCCGTAAAGATTCTGCGCCGTTTCGGTCAGTTGCGCGCCGATGCCCGTCTCATCGATGCAGGCCCGGCGGAGTTCTTTCCGGGCGAGGATCGTGTGCAGCACCTGCTCCTGGACAAAAAACGGCTGCCGCTTGAGCTCGATCACCGCCGCGGGCCGCAGGACGTTGTCGATCTTCTGGTCGAGCCAGATCACCGAGAGGTCCCGCTTCCGGCCGATATCCATGCCGCCGAAGAGCTCGCCGAGGAAAACTACGTTCGCCAGGACGTGCGTCGGCAGAGGCGGCGCGATCTTGGTCTGCTTGAATTCCCGATAATTCTCCTCGGCGGCTTTGATCAGCAGCGCCGCCCATTCCGGCGAGCCGTTGGCCGTGACATCCTCCACGGATGAAATCAGCTCGTGGGTCAGGAAGGCGGAGACCTCATCGGACGGAACGCACTCATACTCCTCGCCCCACGCGTCGTCGTCGTTCAGCGCCAGACGGAGATCCTCCGGATCGCAGGGCTTGCCCTGGTCATCCTTCAGCTCCAGCCCCATCTCGACGGCCTGGGCGATGCTGACGAAATGCTTTGACCAGCCGCCCTTTTCACCTTTGAATTCGTAGTCTTTGCCGTTGTAGCTTTGCAGCGTCGGCGCGCCGAAAAACAGCTCATAGAACTTGTTGGTCTTGCCCTTGAACGTCGAAATTACACGGATCTTGTAGCCGCGCGTGACGGTCGGGAAGAGGGCCTTCCAGATCTCCCGGCTGTCCCGATGGAGCGCGAATTCATCGAGGAGGATGTTGGCCGACCAGCCGCGGGCCGTGTCCGGATTCGCCGGGAGGCCGACGATGCGGGAACCGTTCGGATAGACGATCTCCAGCATCTTGTATTTTGTATCCTTGTCGGCCCAGAATTCCGTCTCCAGCTCCTGGACGGCGTGGCCGATCGCGCGCGAATGCAGCGCCGCCTTGCCCATCAACTCCTTCGACTGGCGCTCCCCAGCGGAGAGGAAAACCCACATGGTCTTGTGTTCGACACAATCCAGGACGGCCTCCAGCGCGGTGGCGAAGGACTTCCCGCCCTGGCGCGTGACGACGCCGATCTTGAACCGGGATTTGTCCTGCACCCAGTTGCGCTGATATTCAGTTAAGGGAATCGCCGCCTTTGTAGGGGCGTGATTCATCGCGCCCTCAGACGATGCCATAGATCTCCTCCCGGATGATCTTCATGGTTTCGGGATCGAGGGACTTCTTGCCCGACCCCGTCGCCTTGGTCTCAATATTCTTCACGGCCTGGACCGCTTTCTCTTTAATGTCGCGCTGCCACTTCTTTTGATCTACGGACGCCTTCGAGAGCTTCGCCACCATGATGCCCATCTTCGGCAGGAGGGAGGCGATATCGGCGTCCTGATTCTTGATCAGGATGTCGAACGAAAGCTGCTGGATCAGGCGGATCAGGGCTTCGTTCATGTTGCCCTCGTCATCGCCCACGACGCCGACGATCGCCTTCGCCTGCTCCGTGGCGATCTTGATCGCCTCACACTTTGCCTCAAAATCCTGGCCGAAGCGGTGGATCGCGCTCCGGGAGATCTCATAGCCCTTCTCGCGGAACCACGCCTCGATGCCGGCGTAATTGCTAAAGCCGCTGGTGATCAGCAGCCGCTCGAACTCGGCCCGGATATCTTCCGGCAGCAGCGTTATTTTCGATCGTGCGGGCATCTCACTTCCCCAAAATACCTTCCAGCTTCTTGAGATCGGCGATCACGTTGCGGTATTTTCCGCGGGCATCGGCCAGCAGGGCGGACCATTCGGCGATCTTCTCCGGCTCCAGATCTTCGACCGGCGCCAGCGGATCGAGTGCGTCCCGCAGGTTGCTGATCAACCCATGAATGCGGATCTCCAAAGACTTCCGCTCCAGATCCAGCTCCTGCCGCCTGCCTAAAAACTTCAGATGTTCGCTCATTTTCCCGCCTCATTATGGGGGCCTGGCTCATATTTGGGGGCCAGGCGCTTCTCCTCGCGGATCCGGATCATCGGACAAAACTGATTGCCGCGGACGGCGTCATTCAACTGGGTCATGGACTGGATGTTCAAGGTTACGATATCCCTCAGATCGGTGGCGATGCTGGCGAAATCACGGCAGAGAGAAGCGTTCGCCCGGTACATCTCCCGCTGCTCCATCATGTCGTGCTGATACCGCTCCAGGACTGCCGCAAGGTTTCGCGCGTCCCGCTCCATCACCGCCGCCAGGTCCTTCTTTCCCTGATCGAGGATCAGCATGATTCGCTTGCCATCCGACCACCAAAGGAAAATAATGAATCCGACCAGGCCGAAGTCGCTCGCGATTTTCAGGACGTTGCTGATACTGAAGGAATCCATGCCGTTATCTCCTGTTCAACTTTTCTGCTTTCTCCTGGCACGTCACGCACCGGACAGCCGCCGGGTTCGCCGTCATCCTTGCCGCGCCGATCTTTTCGTCGCAGTCGAGGCAGATGTGGTGCCCGGAGACGCCCCGCTCCATTGTTGATTGAGCTACGTCTCCGGGGTACTGCATTTGCGCTTCGCTCTGGGTATATCCACTCCGGCGGAAATGGTCCTGAAGGGCCTGCTGCCGGAAAAATTCTGCATTTTGGTTGCCATAATCCGCCTCGTCCATCCGCGTTACTCGACAATTCCCTCGAATACGGTCTGATAAAACCGGCTGATCGCCCATCGGCCGGCCAGGTGGTTCGGATTGACTCCGTAATGAGGCATCGTCATCGCCGAGGTATTCCGCGCAGCCCGTCTCAAACTTTGCCGCGAGTTCCGAGCAGACGATCCCGTCCCAGTGGATCCACTTTGCCACCCCGATCAAATAAAGGAGCAGACGGTGGATTGGATACCATTGGCCGATGTGCGGCCGGATCTTCGCGAGCCCCGCGATGAACACGGGCAGCGTCATGTGGATATTCCGGACGATCAAGACCTTTTGGCCCTTGTAGGCATCAAAAAGGTTTTGGGTTTTCACCGTCCACAGGGCTTCGAGCGTGGCCCCATGCGGGTCGACAATAATGCCGGTGTGGGTGTATTCGGACTGATTGTCGTATGCCTTGATCTGCTGGACAATGTTGATCATCTTCCCGAGGGCCATCGGGTTTCTCGTCGCAAATTCGTCGCCTGGGCGAAGTTCCGGACGTTCCACGCGCCGCTCCTTAAACCGTGCCTGATGTCTTGTCCGCCTCTGCGATGATGTCATCGCTGGGCCGGAGACGCGCCGCATCGAGCCTTTTCAACTCCTCCTCGATGCTCGCCGGTTCGCCCGTGGTCAGCACCTGCTTCGCCTTGGCCGCGATATCCAGCGCGATAGCGAGGAACTGCAATGCTGTGACAATAGTGATCGGGTCCATATTACTGTCCCTCCTTCATAAGCCCCAGTCCCTGGGCGAGCGAGATCATCTGCGCGGAGAACTGCAGGACGCCGTTCATGGCCGTCTGCGCCTTGGCCTGATTGTCGGCCGTGTTATAGGCGATCACCGCTTTCCGCGCGTCGATCGCTGTGTCCTGGGCCTGCTTGAACTGGTCGTATATCTTCCGGATCTGATCGAACTGCGCCGCGCTGATCTGCCCCTTGTTTTGCAGCACGCGGGCATTGAAAAGAATCGACTCCGCCGTCACCTTGCCGAGCTCATACGTCTTGACCTGCTGCGGGCCGGCGCATGCCGCCAGGAAAAGCACAACCACCGCCAAAACGAGAATGTTTAGAACGATATTCCTTTTCATGATTTCCTCCTTCTCGCCTCCGAATGGCGGGGAAGGCCGTCCCTCCCCGCCTTCGTTTGGGTCTACTTCTTGAACAGACCGGGGTAGTCCTTTTTGAAATCGATCACCCACGGGAAACCATCCCAGGTGCCGATGATCCCGGCCGAACTTTCGGGATACCCTGCCGTCCGCTGCCGGATCATCAGGGCGAGTTTTTCCACCCCGTGATACTGCGACACTGCCGCGGCGTAACTCTTCTCCGGGGGCGGATCGATATGGGGCTTATCAAGCCCGCCGAACGTCACGGCGCCTGTTCCCGGGTCAACCTTCTTCGTCTGGTCCACGATGATCTTCAACTGCGCCAATACCGCTGTCTGAAACTGTGCTTGATCCATGATATTACCTCCTCATTTAAAAGTTTAAAAACCGGCCGGTTACGCATAAAACTCATGGTGGCCGACGGTGGCCACCAACTCCATTTTCGATTTCCAATCCGGGTTGACGGCCGCGGTGCAATACTGTGTCGCATGGTGCTCCGCGATCCCGGGCGTCCGCGCGATCGTGCCGTCGATCAAATCGGATGCGACGGCGAAACATTTCCGCAAGGTTTCCGATTGCCGGTATTGCGCTGCGAAATTTTTGGCGGTCAACTTGAGGGCGAAAAAGTTTGGAGCGGCGGGAAGGAAACAGGAGAACTGCCAGGGCATCAGGCAAACTTCATGGATCGTGTCGCCGTCCCATGCGCGATGATCGACGCGCTCCAGGATCACGGAACCGACCGCGATCATGCCCTCGCGGCCCTCGCCGCGCGCCTCACCGAAAATTGTTAAGCACATCAGCTCTTTGTCGCTGAGGTGGCCGAAGGTATCGTTGAGAAGTTTTTGCAGTTCGTCGCGTTTCAAACTTGCTGCCTCCTGCCGGAAACAAAAAAACGCCACTTCTACCCCAAACAGCGGGGGCGAAAGTGGCGTTCTGGTCGATGGTACGTAAAGAATCAGACGCGCTGACTAACTACATATGGAGAACCGGTGATGATGTGACACTATATCTTGTGCTTTGTCAAGCTTTTTTTGCGCCAATTATACTTCGTTTAAAAGCTGCTTGTGACGTTCATCGAGTGGATATATGCTGAATCCCATAAGACCGCTCTCGACACAACATTCATAACACAACGGCACCCGCTCAGGTTCTCCGATAATCATTGTTTTGCGCCACCTCATTGCGTCCCGTTCAGGATGGAAATAACATTTCTCAGAATCAAATTTCTCCGATCCCAGGTTAATCCCGCCCCTGGCCACCTTCGCCAGGTTCATGCATGCTTCTGCTGTGGTAATGCTTATCGTCCCCGGCGCGGCCGACTTTTTGTCACGGAGATCGTCCGTCGTTATCCCAAACATTTTTCTCAATGCGATCAGGACGCCATACTCTATCCCGTAGGTAAAGTCAGAATCATCCCAAACCTGCTTCGCCACGTTGCCTTTCATATCATCGGGGAAGTCGGATCGGTCAACCCCTTGCCCGCTCTGGATATCTTTAAACCATTTAATGGCTTCCGCTCTTGTCATGGTCTCGCTCCTTTCGGCCCCGGCATTCTCCGCCCGGCGTCGCGGGGTGTCAAGTCCTTTGTGATAAAGACGGTGCGCCCGCATCGGGGGCAAGGGTCTTTTTTGTAGACCGCCCGCTCCTCGATGCAAGAATTTTTTCACCATAAACCCA
>JAPLJX010000190.1 GCA_026388375.1 Deltaproteobacteria bacterium
ATCCCCGACCTCCACCTGCCACCGATAGTCGGGAAAGTCTTCCCCGAAATCGCCGGTTCCGGCAGCGATCTCCCGGGGGTCCGCTGCATCGATCTCCACCATCCGGCTCTGCGCCAGAAGCGAGGCCGTGGTGAGAAAACGGGAGCTGCCCGCCATCGAAATGCTCTGGGACTGGGATTGGTAGACGGCGACCAGGGCGATCGCCAGGATCGCCATGGCGATCATCACCTCCAGGAGCGTAAATCCATGAAAGAAATGGGGACAGTCACCATTTCTTCGTAAAATGGGGACTGTCCCCATTTTTTCATAGACCCGCGGCACGGTCATCCCCATTGAAGGTGAACTCGACATATTCCTCATAGACGCTGACCGCTTGGAGAAAGGGGTTGAAAACGAGAGTGAAGGCCCGATCCTCTTTGACGAGGTGGACAACGGTGGGCGCCACATATCCTTTGTGGAAAAAACGGATAACGACCTCCCCTTCTGTTTTTCGGGCCTCCGCCGGCTGCCGGACATCGGCGATCCGGATCCCATCGGGAAATCGGACCGCCCCCTTGCGGAGCTCGGCCCGTTTTTCGGCGGTCGTATCGGCACTGTAAGTCCAGAAGCCGGGTTGGGCAAGATCGAGGTGAAGGAGATAATCCACCTGCTCGCGGACCGCCTCGTTTCTCATCTCCCTTGCGGCGCCGACGATCTGCCGGGTCGTCGCCTTGAGGTCGTCGTTGAGCAGACTATCCCGCACCCGCGGGACGGCGAGAAACAACATCATCCCGATGAGCAGGACGACCACGGAGAGTTCGATCAGCGTGTATCCCCGCTCAGTCACTTTCCCAGCTGTTGACATCCTTGTTCTTTCCCTCCCCGTCCGGTTCGCCGTCGGCGCCGCGGGAGGTGAGGTCGTACTCCCCGTGAGCGCCGGGGGAGAGGTAGATGAAGTCATTGTCCCACGGATCCTTGGGAACCTTGCCCTTTTCAAGATAGCCCCCTTGCCGCCAGTTTTTGAGCGGCGTTCCCGTCGCCGGCGCCTCGACCAGCGCCTGGAGTCCCTGTTCCGTCGTGGGGTAGTTCCCGTTGTCCAACTTGTAGAGTTTCAGCGCCGTCTCGATGCTTTCGATTTGTATCCGCGCCTTCGCCCGCCGCGCCTCGTCCGGCCGCCCCATGATCCGGGGAACGATCAGACCGGCCAGGATGCCGAGGATGACGATGACCACCATCAGCTCGATCAGTGTGAAACCCTTCTCATTACGTCTTCTGTTCATAACTTGCTCCTTAAATAGGGACAGAGCCCCTATTTTCTTTTCGTAAATAGGGGCTCTGTCCCTATTTACCGGATAAGCTGGTTCATCTCGAAGATCGGCAGCAAGATCGACACGACAATGAACCCGACCACGGCCCCCATCACGAGGATCATCGCCGGCTCCAGCAGGGAGGTTACGAGGAGGATATTGGCCTCCACCTCCTTCTCGTAGGCATCGGCGACCCGGAAGAGCATCGTCTCCATATTGCCGCTCTGTTCCCCCACGGAGATCATCTCGACGGCGATGGGGGGGAAAAAACCGTCCCGGGAGAGGGGGGCGGAGAGGCTCTGCCCCTCTTCCACATCCTTGGCCACCCGCCGGATCTGATCGGAGATCATGTGGTTGTCCACGACGTTCCGGGCAATCTCCAACGCCGAGAGGAGCGGGACGCTGCTCTGCAGCAGCGTCCCCAGTGTACGGCTGAATCGCGCCACGGCGATTTTCCGGTTCAGGTCGCCGAAGAGCGGCGCATTGAGTTTCAGTCGATCCCAGAGATGGCGTCCCTGTTCGGTCTTCCGGATCGCATAGCGCACGCCCACGATGCCGGCCAGCAGGATGAGCAAGAGGACCCACCAGAGTGATTTCATAAAGCCGCTCACGACGATCAGAAAAACGGTGATCCCCGGCAGCGTCTGGTGCATCTCCCGGAAGATGTTCGTAATGTTCGGCACGACGAAGGTCACCAGAAAGAAAAGGACGCCGCTCCCGATGAAGAACATGAAGAGCGGGTAGGCAAGCGCCGTCCGGATCTTCGTCTTCATGGCCTGCTGGCCTTCCTGGAAATCGGCCAACCGCTCCAGAACGAGGTTGATCGTCCCCGACGCCTCCCCCGCCCGGACCATATTGATGTAGAATGGTGGAAAGACCTTGGGGAAATGGGACATGCTCTGGGTCAGGCTGTTCCCCTCGTTGACCTCCTCGCGGATCTGGGCGAGCGTCGTCTTGAGCAACGGATTCCGGATCTGGGTGACGAGCGCCGAGAGGGAGGGAACGAGCGGCAGCCCCGCCCCGATGAGCGTCGCAAGCTGCCTTGTCATCAGGGCCAGTTCCTGGAGGCCGACCCTACGGAAGAGCCGGACGGCGCCTCCCCGGACGGCTGCTTCCTCCCGCTTCTGTTCGGAGGCCTCGGAGAGCTCCACCGGGAAGATGTCCGTCTCGCGGAGCTTCTGGCGCGCAGCGACGACGCTCCCCGCATCGATGATCCCCTTCCTCCTGTGGCCGTCCGTATCCAGTGCGATGTATTCATAAACCGGCATGAATGATCCTGTCTCTTTCACCTGTCGTTTTGTCCCCCTCTACCATACTGCCGGTACGATTTCAAGGACGCCGATTTTGACGACTTCGCAAAAAGTCCCATTCCCCGTCATTGCGGGCAAAGCAAATCCATTCCATGCGTTACAACGTGTCGATATCATGAGATTGCTTCGTCACTGCGTTCCTCGCAATGACAAGATCGGCGATTTTTTGCCAGTGGATCCATGTTCCGGAATCAAAGTCCCTTTTTGTCGGATCGGGAGCACAAAGGTACAAATTTGTTCCGTCTCATTTTGGATCGGATTACGGACGCCTAAAGATAAAGCACGTATATATTCAATATGTTGAGATGTTGTAGCCGCGTTGGCATCCTCCTTGCTCTTCTATGGGTAAACGGGCGCATCGCCGGACGACGGTCCTTCGAAATATCCAGGGGCGGACGCTTCCGGCGGAGACGATCCCGAAACCCTTTTAAACGGAGGTACACGATCATGAACACAGGCGATACAGCGTGGGTTTTAATCTCATCGGCCTTGGTCCTGGGCATGACGATTCCGGGCCTCGCCTTCTTCTACGGCGGCCTGGTGCGGAGAAAGAATGTCCTGTCTATCTTGATGCAATGTTTCATCATCACCTGCGTCATCAGTCTGCAGTGGGTCCTGTTCGGCTATTCGCTGGCCTTCGGGCCGGATACGGGGCTCGGGATCATCGGCAGCCTGAAGTGGGCGGGGCTCAACTTTGTCGGCGGGCAGCCCAACGCCGACTATGCGGCGACAATCCCGCATCAGGTCTTCATGATCTTCCAGGCGATGTTCGCCATCATAACGCCGGCCTTGATCATCGGAGCGTTCGCGGAACGAATGAAATTCTCGGCCTTTCTCATCTTCAC
Organism: Deltaproteobacteria bacterium; assembly: GCA_026388375.1. Classification (GTDB taxonomy): domain Bacteria; phylum Desulfobacterota; class Syntrophia; order Syntrophales; family UBA5619; genus UBA5619. Next base: position 3,442 of record JAPLJX010000190.1, read on the forward strand.
CGTCCTGTGGGCGACACTGGTCTACGATCCGCTGGCTCACTGGGTCTGGGGAACGGGGGGCTGGCTCCGCAACCTCGGGGCGCTCGATTTTGCCGGTGGGATCGTTGTCCATGTCAGTTCGGGGATCTCGGCGTTGACCTTGGCAATCCTCTTGGGGAAGCGGTGCGGTTACACACAGCAACCCTTCCGGCCGCATAACCTCCCCTTCACGGTCCTCGGCGCGGCGCTACTCTGGTTCGGGTGGTTCGGCTTCAACGCAGGGAGCGCCCTGGGGGCGAATGAGCTGGCCGCCAACGCCTTCGTGACGACACATATCGCCGCGGCGGCCGCGGGTCTCACCTGGGCGCTCATCGAATGGTGGCACCACGGGGCGCCGACCATCCTCGGCGCAGCGACGGGCGTCGTCGCGGGGCTCGTTGCCATCACACCGGCCTGCGGCTTCGTGAACCCGATGAACGCCATCTTCATCGGCATCCTGGTCGCCCTGTTCTGCTACATCGCCGTGGTCATGCTCAAATCATGGCTCGGCTACGACGACTCCCTCGACGCCTTCGGCGTCCACGGGGTGGGCGGGATCTGGGGAACCCTGGCAACGGGGCTCTTCGCGGAGAAGGCGGTCAACGCCGCCGGGGCGGACGGCCTGCTGTTCGGAAACTTCCGTCAGTTCTTCGTCCAGCTCCTGCTGGTCGTCGTCGTACCGCTGTTCGCCGCCGGGATGACCTGGATCCTCTTCAAGGCCGTGGACGCCCTTGTCGGGATGCGGGTGGAAAAGCAAGACGAGATCGTCGGTCTCGACCTGACCCAACAGAGCGAGTCGGCTTACACCGTTATCGAATGACGAATTATGGGGACAGTATACTTAATTCCCAACAGGAGGAAAGGACCATGAAATACATCGTAGCAATCATCCAGCCGCATCGGCTGGATGAAGTCAAACAGGCGCTCGAAGCGGTGGACGTCAATCTGATGACCGTCTCCAACGTCCTCGGGCAGGGAAGGCAGAAGGGGTATACCGAGATCTACCGCGGGGCGAAGGAGGTCGGCGGGCTCCTGAGGAAGGTCCGTCTCGACATCGCCGTGAACGAGGATTTCGTGGAGCCGACCATCGCCGCCATCAATAAGGGGGCCCGGTCCGGCGACGGGAAGGTCGGCGACGGGAAGATCTTTGTCCTGGATCTCGCCGACTGCGTCCGGATCAGCTCCGGCGAACGCGGCGGTACAGCCATTGGCTGAGAAGTATCGGGGGTCATTTTTTCTTTTTTGCCGCCGACTTCTACCC
>JAPLJX010000260.1 GCA_026388375.1 Deltaproteobacteria bacterium
ACGGCCAAGCTCAAGGTCGCTGATGCCGCAGGCCGCTCTGTGGTAGGTGAGTTCAATGGGGAACGCATCGCTGGAATTGCGTGGCCCGCGGCAGAGAACCATGTGGTGGTGCTGGAGTTGCACCAGTAGATGGTTTCTGCTCGGCGCAAAGAGCAGTCTCGGCCAAGTCGTCAAGTATGCGCTGCCAGGTCTCTGCGAATTATCTTCCGAGCAGTCGCCGCGCCGCCGCCGCGACCGCTTCGGCGGTAATCCCGAATTTCTCGTAGAGGATCTGGTATGGGGCGCTGGCGCCGAAATGGTCGATCCCCACGACGGCCCCTTCCAGACCGACGTAATGCTCCCACCCCGGGCGGATCCCCGCCTCGACGGCGATCCTTGCGCGGACGCCGGGCGGGAGGACCTGATCCCGGTAGGCCTTAGGCTGACGGTCGAAGAGCTCCCAACTCGGCAGTGAAACGACACGGACGCGGATTCCCTCCGCGGCAAGCGTTGTTCCGGCCGCGAGGGCAAGGTGGAGCTCCGAACCGGTCCCGATCAGGATCGCCTGCGGCAACACGGCTTCCGGCGTCGCGACGGTCTCCTGCAGGGGGCGGGGTTCGCCATCGCCACGCTCCCCTTCCGGTCTCCCCGCGGCCGACTCCCAGAAGACGTATCCCCCCTTCCGCAGACCATCCGCCGGACCGAACGTCGAACGGTCCACGACGGGGAGGTTCTGGCGGGTAAAGATCAGGGCGGTCGGCCCCTTTCCGTTTTCGACGGCCGACCGCCAGGCTTCGACTGTTTCATTGGCGTCGGCCGGACGGATGACCGTCAGGTTGGGGATCGCCCGCAGGCTCATCAACTGCTCGACGGGCTGGTGGGTCGGCCCGTCCTCGCCGACGCCGATGCTGTCGTGGCTGAAGATGTAGATCACGTGAAGTCCCATCAGGGCGGCCAGGCGAATCGACGGCCGCATGTAGTCGGCAAACGTGAAGAAGGTCCCGGTGAACGGGATGATCCCGCCGTGGAGCGCCATCCCGCCCGCGATCGCCGCCATCGCATGCTCCCGGACGCCGAAATGGATGTTCCGGCCGCCGTAGCCCCACTCCCCGCCGACCGCCCCTTCGCGGCAGGCAGGCGGTTCTCCCGGCTTCTGGAAATCGCCCATCCCCTTGAGCCATGAGAAGGTGGAGGGGTTCAGGTCGGCCGCACCGCCCATCAGTTCCGGAACCGCCGTCCCGAGAGCCTGGAGGACGGACTCCGACGTCTTGCGCGTCGCCACCTCCTTCGTCCCCGGGCCGTAAACGGGAAGCGCCTCCTCCCAGCATACGGGGAGGTCTCCTCTCATGACCCGCTCGAATTCGGCGGCCGCGTCCGGACATGCGGCGGCGTAGCGCCGGAAGGTCTCCTTCCAGGTTTCCTGTTTTTTCGCGCTTTCGGCCGCGGCCTCACGGAAAAAACGGAGGGCCTCCCACTCATCCTGAATTACTGGACTGGCTCGCGGATGAGTTTGTGAAAAGCGGTTGGTCAGTCAAAC
>JAPLJX010000076.1:0-404 GCA_026388375.1 Deltaproteobacteria bacterium
CCCGATCTGGTGATCCTGGACATCCGCCTGACTGGCGGCGGCAACGGAATGGATGTTTTAAAACGGATCAAAAAAGAAATTCCGCCGCCCATCGTCATCATGCTCACGAACTATCCCTATCCACAATACAGGAGTAAATGCAAGGAATTGGGCGCCGATTACTTCTTCGACAAGGTGACGGAAATCGAGAAGATCTACGATACCTTCAAACAATTGCTGAGGGATAAATCTTAAAATGTTTCTCGGGGAAGTCAAACAATGAGAGGATTATGATCATGGAAATGCGCAACCGATCTTTTTATCCTGATTCTCCTCATCCCGGCCACGGGCATCCAAGCGACTGGATTACCAAGCCTTATTCAATAATGTTCACCGGTGTCGTCTTATTCATTTTAATCTTTGGA
>JAPLJX010000076.1:449-10730 GCA_026388375.1 Deltaproteobacteria bacterium
AACGCAATGCCCTGACCGCTGATAAGACAACTGCAAATCTCCTCGCAGACCTCATCCTGGAGCACAAAAAAGCAACCATAGGAATCCTCCATTCCTATGCTCACCGGCCCCTATTCATCGCTGCCGTGAAGAATAAGGACCTTGCGGGTGTTCACAGGCACCTGTCCGACCTCAAAAAGAATGCCGAGATCGACCTGACCTTCGTGACGGACACGCGCGGCATTCTCTGGGCGAATTTCCCGGTGTTTCCGGAAGCTATCGGGACGGACCTGTCGAGCCGTGACTGGTATAAAGGAATCAGTTCCCACTGGAAGCCTTATATTTCCACTGTCTTTAAACTGATCGTCGGGGATAAGCCGCTGGCGGTATCCGTCTGCGTCCCCATCTTCGATGAGAAAGAAAGGGTCATCGGGATACTCGGAAGCTCCCAACGACTTGGTTTTCTTGTGGACGCCATCCAGAAGGTGCCTTTTAGCCCTTATACGACCGTGAATGTGATCGACCGGACGGGGCATATCCTTTACAGCAACAAATTTCCTTATCAAGAAAGCATTACGGATTATCGATTTTTCCCGATCCTTGAAGCGGCGTTAAAGGAAAAAAATCAGCAGATTGAAATTAACGATCCGCAGAAAGATCCGGAGAAACATTATCTCACCGTTGTTCCCATGGGGGACATCGGGTGGTCGGTCATCATTGAGAGATCCCTGAAAGATATTTATAGATCGGAATTCAGACGTTTTATCGAGATAGGGGCTATTTCCTTCCTGTTGTTCCTCCTGATCATTTTCTTTCTGGTTTATCTGAGAAAAGCCACCTTATTCAGAAAGACAGAGGAACTCTTACATGCTGAGACAAAACTTCGGCAGAGTGAGGAAAATTTCCATCATTCTCTCGATGACTTACCTATGGGAGTGCGCATCGTGACCGTGGAAGGTGAGACCATTTATGCCAACCGGGCTATTCTGGATATCTATGGCTACGACAGCATGGAGGACTTGAAAACAACTCCCGTGGAGAAGCGCTATACCCCGGAAAGCCATGCCGACTTCCTGATCAGAAGAGAGAAAAGACAGCAAGGGCTTGATGTTCCGTCGGAATATACCATAAACATCATCCGGAAAGATGATGAAGTCCGTCACCTCATGGTCTTACGTAGGGGAATATTATGGGATGGTGAAAGACAGTTTCAAGTCTTATACAACGACATCACCGATCGCAAGCGGGCGGAGGAGGCGCTGTGGGAGAGCGAGACACGTTACCGTGAACTGTTCGACAATATCAGCAGCGGTGTTGCCATCTACGAAGTAACGAACAACGGCAACGATTTTATCTTCAAGGATTTCAATCGAGCTGGTGAGCGGCTGGATGGCGACCGGAAAGAGGATATCATCGGAAAGAGCATCTCTCAAGTTCGGCCGGGTATCAATGAATTTGGACTACTGGAAGTGTTCAAGCGGGTTTGGGCAACCGGAATTTCTGAGCATTACCCAGCCAAGTTCTACCAGGATGAACAATTGCAGGGTTGGTACGACAACTTTGTCTATCGACTTCCCTCCGGCGAGATCGTTGCTGTATATGATGACATCACCGAGCGCAAGCGGGCGGAGGAGGAATTGAGGACTTCTCGTTCGCAGTTACGGGCATTTTCCACGCGACTGCAACAGATACGTGAAGAAGAGAGGGTGATGATTGCGCGAGAAATTCATGACGAAATGGGAGGAGGACTTACCGGGTTGAAGATGGCTCTCTCATGGCTGTTACACAAAATGGGCGACGCAGGCCCGTGTGAAGAGCGCGTTGCCTTGATGGACAAGATTCGTACATCGAATGCGTTGATAGATCAAATGATCCAAGTAGTACGCCGTATATCCACAGATTTGCGGCCATCCGTCTTGGACGATTTAGGGCTGATAGCCGCTCTGGAGTGGCAGTTGTCGGAATTTACGAGTCGCACTGAAATTCCGCATGAGTTCGCCACAACCGTCGAATATGTTAACATGGAAGAGGACACGGCCGTTGCCGTGTTTCGCATCTTTCAGGAAGCGCTCACGAACGTGATGCGACACGCCCGAGCAACAAAGGTTGCCGTCTTTTTACGAGAGGGTGAGAGGAGTCTTTTCGGGGATGAAAGTCTTGTTCTTGAGATCAGGGACAACGGCAGGGGAATCACAGAGGAGGAAATTCTGAATTCAGAATCCCTCGGTCTGCTTGGCATGAAAGAACGTGTTCTAACTTTTGGAGGAGAACTCTCAATTCGTGGTGAGCCCGGTAGCGGTACCGCTCTGGTCCTGCAAATACCCCGAAATCAGGGAGAAGCATCATGATCAAAGTGATTGTCGTCGATGACCATCCGGTGGTCCGGCGCGGCCTGAAGCAGATTATCGAAGACGAACCGGATATGGAAGTCGCTGGGGAAGCGAAAAACGCCGGGGAATGTTTTTCGCTTGTTCGAAAGACGGACTGTACGCTCATTCTTCTTGATATCACGTTGCCCGACAGGAGCGGTTTTGATGTGTTGAAACAATTGAAGTACGAACATCCGGGGCTCCCCGTCCTCATTCTTAGCATTCACCCGGAGGACCTGTACGGTTTGCGGTTCATCAAGGCCGGCGCCTCAGGATACCTGATGAAAGAGGGGGCGCCGGAAGAATTGGTTAAGGCCATCAGAAAAGTGAATGCCGGGGGTAAGTATGTCAGCGCATCTCTCGCCGAGAAACTGGTTTCCCATCTGGGTGCGTTTGATAAACCGCCTCACGAGAACCTCTCAAACCGCGAATTTCAGATCCTATGTATGATTGCCCAAGGAAAGTCACTAAAGAGTATCGCGGATGAACTCTGTGTCGGCGAAAAAACGGTCAGCACCTACCGCAGCCGCATCATGGAAAAAATGAAAATGAGCACCAATTACGATCTGGCCCGTTACGCATTAGAAAATCACCTCGTCTGAACAGCTCATTCAACATTCCTCTCAATCACCCCGATTCTTTGTAGGGATTCCCGTACAAAAAAATCAGGAATTCCCTGACAGACAAATTCCCTGGTAAATGATAACGAAAAATCAAAATTACTTCCTGTGAGGTCTGGCATGAGAATTTTTATCGTTGATGATTCGAAGATCGTTTGTGAGGGCCTGCAGCAAATGCTCATCAATATTGCCGACGTTGAAATAGCCGGGCAAGCACACAATGCCAAAGATGCCATCACATCCATCTCGGAATCAAAGCCCGATGTGGTGATCCTGGACATACGCCTGCCCGACCTGAGCGGTATCGAAGTTTTGAAAAAGATCAAGAAAGAAATTCCGCCGCCCATCGTCATCATGCTGACCAATTATCCCTATCCCCAGTACCGGAAAAAATGCGAGGAACTGGGAGCCGATTATTTTTTTGATAAAGTGACGGAAATCGAAGAGATTCCTAAATTGATTGAAGAATTGGCAAAGGATAAACGGGAAAAAGTGAAGATAGAAGAAGATAAGGAAGGAAGTGATTAGGAGAAAATGCAGGAGTATACATCCATGAATCGACTTCGAAAACTGGTTACATTCAGCCTGGACAACCGGAAATTCGCCCTGTACGTGTCCGCCGTTCAGAGGATCATCCGGGTGGTGGAAGTGACCGCTCTGCCGAAGGCGCCGGAAATCATCGTCGGCATCATCAACCTGCAGGGAACGGTCATTCCCGTATTCGATATCCGGATGCGTTTCCGCCTACCCGCAAGGGAGGTACAGCTCAGTGATGAGTTGATCATCGCCTCCACAACGAAGCGGACCGTCGCACTTATTGCCGATTCCGTGAACGACGTGATCGAGATCCCGGAAGAGAAGATCATCGCGGCGGAGCAGATCCTTCCGGAACTGGAGTATGTGGAAGGTGTCATGAAGACGGAAGGCGGTATGGTTCTCATTCACGATCTCGAACGGTTCCTTTCCCTCCCGGAGGAAACGGCCCTGGATGAAGCGCTGGAGGCATTGAATCGCGATGAACGAAAAGACGGATAGCATCACCGTTCCCGAAGCGCTGCTGCAGAGACTGTCAGACTACTTGACGGTCAGGGTCGGCCTGCAATTCACGAAAAGAAACTGGAAAGAGCTCCAGCAGAAGATGTCCAACGCGATGACTGATTTCGGGTTCGATCAGGTCGATGAATTTATCGAAGAGCTCCTTTCTCTATCTCCGACACGAAACCAGATCGAGATCCTGGCAAGCCACCTCACAGTGGGAGAAACCTATTTCTTCCGGGAGAGGAGGGCTTTTGAAATCCTGGAACAGTCCCTCTTGCCGGGTTTGATCGCTGTCCGGCGGAAGACGGAAAAGCGCCTCCGATTTTGGAGCGCCGGCTGTTCCACCGGCGAAGAACCGTACTCGCTCGCCATCCTGCTCGACAAACTGATCCCGGACCTGAAAGACTGGAATGTGACCCTTCTCGCGACGGACATCAACACCGGCGCCCTCCGGAAGGCGGAGGAGGGGATCTATTCGGACTGGTCATTCCGGGACAACCCGCCCTGGTTCAAGGAGCATTACTTCGAAAAGGTGGGCGGAAACCATCACCGGCTGCTGCCCAGGATCAGGAAGATGGTCGCCTTTTCGTATCTGAACCTCTCGGAGGATCACTACCCCGCGCTCCAGAACAACACCAACGCCATGGATTTCATCTTCTGCCGCAACGTCCTGATGTATTTTGCACCCGGACAGATCGGCCTGACGGTCGAACGCTTCCACCGCTCCCTTCTCGACGGCGGCTGTCTGATCGTTAGCCCCGTCGAGACGGCGCTCCTGACCCATTCGCCGTTTGTTGCGGTCCGCTTTCCGGATTCGACATTTTACAAAAAGGATGCCCGTAAAACGAAGGTCTTCCAGAAAGATACGAAACATGCCGAAAAGGAAAGCATCCCTTGTCCATCGCTACCCCCGGTAACCGCAAAGCACCGCCGGCCGGAAAAACCATCACGGCCCACAAGGCAGGCCGAATTAAAGAAGCCGGAGGAAGCAGAACGGACGCCCTACGAGGAAGCAGCCCTTCTGTACCAAAAAGGTCACTATCCGGAAGCGGAAGAAAAACTTCGCAAGCTCATATCGAACGGCGGCAGAAACCAGGAATCCTGTGTTCTTTTCGCGAGGGTCCTGGCAAATCAGGGGAAGCTCGAAGAAGCCCTCTGTTGTTGCGAAGAGGTCGTTTCGGCAGACAAATGCAATGCCCGTCTGCACTACCTGCTCGCCACCATTCTCGAGGAACAAAAACAGGTTGAAGAGGCCAGGGTTTCCCTGAAAAAAGCGCTTTACCTCGACCGCAATTTCGTCCTGGCTCACTTTGCCCTTGCCAATATTTCCCTGCGATCGGGTAAAGCGGCCGACGCGCGAAAACACTTCGGCAATGTCACCGAGATCCTGTCGGGGTACAAATTGGATGATATCATTCCCGAATCGGAGGGGATCACGGCGGGCAGGCTTGCGGAAATCATCGGTACATTCAGGATGAGGGAGATGTCATGAAGAAGACGGGAAGGAAATCTCCGGGAACCCCGGAAGATCGGGAATCAGTTCCTGCCGGGACACTTGAGGCAACGCTCGAAGAAAAGAGAACCATTCTCCGCGCAAGGGCAAAAAGTCTTGCTCAGGAGCCTGAAAAAAAAGGGGAAGCCGAAAAATATATCGAGGTGTTGGCGTTTCTTCTCGCCCATGAGACGTATGCGATCGAGACTACCTCCATCCGGGAAGTTTACCCTCTGACTGAGCTGACGCCCCTGCCCTGTACGCCGGACTATATTTTCGGCATCATCAACATCCGGGGACAGATCCTCACGATCATCGACATGAAGAAATTTTTCGATCTTCCGGAAAAGGGGATCACCAATCTGAACAGGGTCATCGTTGTCCAGGGAGAGGATATGGAACTGGGAATTCTCGCCGATGAGATCCTCGGCATCCGGAATATCCCCGAGAGCGGTCTGAACCCGCCTCTTCCGACGATGACCGGCATCCACGCCGGGTATATCAAGGGGGTTACCGGTGAAGGCATCATCCTTCTGGATATGAAAAGGTTTCTGAATGACAGGCAGCTCATCGTCCACGAAGAGGTGGGGGGATAAGCACATACTGCGACATCATTATGCAGGGAGTGAAAGACAGAGAACTGCCGGGGCGTGACAACGGCGGAAACAGGAACCGTTTTGGCATTTTTCGTGATGGCAGGGTCATCACAATCAGGGACAGATAAGGAGGGTTTATGAAGCAGCTTAAACTTGGGACGAAACTTTTAGGAGGGGGGCTCCTGGTCCTGGCAATTCCTATCATCATCATCGGCGTTGTTTCGGTGTACGAGTCATCCCGGAGCATTACCGAGATGGCGAGACAGAACATGATCGGCATTACCGAAAGCCTTGCTGTCACCTTGGGGATTGGCATGAATGAACAACTCATCACGGCCAGGAATATTTCTGACTCTAATAGTGTCATCGCCGCTGCAGAAAAAGTGGCAAGGGTCGGGGAGAGGAACAGTCAGAGTGAGATTGCCGTTGCCGATAGGGAACTTATAAAAATAAAAGTCAATGAGGGAGACCGTTTGTCAAGTGTGAGCATTGCTGGTAAGGATGGGATCTTTTTCGCTTCTTCCAACAGTAAAGTGTTCAAGGGAGTAAATGTCTCCGCCAGGGATTACTTTAAGACTGCCCTTAAAGGAACACCCAATGTCGGCTCCGTCGTTATATCAAGCGGTCACGGCAGAGTTATCGTCACGGCAGCAAGTCCCGTATACGGTTCCACCGGGAAGGACATCACGGCGGTCGTCGTTGTGTCCATGGAACTAATATATCTGACCGATATCATTGATAAAACAAAAATAGGAAAAGCCGGCTATGCCTCCTTGGTCGACAAGGACGGTCTCTCCATTCACCATCCTGTAAAAGAAAACATATTGAAAGTGAATATTTCCCAGGTCAAAGGAATGGAAGCCGTGGCAAAGCTGATCGCTGAGGGTAAGCCGGGTATTGCGGAGTGTGAGTACAAGGGCGTACCAAAGTTAGCGGCCGTAGCCTTTGAACCGTTAACCGGATGGGGCATTATCGTAACCATCCCGACCGCAGAACTATACGCTTCTGCGCGTTCTACCCGCAACGCAGTCCTTACCATCGGCATTATTTTTCTCATCCTGGCTTCCCTTTTGTTTTTCTTCTTTGCCCGGAGCCTCACTCGGCCCCTGATCGATCTCGTGGGGTCTGCAGAAAAGATTGCCGCCGGTGACCTGGCTGCCGAGGTGACCAAACAGACCCGCCGGGACGAAATCGGCGATCTTGCCCGGGCGTTCACCGGAATGATCCGCTCCTTGAAAGACAAGGCGCAGATCGCCCAGAAGATCGCCGGCGGCGACCTGACCGTGGAGGCGACCTCTCTTTCCGATGCGGACGCCCTGGGGAACGCCTTCTCGACGATGGTGGTGACGCTCCGCCGGCAGATCCAGGAAATCGTGGAGGGCGTCAATGTCCTGGCATCATCGGGAAGTGAAATCATGGCCTCCGTCTCGCAACTGACCTCCGGCGCGGCAGAGACCTCGACGGCGGTGAGCGAAACCACGACCACCGTGGAAGAGGTGAAACAGACGACAGAGGTCAGCTCGCAAAAGGCGAAACACGTCGCCGAACTCGGCCAGAAGTCCGTCGAGATCTCGCAGACAGGAATGAAATCCATTGAAAATACCGTCAATGGCATGAACCGCATCAAGGAGCAGGTGGAATCCATCGCCGACATGGTCGTCCGGCTGAGCGAACAGAGCCAGGCGATCGGGGAGATCATCGCCACGGTGAATGACCTTGCCGAGCAGTCGAACCTCTTGGCCGTCAATGCCTCCATCGAAGCGGCCAAGGCCGGCGAGCAGGGGAAGGGGTTTGCCGTGGTCGCCCAGGAGATCCGGAGCCTGGCCGCGCAGTCGAAACAGGCCACCACCCAGGTGCGCAACATCCTTTTCGACGTCCAGAAGGCGATCAGTTCGGCCGTCATGGCGACGGAGCTGGGAAGCAAGGCGGTCGAGGAGGGGGTGAGGCTCTCCACGCAGGCAGGGGAAGCGATCGATGTTCTGGCCCAAAGCGTTACCGAGTCGACCAATGCCGCCATCCAGATTGCCGCCTCGAGCCATCAGCAGTTCATCGGGATGGACCAGGTCGCCTCGGCCATGGAAAACATCCGGGAGTCCGCTTTACAGATGGCGTCCAGCACGAAGCAGACCGAGAAATCCGCCCACGACCTCCACAATCTGGGCCAGCGGCTTCAGGAAATAGTGAAGTTCTACAAGGTGTGAACACGAGGGGATAGAAAATGGCCGGGAAGAATGATGCGTTCGTGAAAAGGCTCCTGTCGACCTTCAGGATTGAGGCGGATGAGCACATAAAGAATATCACGGCGGGGCTCATCGAGCTGGAGAAGGATCTGGATCTGCAGGTGAAGGCAGGGATCATCGAAACGGTGTTCCGTGAAGCCCACAGCCTCAAAGGGGCTGCCCGCGCCGTCAACCTGACCGATATTGAAACCCTCTGCCAGTCCCTCGAAAGTGTTTTTTCCGGATTAAAACACCGGGAAATCGACCTGGCTCCCTCGCTATTCGACACCCTTCACCGGTCGGTGGACATGCTTACCGCAATCACCTTCTCCTCGCCGAAGGAGGCCGCTCCCGATTCTGTTGAAATTTCAGGGATTACAGAAAAACTGGCAAAAGCAACCTTGGGTGAAGTCGGAGAAAAACAGGCGATTCCGAATGACCAGCCGCTTACCCCGGACTCCCTGCGGATTTGCGAATCGGAGGCTTTACCTTCAGGCCCGGAGCCCCCTGTCAGGGAAACCGATGAAACCGTTCGAATGCAGAAACAGGCAGCATCCGATACGGTTCGCATCTCCATGGAGAAGCTGGATTCTCTTTTGAGGCAAAGCGAGGAACTGCTCTCCTTGAAGCTGATGGCAGAAAGGCATCTGGAGGACACGCAGGATCTGACCCATCTGTTCGAGTTGTGGGATAAGCAGTGGTCAAAAATATACCCTGTCATCTGCGAGTTCCGCCGTCTTCAGGAAAAAAGAGACAAGGAGGGCCGGAAAAGAAGACAGGATGATCGACAGAATGTCAAACTCCTGGAGTTCGGCGAGCAGACCCATGACCACATGAAGGCGCTGGAAAGCAAACTGGCCGAACTCCGAAGGACAGCCGACCGCCATCTTTATTCCACGGGTTTGATGGTGGACAATCTCCTCGGGGATGTAAAAAGGATCCTGATGCTTCCCTTCTCGATCCTGTTTGAGGCCTTCCCGAAACTTTTGCGGGATCTGTCCCGCGATCAGGGCAAGGAGGTGGAGCTTGCGATCCGCGGGGAAGAGATCGAAATCGATCGCCGGATACTCGAAGAGATGCGAATCGCATTCATTCATCTTCTCAGAAACACGATTGATCACGGGATCGAAAAGCCTGAAGAAAGGCTGAGAAAGAACAAACCCCCCCGCGGCATCGTCAAAATTTTTATTTCCCGTAGCGAGGGGAACAAGGTGGATATTCTCCTTTCCGACGACGGCGGCGGCATCGATCTGCAGGCCCTCAAAGAGGCCTCCTTGAAGCGAGGGATCCTATCGACGGAAGAGGCGGATAAACTGGCCGATCAGGAGATGCTGCCCCTCGTTTTTCAGTCGGGCGTTTCCACAAGCCCGATCATCACAGACATTTCCGGTCGGGGTCTCGGGCTGGCCATTGTCCGGGAAAAGATCGAGAAACTCGGCGGGCAGGTATCGATAGAGACACACCGCCATGCGGGAACCACTTTCAGGATGGCTCTTCCCCTCGCACTTGCCACATTCCGAGGGGTTCTGGTGATGGTCGCGGAGCACCCCTTTGTTATACCGACGGCGAACGTGGAGCGGGTGCTGCGGATCAAACGGGCGGAAATCAGGACCGTCGAGAACCTGGATACCCTCTCCCTGGGTGACGCGACGGTTCCTCTAGTAAGGCTCTCCGGCATTCTCGAACTTTCAGAAAGTGGGGAAGGGCCGTCCGTCATCACCGTCCTGGTCCTCGAATCGCAGGGGAAAAAGATCGGTTTCAGTGTCGATGAGGTCCTGAACGAACAGGAGGTCCTTATCAAAAATCTGAGCCAGCCCCTTTCCCGGATCAGGAATGTCGCCGCGGCAACCATTCTCGGGTCAGGCAGGGTCGTGCCGGTTCTCAACGTTTCCGACCTGATCAAATCGGCCACCATCGCCGCCGACCGGCCGGCAAAGACGGCAAAGCCGGCAGCCGGAGTTGAGGCTG
>JAPLJX010000032.1 GCA_026388375.1 Deltaproteobacteria bacterium
CTTGCCGATGATGATTTCAGCGATCCCCTTTTCCGGGTTGTCTTCCGACCGGTTGTACACCTCATCCCGATATATAAAGGCGATCACGTCCGCGTCCTGTTCGATCGCCCCGGATTCACGGAGATCCGCCATCTGCGGACGGCGGTTGGTCCTGTCCTCCACCTTGCGGTTCAACTGCGACAGCGCGATCACCGGTAAGGTGAGCTCCTTCGCGAGGGCCTTGAGGGACCGGCTGATTTCCGAGATCTCCTGCTCCCGCGAATCCTTGTAGGCGCTTCCCCGCATCAGCTGCAGATAGTCGAGAACGATGAGCCCCAGACCCGCCTCGGCCTTGAGGCGCCGGGATTTTGCCTTCATCTCGATGACGGTGATCGCCGGCGTATCGTCGATGTAGATCGGGGCGTCCGAGAGACGACCGGCTGCGGTGGTGAGTTTCGGCCAGTCGGTTTCTCCGAGGAAACCCTTGCGGAGACGCTGGGAGTCCACGCGGGCCTCCGCCGCGAGCATGCGTGTCGCGAGCTGTTCCCTGGCCATTTCGAGGGAGAAGATCGCAACCGGGACGCCCATCTCGAGTGCGGCATACTGGGCGATGTTCAGCGCAAAGGCGGTCTTGCCCATGCTCGGGCGGCCGGCAATGATGATCAGCTCGGAGTTCTGGAGGCCCGAGGTCAGGTCGTCGAACTTGTCGAAGCCGGTCGCCACTCCCGTGATCAGCTCTTTTTTGGCGTAGAGCCGCTCGATGGTTTTAAAGCTGTCCTTGATGATGTCTCGAATCGGGTAGAAAGAAGGGCGGATCTTGTTTTCGGAGATCTCGAAGATGGCATGTTCCGCTTCGTCGAGGATATGATCGACATCCATGGACGCGTCATAGCTCTTGTTGAGAATCTCGGTCGCCGAGCCGATGAGCCGGCGCAGGATGCTCTTTTCCTTAATGATCTTGGCGTAATAGGCGATGTTGGCCGCCGAGGCGACATTGTCCACCAGCGAGGCGAGATAGGCCGTTCCCCCCACCTGCTCCATCCGCTTCTGATCCTTGAGGATGTTGCTCAGCGTGATCAGATCGCACGGTTCGTTCCGGTTGGAAAGCTCGATGATGGCGGCAAAGATCTTCCGGTGCGCATCGCTGTAGAAGTCGGACTGATCCAACGCCTCCAGAACGGTGTTCAGCGCCAGATTGTCCAGCAGGATTCCCCCCAGAACGGACTGCTCCGCATCGAGGTTCTGGGGCGGCACCTTGTGCAGGGAGGCATCGATGTCTTTCATGGAGCAAACCCTCGCAGAATACCGGTCAATGCGTTCAGGATTCCGCCACGACGACGACCTTGATCTCCGCGGTCACGCCGGCGCTGACCTTGATCCGGACAGGAAATTCGCCGAGCGCCTTGATCGGTTCATCCAGAATGACGCTCTTCTTGTCGACCTCGACCCCCTGGGCGACCAGCGCCTCTTCGGTATCCTTCGCGCCCACAGAGCCGAAGAGTTTCTCCTGTTCGCCGACACGGCGGGCGATTGTGCAGATCACTTTACTCAGTCTGGCCGCCGTTTCTTCGGCCTGCTGCTGACCCTTCTCCGCCTGGAGCAGAATGCGACTCCTTTCGTGCTCAAAGGCCTTGAGATTCCGGCTGTTCGCTTCTGCGGCGAGCCCCTTGGGAACCAGGAAATTCCGGGCATAACCATCCGCAACCTTCACCAGATCTCCCGCTTTGCCGAGAGATTCCACATTCTGCTTCAAAATGACCTTCATATTGTTCCTCCTTGAGGTATTACGGCAACGGCTGCCGTCATCCAAATTATGGATTATGAATGTTATCTTTGATTCCCTTGATCCGTTTTCGGAAATCGACCCACATGTCGAAAAGACCGAGGGTAATTAAAACGATGAGCATATACTGCTGAACCAGGATCAGACCATAAAAGAGCAGCCGGAACATCTTGGGGACCTGCTTCTGCCGAAAGAAGAAGGCGGCAATGGCCAACCCCTGGAACAGATAGATCAGACCAGTGACGATCAGGAGGTTCATCCCGACGACGGGGATCCCTTCCAGCGGGACAAGCAGCATCCCGCCGGCGATGATCACGATCCAGACCAGCCGTTCCGGGGCCTTCCATGCGGCCAGATCGCCGAAATCGGGAAAGACGACGCCACTTCTCTGAAAAAGCAGGCGTCCCGCAAGCAGGTTTACCCATACCGTGAGGACGATGCCCGATAGGCCCAGAGCAGGAAAGATCCCGGTGAAAAAAAGGGCGAGTTGGGGGGCGTTTTCCCGGATCATTTGGACCTGCTCATCCGAGATATTCAGTTGAGCATAGAGTTTAATATTCTCCTCGATTATCCTTGCAACATAGGTTTCAACCATCCGCCACGGTGCAATGCCGGATCGGAAGGCATGATAAAGAACAAAGCCTGCACCACAGCAGAACAACGCCGATGATGCCAATAGAAGCGTCTTCTCGACGGAAAAATTCCGTTTCAGAACCTCGGAGAGCAGCACGCCGGTGAACCCGATCATGAAAAGAACGGTGAGATTCGCGCGATGCCCTGCAAGGTCAAGGATAACGTATGCCGCCAGGAGCGAAACAGCCAAGACCGTCAGTCCGCGTAACCGGCCCAGACGGGAGCGGTAATAGAGGATCGGCAGCGGGGTCAGGATCAACACGAACGGTCCGGCAACAGGAATCAGAGCCACCAAGAGAAAAGTGACCGTGAGGATCGCACCGCCCTGGATCATACCGTTATCAAAATCTTTTTCTCTTTTCAAATTCCGAATCCGTCGTGTCCAATATCCATGACAGAAAACATTCCGTCGATATTTTCAACCCTTCACTCGGTGCAACCGCCTGACCATTCGGGGAATATCCTTGCCGAGAGGGTTATGGTTGGATCCTGGAGTGACGATTCAGAGGAGAAAACGGTTCATCCGGTTCCCCTTCCGGCGGGGATGGGACAGCCGCGGCTTTCAACTAAGCGCCGCGGCTGTCCCGTCTTCGCTTACCCTTCGGAAACGACAAAGGGGAGCAGGGCGATTGTCCGCGCTCTTTTGATGGCCACGGTCAGTTCCCGCTGATGTTTTGCGCAGTTTCCCGTTATCCGGCGAGGCATGATCTTGCCTCTTTCCGTTGTGAAATCGCGGAGCGTCTGAGTCTCCTTGTATTCAATTTTCAGGTTCGAGTCCGTACAGAAGCGACAGAATTTCCTCCGATGGAAGAACTTTTTCTGTGGTCTCGCTCCCCTGCTGGGGCCTCTGGGTGCAGGTGCAGGTGTCGTCGCCATGATCAATTCCCCCCCTTCACGTCTGTCTGCGTTTCTTCCGGAACCGGCTGTTGAATCTCTGCTGCGATCGGTTCGGGACTTTTATCCGGAGCGGCAGTGGGAGGCGGTGTGGAGGCCGTTACCTTGGTCTCCTCCTTTTTTTCCGTCTTCTTTGCGGCTTCCTCGATCTCCTTTTGCAGGGCGCCGGCATCGACCGCGTCATCCTTGAGTACGGTCATGAACTTCAGAATCTTGTCATCAATCTTGAGATTTCTTTCCAGTTCATTGACTACTGCACTTTCGCC
>JAPLJX010000114.1 GCA_026388375.1 Deltaproteobacteria bacterium
AGGGTGTCGTCCGTGATCTGGAAGGCGGTTCCGAGCCTCATGCCGAAGCGGGTCAGCGCCTCGATCTGCCCGTCCGTCGCGTTTCCGAGGATGCCGCCGATCGCACAGGCCGCGGAAATCAGGATCGAGGTCTTTTTCTCCACGATCGACAGATATTCCTTTTCCGTGATGTTGACGTCGCCCGCCTTCATCAACTGAAAGACCTCGCCCTCCGACATCGTGTTCGTCGTGGTGGAGATAAGCTTGAGGATGGCCATGCTTCCGTCGTCGATCATCAGCTTGAAGGATTTGGAGTAGAGGAAATCCCCGACGAGGACGCTTGCGGCATTGCCCCAGACGCGGTTTGCGGAAACCCTCCCCCGCCGGGTCTCCGCATGGTCGATTACGTCGTCGTGGAACAGGGAGGCGGTATGGATAAACTCAATGACCGCCGACAGGGGGTAACGGCGCTCCCCTCGGTAACTGCAGAGTTCGGCGGTAGCCAGAAGCAGGAGCGGCCGGA
Source organism: Deltaproteobacteria bacterium (assembly GCA_026388375.1). Classification (GTDB taxonomy): domain Bacteria; phylum Desulfobacterota; class Syntrophia; order Syntrophales; family UBA5619; genus UBA5619. The sequence continues at coordinate 503 of JAPLJX010000114.1, forward strand.
AACGCTTGCCGCCGCTGCCGATCAGGTGGTGAATGATCTCCGGGATGAGCCGAACCTCTGAACGGAGGTATATCTCCATATGTTCCTCGACCCGTTTGAGGTCGCTTCCGAAATAATGAAAGACATCCTGTATCTGCATAGCATACCCCCGGTTCGTAATTCGGGTCCTAAAAAATCACGGCTGTTCAGGACTTTTCATGGGTCCCCTATAATGGATCGCCGGGAAAATGTCAAATAACCGATCCTCATCCGGAGGGGCTTTGCGGGGTTCAAGGCGGCGGATCATGTATCCGCCCCGAGAGGAGGCGGATTTGCATTTGACGAAGATTCCCATCCGTACTATATAAACTATAAAGCGAGGGCCCCTTTGCTGCCGGGATCTCCTGGGATGCGATCTGACGACGGCGGAGGGGGTGGAGGCGGCAAAACAGAAGGGACTGTTTGCCGAACGATGTCCATGCTTTGTCCGGGACGCCGCCGAGGTCCTTGAGGAAGTCCTGTAGGGAGAGGAAAGAAGGGATCATGGGCGGGATGGTGCAATGAACGGAACAGCCCTGGTCATCGTCCTTGCCTCCGCTTTTCTGCATGCGGGCTGGAACTACCTTCTCAAGAAAAGCGACCGGAAGATCGTCTTCATCTGGTGGTTCCTGTTGCTGTCCGCGATCATCTATATTCCGATGTTGCTGTACTTCTTGCCGGGGGTCTCCATTCCGCCGGGAGGATGGTTCTGCATCGTTGCCAGCGGACTCATCCACGGGGTCTATTTCGGGTGCATGGGGGGCGCCTATCAGCGGGGCGACCTTTCCCTGGTTTATCCGATGGCCCGGGGATCGGGCCCCCTGTTTGTCCCCGTGCTTGCCGTGGTCCTGCTGGGGGAGGAGATCGCCACGCTCGGCGGGATCGGGATCCTGTTCATCATCGGCGGCGTCTACTGCGTCCATCTCCGTTCCTTCACCGGAGCCGCCTTTCTGGAGCCTTTTCGCGCCCTCCGGGGCGGGGCCTCCCTCTGGGCGCTCTTCACGGGGCTCGCCATCGCCTTCTATTCGCTCGTGGACAAGGTCGGCGTGGGGCTGGTCTATCCGCCCGTCTACATCTACATCATGATGCTGATCACCTGGCTGGTGATCACCCCCTGGGTTCTGATCCGGGAAAGGCATGGGTTGAAGTCGGAATGGCGGCGCCACAAAGGCGCCATTGTGGTCGTTGGGTTCCTCAGCGCATTCACCTACCTGATGATCCTCTTCGCCCTCACGATGAGCAAGGTCAGCTATGTGGCGGCGGTCCGCGAGGTCAGCATCGTCCTGTCGGCTTACGTTGGCATCGTCTATCTGGGAGAGAAACACGGGAGGCAGAAGCTGCTCGGCGCCGTACTCATCACGCTGGGCGTCATCGCCATCGGCCTGAGCCGATAAGAGATTTTCCTCCAGTCTCCTGCCGGGATCCACCGTTCGGGAGCCGCTTTTCAGCCCCCGCAGGCTATTCTTGTTGTGCTGTCCTTGTTTTTGTCGACGCGTTCCGGTTACTTTGAAAGGCTCCGTTGCAGCTTCTTCATGGTGGACATGAAAATTCTGACGCTATGGGAACTCCTTCGGTCTTTTAAAAATATCAGATCATAATCCAGGGACAAATCCTCCTTGACGGCCGCCATGTGAAACCGGCCCTCCTGAACGTCCCGTTCGATATTGAAAAGGGGAAAGAATGCGCCGCCCATCCCCAGTTGAACCATATGCCGGATCGCCGGCGGATTTTCACAGTCGATGCTGTTGGTGATGGTTAGATTTCTCGCAGCGAATTCACGGAGCAGATAATCCCGTGTTGCCGATCCCTGCTCAGGCAGAATGATGGGGTAATTCGCCAGTTCCTCGAGGCTGACCTGTTCGCCTATATCGTCCTTCGATATGAACAGCAGCTTCGCTTGAAGCATGGGGATGAATACGATGTTGTCCGGATACGGCAATCTTCCGATGATGGCGAGGTGGTATTCGTAATCCACGACCTTATCGAGGACTTCCTGGGACAAACCGGTGTATATCTGGACTTTCACGTTACTGTGTTTTTCCTGAATGGCGAGCAGGACGTCCGGCAGCACGTGATTTGAAATGTACGGCGTTGAGCCGATGATCATGTTGTACGTTTCGAAACTTTCCAGCTCCTTTTGCAGTCCATTGATCAATAGAAAGATTTTCTCTGCATGACTGAAAACGAGTTTCCCCTCTTCGGTCAGCTCGAACGTTTTCTTGTTTCGTTTGATCAGCGGGACGGCAAAGCGCTTCTCCAGGGACTTCACCTGCATGCTGAGGGTCGGTTGAGAAACGTTCAACTGTTTCGCGGCAAGGGTGAAACTTTTTGCCTTGGCAACCTCGAAGAAAGCCTTCAGATGGTTCACATTCATGCCGTATGCACCGCCTTGGATGTCTTCATGAAATCCATGCCGGAACCCGCCCGGCCGGTTGCTTTCCTGGAACAGCGAGGGGGAAATGAAGGGGCTTCAAGGGGCAACCCTGCACGGCTGTTCAGGAGGTCTGTCCAGAGAATTTACCCGTTCATACTTGGACGGGCCTGGATTGTCAACCAATTTGATGCGACGCGGGTCGCGCGGCGGGCCGGAGCACGGGATGGACTGAATGTGGCGACAAGGTCTGGATTCAGATCGGATGGGCTCGTCAACCATCAAAGGGCCAGCGATAAAGGGGCTCCCCTGTCAAGAGAAAATTATGATGCCTTCGGCGTTTGGCGCAAAACCATCGTTTACGGACAGAACCGGGTCTCCAGCACTCAGGGTTTTACGGCCACGCGAATCGTTTTTCCCGATTCCGCGATCCTCAATCCCGTGTTGATTTCATCCAACGATACTTTTTCGCCGACGATTTGGCCAAAGGGAAAACGATTCCGGGTCATTTGAAGGAAATCAACCGCCTTCTGCAGATGAACCGTATCGTAATTGTGGACCCCCCTGATCGTGAGGCATTTGAATACGATATCCGAAGCGTCGCAGTTGAAAAGGGCGCCGGCGAAGGCGTTGCCGATTTCCACCAAACGACCACCCGTACACAGACATTTTAGCCCCAGCGGAAGAAGGGCGGGAAACCCGGCCAGCTCCATGACGACATCCACGCCGAACCCGCCCGTGAGATCTTTGACAATGCCGATCACCTCGTCATCCGTGAGCTCCTTCGAGTCGATCGTGTCCGTGGCGCCGAACTTCTTCACGAAATCGAGCCTGTGCTTCATGACGTCGGCCACAATGATCCGGCGGCATCCGTAGTGTTTTGCCAGGGCCGCAGCGTAGACGCCGAGCGCCCCGGCGCCCTGGATAAGCACGTTTTCGAAAGGCCGGACCTCGATCGCGTCCCAACCGGCTACCACCGTCGCCAGTGCGCAGTTCGCTGGTGCGACCTCTTCATCGGTCAGTTCGTCCGGGACCCGGATGGCGCATGTGCCCGGAGTGATGTAGCAATATTCCGCAAACCCCCCCACGAAATGGGGCTCCTCGGCGCAGCTGTCGTGACCGTACTTCTTCAGGTGGCTGCACTTCATCATCAGTCCCTTTTCCCGGCAGAAGTAACATTTTCCGCAGTTGTCCATGATAGTCCATGTGATGCGGTCCCCCATCCTCAAGGGGTTGTTTCCCGAATCCATGGTCACTCCCTCACCGAGTTCGACAATATTGCCGACGATTTCATGACCCAGGATGATCGGAACCGGCGATTTTCTTCTGCCCGTCCAGGTGTGCAGGTCCGAGCCGCAGATGGTGCAGCATGTGATTTTGACCAGAATGCACCCCGGATCGACGTTCGGCAGAGGATACTCACGGATTTCCAGATCCTTTTTGGCCGCCGTCATGACGGCGGCCCTTCCTGTCTTGGTCATCTTGATACCTCAATAAAAGGATTGTAAAAAAAGGTTCATCCGGTTTATGCGTACTTTTGAGACGGACGGCCTCAGTCGGGCGCCTACCGTCTCTCGGTGGAGCCGGTGGCGTCCGGACTGGAGCTATAGGCGGCAGGCCTTGGGTCGGATCAAGAGCACAGGAACATGGGACTGATTCAGGACACCGAACGCCACGCTCCCCAGCATCAGCTTCCAAAACCCGGTATAACCATGGGTCGCCATAATAATTAGTTCCATGCCGTTTTTCTGGGCATAATCCGTGATCGTACCTGCAGGCCTGTTGGCCTCCAGGGACTCTGTTTTTACCTTGATCCCCTGGGAACTCATTCGGGATTCCAGTTCTGCAAGATATTTTCTGGATGATGCTAACAACTGTTCTCTGAGCACGTCGAAGTTAAACTGCCCGCTCTTCCATTCCCCCCGAGGGATATCAATCGTGACGATATTCAAGAGGGTCGCCTCACCCACAGATCCATTCTCGAAGAGTGATTTGAGATGTGACAGCGTGCACTCGGCCAAATCTGAACCATCCAGCGGAACCAAGACTTTCTTGTACATTTTCCTACCTCCTTATTTAAAAAGATATTATCGCGATATTCATTTCAAATCTATTTTTTTAATGAAAACATTCTTTCTATCGCTTTTAGGAAGTTCGCATCCCCCGGATGAACCGTAAAAAACGGGGTTGGCCAGACTGCGGCCAACCCAAACCGTGATTGTCAGTATCCCCGCATGATTTCTGCTATCCCGGTGCGCGGCGTTCCTGCAAAAATAAACGATGCGACCCCTCTATCCGCCGAACAGAACCGTGGGAAGCCAGGTCACGATCTTCGGGAATATAAAGAGAAGCGCTACGGCCACCGCCTGCAAGGCCATGAAGGGCATCATCCCCTTGTAGATTTCGCTTAATTCCCACTCCGGCATGATCGCCTTCAGGTAGTAGGCCGACAACGCCACCGGCGGAGAGATCCAGCAACTCTGCAATGTGACGGCCAGGATGATGCCGAACCAGATCATATCGGTGTGAATCCCATTAAGGATCGGCAGGAAGATCGGGATGATGACGACCACGATTGGCACCCATTCCAGGGGCCACCCCAGGATAAAAGCGACGATCAGGATTCCGACCACAAAGATCCAGGGCGGCAGGTTCATGGACAACAATGTATCGGCGATGAGCTTGGGCGTCCCCATGGAAGAAAAAACCGCCCCCATGAACGTGGAAGCTGCCAGGAGGATCATCACCATGCTTGTCGTTTCGGCGGTCCGATAGGCCGATTCTTTCACGAGTTTGAAGGTGAGCCGGCCATTGGCCGCCGTGACCACCACCGCCCCCAGGCAGCCCAGGGACGCTCCTTCCGTCGGCGTGGCCAGTCCCGAGATAATGCTCCCCAGTGCAAGGAAGATCAGGGTGGCCACCGGGATGATCCCGACAAAAAACTCACGCCAGACGTAGCTCTTCGGGACGTTGAGGTCCTCGTCGGAGAGCGGCGGACCCAGCGCGGGGTTCAGCATGACCCGGCCCATCGTGTAGATGACGTAAATTGTGGCGAGCAGGATCCCCGGCAGGATTGCGGCTGCGTACAGACGCGCGACGGAGACCTGAAACACCGGTCCCATGACCACGAGCATGACGCTGGGGGGGATCAGGATGCCCAGCGTTCCGCCGGCGCAGATCGTCCCGGCCGACAGCCCCGTGTCATATCCGCTCTTTTTCATGACCGGGGCGGCCATCAACCCGATGATCGTGACCGATGCGCCGACGATCCCCGTGGCCGCGGCGAAGAGCGTCGCGGTGAAGATGGTCGCCATGTACATGGAGCCCCTGAGGCGTCCGGAGATGAGCTGCACCGCATGGAAAAGACGCTCCATGAGCCCTGCGCTCTCCAGGACGCAGCCCATGAAGGTGAACAGGGCCACCGCGGCCAGGACCGTATCCACCATCGTTCCGAAAAAGGAATAGGTCATCAGGTAGAACACCTTCTGGCCCAGACCGATATAACCGAACACCACGCCGAGGGTGATCAGCGTGAAGGATATGGGAAAACCAATACAGATAAAAACGAAGAGGCCTACCAAGAGAACCAGGCCGTACATTTCTAAACTCATTTCTGCCTCCCGCACCAGATAGTCTGCATGCTGTTTCCGAGATCCCCTGGGGCAACGACACGGCCGCACAGGGGGAATGTATGGTTCAGGTAATTTCGCGGGGGCCACCCTGCTGCTGGTAGCGGTGATCCACTCCCGTTTTGATTGTTTGGATACATTTGACCAGTTCCGAGATTCCCTGGAGCAGGATCAGAAAACCGCTCACGGGGATGACCAATTTGTACAGGTAGGCCGGGGGTCTCCAGGTGGTCATCAGTTCTTCCCTCAGCGCCCAGGATTCGGAGAAGAACTCCCCGCTCACCCAGACGAACAGCACCATCCCGGGGAGAAAGAGGAAGAGGTAACAGATCGCGTCCACCCAGCATTGCGTGCGCATGGACCAGTTCTGGTAGAAGAAATCGGTCCGGATATGCTTCCCCAGATAGAGGGTCATGGCCCCGGCGATGAAAAAATGGGTACCATAGGACATCATGGCTATATCCACCGCCCAGAGCGTGGGCTCGACGGTATAGCGGATGAACACCTCCCAGACCAGCACGGCCGCCATCGGGATGATCAGCCAGGATGCGGCTCTCCCCGACCAGAGGCTGATCTGGTCAATCGCTTTTGTTATTCGATCGATGTTGTTCATGGCAAAACGCTCCAAAATATTGGGACGGCTCACCCTGAGCCGTCCCTTTAGGTTTGAAATGACCGCTTGTCCAACTTCCGGCAGGCATCCCCGCCGGAAGCGACCTGCCCGGCCGGTCGATCCGTCCCCATCGGTTCGGGGGGATCGGCCGGCCATGGCACAGGGTGTTGGTGACGATCAGGCCCGTCATGCGACAAGCCTGTCGGTTTAAGCATGCCCCTATTTCGTTTCTGCAGCCCCGGCGATCAACTGCCCCAGCTTGTTGGTCTCTTTGGTGAAGGGAACGACCAACTTGGCATAGCTGCGCTGTGAATCGAGGACCTTCTTGAAGAACGGATCCTGCGCCTCGAATTTGGCGAGGATCTTCTTCGACGATTTGATGAAGGCCGCCGAGTAACCGGGAGGCGCGTCGAACAACTTGACGCCCTTTTCCTTGGTCAGGATCTGGAGCGCCTTGGCGTTTTCCTCCACAAAGTACAGGATCCCGTCGAGAATCGACTTTGTAGCAGCGGCTTCAACAATCGCCTGGAGGTCCGGGGTCAAGTCACGCCATGCCTTGCCGTTGATCATGATATCCTGGATGCCGATCGCCTGGTGGAGTCCTTGGAGGGAGTAGTTCTTGGCAACGTCATAGAGCCCCAGCTTCAGGTCGCTGGCCGTGTTGATCCACTCGCCGCCGTCGAGCAGGCCCCTCTCCAACGCGGGGATGATCTCCGCTCCCGCCAAGTTCACCGGCTTGCCGCCCATGTCCTTCAGAACGTCCGACGACAGACCCGCGGACATGCGGAACCTCATTTTCAGGTAATCCGGAAGCGTCTTGGGCACCTTCTTGGCCCACCCGAAGGCCTCAGGGCCGTCCGGCGCGATCAGGAAGGGCATGACGTCGGCCTTGAGGATCTTCTGGTAATAGTCCACGTAGAGCCCCCGTCCTCCCCCATTCAGGTACCAGGAGAGATGGTTCATCATGTCCAGACCGCTTCCGGCGCCGCCGAGCGGGGAGCTGAAGAGACTGCCGCTCGGGTTTTTCCCCATCGAGTAATGGGTCCACCACTGCCCGCATTCAATGACCCCCTTGTTGACGCCGTCCAGGATTTCAAAGGGGTTGATGATGGCGCCGCTTGCGAGGACCTCGATCTTCAGCCTCCCTCCCGACATCTTGTCGATGTCGGCGACCATTTTGTTCAACAAGTCAATTTGAGGGGCCCCTGCGGGGTGCGCGCTCTGCATCTTCCACTTGATCGGTCCCGCCGGCGCCGCCGCCTGCGACTGATCCGCCAGACCTAATACACCCCAAAATGCTGCGATTACCAAAAATCCGATCACTTTCTTCATAGCTTTTCCTCCTCAACTTGGGGGTTGAGAAATATTCTCTCAACCATGACTTGACCTTGATGGCTTCGCCTACAGACTGATTCTGGGAAACATCGCCATTGCAGGTCATGACCGCTGCCGACAGCGGGTTTCAAAATCGGCATGCTACCGATATATCTTGACTGATCCCCTCCTTTCCCCCGGGTCAGAGATGCGAAGAAAAACGCATACTCATCGAATGGGTATTGAACGATGGCAGCTTTACCCTGTCCGGAAGAGGAGTCAAGTAGAAAAAATTGATATAGGTATTGTTAAAAACAATGGGTGATCCCGAACCGGCTGTTACGCCTGCAGGTCTGCGACGGATGAAGCGTCCCGCGGCCGGGCCGGCCAATATAGGAATTTACTATAGAATTATAATTATTATCAGTTTGACTTCCCGCCGGAATTTTTTCTATGATGCCAGTCATACGGTCGCCCTGACTTTACGGTTTAGGGAGAGGCGGGAGGCGAAGACTTAATAATGATAATAATTTGTTATTAAAAATATGATTATTATTTTGACTTATAGTTGATGCCTCTTTTATGATTATTATCGAATTTACCGGTTCGTGGTGCATCACGTTCCGGTTGGTATTACGAGAGAGAAGCGATGGGTTGCCGGCGGTGCGGGATTCTGATCGGTGAGCTTAGGATGGCACCTGCGGGACAACAGGGTAATGCGAGCAGGGCGACGTTTAAGGACGAGACGAAGTAATAAGACTATTTGGAGGGAAGTTAGAATGGACAGACAACCGTTATATAGGAGAAAGACAGCCCTTTCATACAAGACGGAAGAACAGACCGTCGTGCGGGGCTACAACGTGAGCGACTTGGCCGAGGCGGGCTACACATTTTACGACATGCTCTTCATCCTCTTCCAGAACCGGATTGCGGCGGAGAACGAGGTGGATATGCTGCGGTATGAGACGGGCGAGTTTCTGGAGCACTCCATGTCGCCGTCGGCGGCGTCGGCGATCGCCGTGATCGGCGGCCGGCCCAACCTCCCCGCCGCAATCTCCGCGGCGGTCATGACCTTCGGGTCGGCCCACGGTCCCGGAGCGGCTCACGGCTACATGATGCACAAGTACATCGAGCGCGCCCGGGTGGAGGGGAAGAACATCGAGGAAATGGGCAAGATCCTCGTCGACGAGTACATGGATGCGGGCCTCGCCGTCATGGGGATGGGGCAGCCGCAGCACCATGACGGCGACCCCCGCGCGGAACCGACCCACATCAAGCATGAGCAGCTCTGCAGCGGCGTCTATCTCGAACTGCAGCGCTCCATCGAGAAGCATTTCAACGCGCGGAGAAAAAAGGAAGGCAAGGACTATGTGTCGGTGAACATGATAGGCGCCGGCAATACGGCCCTCGCGGAGCTGGGTTTCTCCCCCAACGCCGCCTGGTGCATCGGTTGTGTCTGCCGCGGTTTCAGCTGTGCGGCCCACGCCACATACACGATGAAGAAGGGGCGGGCCTGGGCGGCCTCGAAGCGGGAGCCGATGGTCCAGATGCTGGATCTCTCCATGATCAAATACAAGGGCCCCGCCGACCGGGAAGTGCCCAGCCAGGCCGAGCGACAGGCGTACGCCCGAAAGCAGAAAGAGGAAGGAGAATACAAGAAATGGATAATTTAGACGACCCGAGACTCAATTTCAATTACCGTACCCGGGAGCGCGGCACGGTTCCGATGGATGAGAAGCGCGATCGCTTCCAGTGGGTGTCCGAGGTCGCATACAAGAATGTTCACCGCATCGTCGCCCGGGGCTACGACACCACAGAGCTCGTGGAAGCCGGTTATGGCCTCACGGATGTTCTCTTCGTCGACTTTCAGGCGCGGATTCCGCTGGTCGAGGAAGAGAAGATGCTCAACTACATCATGGTCTGCATGCTGGAGGACGGGCTCTCCTCGCCGGCGAACATCGCGCGGGTTGTCGCGAGTGGAAAGACGCTGCTGACTCAGGCCGCCGGTTCCTCCATCCTCGCCTTCGGCCATGCTTACGGCGCCTACCAGGAGATCGGGAGGCTGATGGACGGCATCCTGGGCCGCCAGGAAAAAGAGGGCAAGCCCTTTTCGGAGGTGGTCGAGGCGGTGATCGGGACGAGACTGAACGATCCCGCGCTGGGGGTGTCGGGTCTGATGCTGAAGGACCCGATGGCGAAGCGGATGATCGCCCGCGCCGAGAAGCTGGGCGTGGCGGGCAAATACGTTTCCCTGATGAAGGAGATCGTGAAGGCGGCGCAGAAGCTGAGCAAAGAGCCGGTCGACATCG